>NZ_JBVHWW010000013.1:0-52871 GCF_055563995.1 Streptomyces sp. NPDC029164 | reverse complement strand
TCGACAGGAGGAAGGCCTCTCTTGTTTCTCACGGGTTTCCCCTGAGGGGGGGGGGGGGGGGGGGGGGGGGGAGGCTTGTGTTTTCCGGAGGACCCCCCCCCCCCCCCCCCCCCCCGCCGGAGTTCGGGCCGGGCCCGGTCTCGCGGGAGGGCCAGGGGTCCCGGAGGAGGGGGCCCGGAGGAGGGGGCCAGAAGGAGGGGGGTAGGGGAAGGGTCAGCGCACGCTGCGGATCGGGAGGATGGCGAGCGCGCCGATCAGGGAGAGGGCTCCGCCGACCAGGAAGAGCGGGGTGTAGCCGCCCAGCACGGTGACGACGGCCGAGGCGACGAAGGGGGCGATGATCTGCGGTCCCGCGTTCGCGATGTTGAGGACGCCCATGTCGCGGGCGGCGTCCTCGGCCCTCGGGAGCACCAGGGTGACGAGCGCTGTGTCGACGGCCATGAAGCAGCCGAAGGCGAGGCCGTTGAGCGCGCTGAAGACGAGCATGCCGGTCCAGGTCGGGCTGACCACGGGGACCACCATGACCAGCCCGGCGAGCGCGGCCGATACGCCGACGAACACCTTGCGGCGGTCCAGGCGGTCGGACAGCAGCCCGCCGAGCACGGTGGAGAGGGCCATCGCGACCATCGACACCGGGGTGAGGATGGCCATTGCGGCGGGCGGGGTGAGCCCGGCGGGCAGCGTGATGTGGTCGTCGAGGATGTACAGCTGGTACCCGACGACGGCGAAGTAGCCGAGGACCATCAGAGCGCGGCCGATGAAGGCCCAGCGGAAGTCGTGGTTGGCCAAGGCCGAGAGGAAGGCGGCCAATTGGGCGCGCTTGGGCGCGGCCGGCGCCTCGGCGGCGGGCTCGGTGCGCGGGACGTCCCGGCAGAATCCGGTGAGCAGCAGCGCGGATACGGCGACGATCGCGCCGAGGATCAGATAGCCGGTGAGCAGGTGCTCGGCGGTGTTCGACGCGACGAGCACGCCGACCGTGCCACCGATGGGCAGACCGAGCCCCACCAGCGCGGACGCGGTGCCGCGACGGGCGGCGGGGATCCGGTCCGGGACGATCGCGGTGACCGCGGCCTGGTAGATGTTCATGGTCGCCTGGATCAGGCACCAGCCGATGCCGACGAGCAGCGCGGTGTTCACGCTGCCGAGCAGGCCCAGGAAGACGAGCGAGGCCAGGCCGCCGCCCAGGATCCAGGGGTTGCGGCGGCCGCTGCGGTCGGAGAGGGCGCCGGCGATCGGGTTGAAGGCGGTGGCGAAGATCGCGCTGATGCCGCCGATCAGTCCGAGGACGGCGACCTTGTCATCGGGGGCGATCGCGGCGATCTGAGTGGGGAGCAGGACGGAGCCGACACCCATGTAGACGGCCATCAGCGCGGAGTTGGCGACCAGCAGCAGGGGCAGCAGCCCCCGCTGGCGGACGGGTTCCGGCTTCGGGGGTACGGGTGTATCTACGGCTTCGGGCGTGGCCATGACGACTCCTCGGGGGACGGAGCGGGGAGGTGGCGGTGCGTGGGGGGATAGGGCGCCCCGCGAGCGGAGGCCGGGCGGCGGTGTCACCGGGGGTGGGGCGGACGACCGCGGTTTACTTGATGTTGTTACACGTGTCACCAAGTGCGTTGGAGACTGTGTAGCACCCATTTCCGGGCACCGCCAGAGCCTGCGGTGGGTCGTTGCGCAGATCGTGACCGATGGAGGGGCCGTGGTGAGAGGACGTGTAACCATCGCGTTGAGGTCACTGTGCAGGCTGATGTGTCGAAAAACCCTCTTGTACTTGTGGCGGCCGTCACGCATAGGCAATACTCCGTGCCGCACCGCGACGACCTGGTCGCCGGAGCGGCGCGCGGCGCGCGGTTCCTGCGCCGCGAACCGTACGGCTCCCCACTCGGGCGACGTGACGATGCGGCGCGCCGACCAGGCGCGGCGGGCCGGCCGGACCCCGGGCACCCTCCGGGGCCTCCCGCGCCGATCGCGCCGCTGGTCCCGGGCTCGTGAGGCCCGGCGGAGCGCCCCTCCCCGGCCACCGCCGGGAGGCGCCCCGGCACGACCCCCGGCCGTCGACATCCCCAGCCACCGCTGGGTGCGCTCCACCGTGCCGACACCCTGGTCCGCCGCGCGATCCGCAGGACCGGCTAGGGGGGCTCCACTGCGCCGACTCCCTTGCCTGCCGTGCGTTCCGTGGCGCGGGCTGGGAGGTGCCCAACGGTGCCGGCTCTCCCTCCTGTCGTGTGGTCTGCGGGGCGGGCTGAGGGGCGCTGCGCTGTGCCGACTTCCTCGTCCGCCGTGCGTTCCGTGGGGTGGGCTGGGAGGTGCGCCACCGTGCCGGCTTCCTCGTCCGCTGTGCGTTCCGTGGGGCGGGCTGGGAGGTGCCCAACGGTGCCGGCTCTCCCGCCTGTCGTGTGGTCTGCGGGGCGGGCTGGGAGGTGCTGCGCTGTGCCGACTCCCTCGTCTGCCGTGCGTTCCGCCGGACCGGCTGGGAGGGCCGACGGGTCGGCTCCCTCGTGCGCCGCGCGATCTGTGGGACCGGCTGGGAGGTGCTCCACCGTGCCGACTCCCTTGTCTGCCGTGCGTTCTGCGGCCGGCTGGGAGGGGCCCAACGGGCCGGGTCCCTCGTTCGCCGCGCGATCCGCGGGGTAGGGCCGCTCCCTGGGTGCAGACCGGCCGGCTGGGCGCCCCTGGGGTCGCACTCCAGGCGGGGTGCGCTCGTGGTGCATCCCGCACACGGGCTCGCGTTCCCGGACTCCCGCTTTCTGGTCTCCGCTTCCCTGTTTCCCCACCCCCTCCCCTCCCGACCCGTCCCCGAGCCCCCGGCCCCCGCTCCCGGTCCTCCGGTTTCCGCTCCCGGTTCCCCCGTCTGTCCGTCCTCCCGCTCGCTCCCGTCCCCGCTTCCGTGCTGCTCTCCGTGCGCCCCCATCGCCCGGGGAGGCGGCCGTGAAAGGCTCGCCATGTACCCCTCGCCGCCCCTCTTGCCGCCGTCTCGGCCGTCCCGTCCGCCCCGTCCGTCCCCTCCGCCCCGGCACCACCTCCCCGCCGCCCCGCCGCGCCACGCGCTCGCCTTCGGGATCGGCCTGTTGCTGCTCGCGTTCCTGGTTGCGCTGCTGCTCCGGATGGACCAGCAGCCCTTCTTCCAGGAGCTCGATGACCGGTGGGCCGCCTCGGTGAACGATTCCGCCGCCGAGGGATCCGGCGGATCGGACGGGTTCGGCGGGTTCGCCCTCTTCCTCGACCGGCTCGGCGGCCCGTTCGGCCTCGTCCTGCCGCTCGCGCTGATCGGCTGTCTCTGCGTCTACGGGCGCTGGCGCTCGGGGCTGTTCGTCCTCACGACCGCCGTGATCACCAACGTCTTCCTCGTCCTGCCGCTCAAGGCGCTGGCCGACCGCCCGCGCCCGCCGCACCCGTGGGTGCTGGTCAACGACGGCTCGTACCCCTCCGGCCAGGTGTTCACCTCGGTGACGCTCGTGATCGTGGTCGCGGTGGTGGTGTTCCCGCCGCGTGCGCGACGCTGGTGGTGGGTGATCGGGGCCTCGTACGTCCTCGCCATGATGGGGAGCCGTACCTGGCTGCACGCCCAGTGGCTCAGCGACACCTTCGCCGGCGTTCTCCTCGGCGCGGGAGCCTGCCTCGTGCTGTGGCGGGTCTTCGCGCCCTTGCTGAAGGTGGAAGCGGAGCGCATGGCCTCGGACAGCCTGTGGATGTGAGGAGCGGCCCCGAGAGGCGTCTCAATATATTGCGCAGTGTTGACGGGCGTTAAATTCACGCCATAATCTCGCTGTCATCGCGCCTCCGGTGCGCCGCACTCAGGAAGGAACGGCTCATGCCCCACTCCCCAGGTCAGGACCAGACGACGGTGGTGGACCTCGCCGCAGGGCGCCTGCGCGGCGCGATCGAGCGTGGGGTCGCCGTCTTCCGGGCCGTGCCCTACGCCGCCCCTCCCGTCGGCGACCTGCGCTGGCGGCCCGCGCGGCCGCACGCCGGCTGGAGCGGCACGAGGGACGCCACCGTCGACGGCCCGAGCGCACCGCAGATGTACGTGGAAGGCGGCGACCCGGTGCTCGGCGGGCACGGGTCGCCGCCGTTCGACGAGGACTGCCTGACCCTCAACGTCTGGACGCCCGCTGCCGACGGCGCCCGCCGTCCGGTACTCGTCTGGATCCACGGCGGCGGCTTCGTGTCCGGCTCCGGCTCGCTGCCCGGCTACTCCGGCGAGACCTTCGCGCGCGACGGCGACCTCGTCGTCGTGAGCATCAACTACCGCATCGGGCCGCTGGGTTACCTCTACACCGGCGAGCAGGGGGAGGAGGGGGCGGAGGGGGAGGAGGGTGACAGTGGCAACCCCTGGCTTTCCGACCAGCTCGCCGCCCTGCAGTGGGTGAAGGAGAACATCGCCTCCTTCGGCGGCGACCCGGACCTCGTCACCGTCGCCGGCCAGTCCGGCGGGGCGGTCTCCACCGCCGCCCTCGCCGGACATCCCGAGACCCAGGGGCTGATCCGGCGGGTGATCCTGCAGAGCCCGCCCTTCGGCCTGGACCTCCCCGGCCCGGAGGCCTGTCTGGAGCGCACCGCCGCCTACCTGGAGCTGGCCGGCGCCAAGGACCCGGCCGAGCTGCGCACGCTGCCCTGGCAGCAGCTGATCGGGGCGGGCGGCGGACTCTTCGCGCAGACGATGCGGTGGGGGTACTGGCCGACGCCGTTCCTGCCGGTCATCGACGGCACCACCCTCCGGACCCACCCGGCGCAGGCGCTGCTGAACGGAGCGGCCGCCGGCATCGACGTCATGATCGGCTGGACGAGGGAGGAGGCCAACTTCGGGTTCGCCCTCGACGAGGGGTACGCCGCCGCCACCCGTGAGCAGGTCACCGACCGGATCGCGGAGACCTTCGGGAGCGAAGCCGCCGCCGAGGTGTACGCGGCGTACGAGCGCGCCCGGCCCGGGGCCCGCCCGGCCGACGTGCTGATGGACCTCATCACGGACGAGCTCTTCCGGGTCCCCGCCGTCCGGCTGGCCGAGGCCCGGGCCGCGGCGGGCAACCCCGTGTGGGCGTACCAGTTCGACCTGCCCACCCCCGCCTACGAGGGCCGGCTCGGCGCCGCGCACTGCCTCGAACTGCCCTTCGTCTTCGACAACTTCGACCAGTGGGCGCACGCGCCCTTCCTGGCCGGACTCGCTCCCGCCGTCCGCGGCGGTCTCGCTCCCGCCGTCCGCGACGGTCTCGCGTACGCCATGCACCGGGCCTGGATCTCCTTCGTCCGCACCGGTGACCCGAACCATCCGGACCTGCCGCACTGGCAGCCGTACGACACCCGCCGGCGCACGACGATGCGCTTCGATTCCGTCGTCACCGCGCTGGACGACCTGGCGGGAGCCTCCCGGCTCCTGCACGGCCCCGCGCGCACGTCTGGGCACGCCACCGCTCCCTTGATCTAACTCGTGTAACCTGAAAGGAAGGAGCAAGCAGCGCACAAGGAGCATCGAGGGACGTCATGGCGAAAGACACTCACGTCCCCGCGTCGATCACCAGCGCCGACGTGGCCCGCCTCGCCGGGGTGTCGCGTGCCACGGTCTCCTTCGTGCTCAACGACACCCAAGGCCATCGGGTCAGCGCGAGCACCCGGGCTCGGGTGCTCGACGCGGCGCGGCACCTCGGCTACGTACCGCACGCCGCCGCCCGGTCCCTGCGCGCCGGCCGCAGCAACCTCGTCCTGATGCCCGCGTCGATCTCCGCGATCGGCCGCCTCGTCAGCGACTGGGTCGACGACCTGCACAGCGAACTCGACCAGCTCGGCTACACGGCCGTGCTCCACGCGGGCCGCTTCGCCGACCCCGTCGACGCCGCCCGTGCCTGGGCCGAGCTGCGCCCCGCGGCCGTCGTCGCCCTGGACGGCGACCGCTTCACCCCCCAGGCGGCCGAGCTGCTGGGCCGTGCCGGAGTGCGCGGGCTGCTGGCCTTCGCGTCCCACCCCGTCGAGGGCGTGCACACCATCGGTTTCGACCACAGCCACATCGGCGCCGCCGCCGCCGAGCACCTCATCGAGCGCGGCCGGACCAGGATCGGCGTGGTCATGCCCCAGGAGAGGGGCCTCGGCGCCCTCGCGCAGCCGCGCCTCGCGGGCGCCGAGTCGGTTGCGGCCCGGCGCATGGCGACCGTCACCCCGGTGGAACTGGCCTATACACGGGAGTCCGGGAGGGCCCTCGCCCAGCGCTGGCCGAGCCTCGGGCTGGACGCCGTCTTCACGTACAACGACGAGTACGCGGCGCTGCTGCTCCACGCGCTCCAGGCCGAGGGCATCGTCGTACCGGACGAGGTCGCGCTCGTCGGCTGCGACGACCTCGTCCTCTCCGCACTCCAGCAGCCCGCGCTCACCACGATCCGCCTGGACATGCCGTCGGCGGCACGGATCGCGGACGCCGTGCACGAGCTGATCGAGACGGGTACGGCGACGCCCGTGCCGGCGGTGGAAGCCGTCCTGGTCCCCCGCCTGACCTCGTGAGCGAGGACGGAATTCGAGAGCGCACGCCGGGCAGCGTGCCGGACGGCAGGGAGTTGACGTGCCTCCGAGACTGAAACTGACCGCGATCACGCTCGACTGCGCCGACCCCGTGGCGCTGGCCGCGTTCTACCAGCGCGCCACGGGGCTGGAACCCCACCCCGCGTCCGACGCTGACTTCGCCGGACTCACCGGGGAGGGCGGGCTCTTCCTCGGCTTCCAGCGGGTCGAGGGTCACCGGGCGCCGACCTGGCCGGACCACACCGTCCCGCAACAGGCCCACGTCGACTTCGACGTCGACGACCTCGACGAGGCTGAGGCGCTGCTCCTGGAGCTGGGCGCGACCAAGCCGGAGCACCAGCCGGGTGGGCGACGATGGCGCGTCTTCACCGACCCGGCCGGGCACCCCTTCTGCGTGTGTCCTTCCCGGCGCGACCCGGAAGAGACGGCGTAGAGGGTCAGGCCGGCTGTTCGGACGGCGCGGTGGCGCCGGGCGCTCGGCGTACGCGTTCCCGTGCGAGGGCGGGCTGGAAGAGCCACCAGACCAGCAGGCCGGCGCCCGCGCCCGCGGCGGCGCCGGCCACGGTGTCGGTCAGCCAGTGCGCGTGCAGCCAGGTACGGCTCCACATCATGGCCAGGGTGAAGGCCGCGCCCCCGAACCACCAGGCCCGCCGCCGGGCGGCCGGGACCAGGAGCACGCCGACGGTGACGACGAGCAGCGCCGCCGTGGCCGCGTGCCCGGACGGGAAGGAGCCGTGGTCGACGCGGACCAGGGGGTTGGCCGGCCGCGGCCGGTCCACCAGGTGCTTGAGCCCTTGGATGACGAGCATGTTGCCGCCGAGGTAGCCGACGAGCAGGAAACCGGCCGACGCCCAGCGCCCGCGGACGAGCAACACGGTCAGCAGGGTGAGCGGGAGGATGGCGCCGACCGGGCCGCCGAACCAGTTCAGGGCCGTGGCGGCGGCCAGGTACAGGCCCTCGTGGGGGCCGCCCATCCAGACCAGCCAGCGTTCGTCCAGCCCCTGGAAGGGCGGATGCGTGACGTCGGAGCGGACCACGAGGGCCGGTACCACGGCGGCCGCCAGGAGCAGGAGGGCCGCGACGAGGACTCCGCGGTCGCGGCGCGGGGGTGACGCGCTTGCGGTGCGGCGGGCGGCTGCGCGGGGGCCGTCGGGTCTGTCGGGTCTGTCGTTCGGGGTGATGACCGGAGTGCCGGGCATGGCGGTGCCTCTCGCGGCCGCGGGAGTGCCCGCGGCCGTGTGTGCTCTGGAGGGAGGGAGGGAGGGAAGGAGGTGGGGAAAGGGGAGGGGCTTGGGGAACGCGGGGGATGCGGCCGGGCCGCCCCCCCGCGGTGGAACGCGTGGGCGGGACCGGCCGTCAGGCCCCCGCGCCGAGGTGCCGGGCGAGGAAGGCCACGCTCTCCTCGACGATCGGCCTGATGTCCGGAGCCCCGAGGAAGATGTGGTCGGCGCCGTCCACGGGCCGCAGGGTGACCTCGCCCCCGGCACCCCTCAGGGCCTCGGCGAGGACCTCGCTCTGGCTGTACGGGACCAGGCCGTCCCGGGTCCCGTGGACCAGCAGGAACGGCGGCGGGGTCGAGTCCGCGGCGTACGTCACCGGGCTCGCCGCCCGGGCGGCCTCCGGGTTCTCCGCCACGGAGGCGCCCAGCAGGGCCTCGTAGGGATCGGGGAACTCCATCCCGGACGCCATGGCCGGCATCGGGTGCGCGGCCAGGGCGACCAGGTCGGAGACGCCGTACCAGTCGACGACCGCGAGGACCCCGGTGTCGCCGGAGCCGACGCCGTGCGTGCCCTCCAGCGCCGCGGCCTGCGGGCTGTCGGGGCCGACGAGCCCGGCGAGCGCCGCCAGGTGGCCGCCCGCGGACTCGCCCCAGACGCCGATCCGGTCCGGGTCGATGCCGAGGGTGCCGGCGAACGTGCGGACGTAGCGGATCGCGGCCTTCACGTCGTGCAGCTGGGCCGGGAACGGCGCTTCGAGGCTGTGCCGGTAGTCGATGGAGACGATCGCGAGCCCGGCCGCCAGTACCGCCCCGTGCAGGAGGGCGGCGGGCACGGTCGGCGGCGGGTACCGGCGGTCGCCGTCCAGCCAGCCGCCGCCGTGGATCCAGACGACCGCCGGGAACGGCCCCTCGCCCGCGGGCACCTGGACGTCGAGCAGGCGGGGGCGGTAGCCGGGGGTGGTCGCGTACGTGACCCCGTCGAAGCGGCGTACCCCGTCCGCGCCCGTCACGGGCGGCACGGGGGACTGGTACGGCGGGGGCGGCCAGGTCATGTCGGCGATGTCGAACTCGGCGGGTGGGGATTGCGTCATTGCGGCCCTTCCAATGCGGCGGTCCCGGCGGGGGCGGCGTGCAGGCTTCGCGTCGAATGTCCGAAATGCTTGCGCGAGTCACCGAGGGAGGCGTAGCTTGTTACACGTGTAATCACGACTCTAGCGACGCATTTCCGCTGACTACAAGCCCAGGGGCGCCCCGACTTCTGGAGCCGTTGCGCGAGACGCGCCAGTGGACGCGCCGCCTTCCCCCTCCGGGAGCACGTCATGCTCACCACCACCGGCAGTTCCGCCCCTCCCGCGGTCCGGAGCTTCGTCCACTGGGTCGCCGACCCCGTCGCCGCGAGCGTTCCGCAGGTCAGGGCCCGGGTGCGCGCCACGCTCGACGGCTGGCGGGTCCCGTGCGGCGCGGCCGACGTCCTGTTGCTGGCGGTGAGTGAGCTCGTCGGCAACGTCGTCCGGCACGCCGGAGCCGGTCGGATGCGGGTCGGGGTGGCCGTCGGCGGGGGCTGGCTCCGGCTGGAGGTCGCGGACCGGGGTGCGGGGCTGCCGCGGCTGCCCGCTCCGCGTGCCGAGATCGACCCGGACTCCGAAGACGGGCGGGGACTGCTGATCGTGCAGCTGATGACGGCCGAGCTGGGTGGCGAACTCTCCGTGATGGTCCACGAGTTCGGGAAGTCCGTCCGCGTGCGGATACCCGCGGCCTGAGCTGCCGCGCGGATGTCCGCGACGCGGGTCGCGCTCCTCGGATATCGCGAGACATTGACGCACGCCAAATATTCGACATATCTTGCACCCGTCTCCCCGCTGCTCCCTGATTGAGGTGCCGCCCCATGGAGCTCTCCCCTTCCGCGCACGCCGATTCCTTCTGTCGTGACCGGCTGCCACCCCTCGCTCTCTGGCCCGAACTCCACTTCGACCTACCGGAGTTGGACTATCCGGACCGGCTCAACTGCGCACAGCGCCTGCTCGACGACGCCGTCGAACGGCTGGGCCCCGACCGCCCCTGTCTGCTCACCCCGACCGAGCGCTGGACCTACGGCGAACTGCAGCACCGCGCCAACCAGGTCGCCCAGGTCCTCACCGAGGACTTCGGCCTCGTCCCCGGCAACCGCGTCCTGCTGCGCGGCCCCAACAACCCGTGGCTCGTCGCCACGTGGTTCGGGATCCTGAAGGCCGGCGGGGTCGCCGTCACCACCATGCCGATGCTGCGCGCGTCCGAGCTCGCCGAGCTCACCGACATCAGCCGGCCGCTGCTCGCCGTGTGCGACCACCGCTACGCCGACGAGCTCGACCCGGCCCGCCGCCCCGGCGGGCAGGACCTGCCCGACCTGCCCGACCTGCCCGTCCTCACGTACGGCGGTCCCGGACCCACGGACCTGACCGCACTCTGCGCGGCCAAGGACGGCCGGTTCACCACCGTGGTCACCGCCGCGGACGACGTGGCGCTGATCGCCTTCACCTCCGGGACGACCGGCCGCCCGAAGGCGACCCTGCACTTCCACCGGGACGTCCTCGCGAACGCCGACACGTTCTCCCGGCACGTCCTCAAACCCCGCCCGGACGACGTCTTCACCGGCACCCCGCCGCTCGCCTTCACGTTCGGGCTCGGCGGGCTGGTGGTCTTCCCCCTCTCCGTCGGGGCCGCCACCCTGCTGATCGAGCAGGCGCCCCCGCTGCAACTGGCCGAACTCGTCGCGGCCCACGGGGTGACCGTGCTCTTCACCGCGCCCACCGCCTACCGCGCGATCATGGAGGGCGGGGCGGTGGACCGGCTGGCCGGGCTGCGCCGCTGCGTGTCCGCCGGCGAAGCGCTGCCGGCCGCGGTCTGGCACGAGTTCCACGCCGCCACCGGGCTGCGCATCATCGACGGCATCGGCGCCACCGAGATGCTGCACGTCTTCATCTCCGCGGCCGACGAGGACATCCGGCCCGGCGCCACCGGCCGCCCGGTCCCCGGCTACCGCGCCGCCGTCGTCGACGAGCAGGGCGATCCCGTCCCCGACGGGCAGCCCGGCCTGCTGGCGGTCACCGGCCCCACCGGCTGCCGCTACCTCGCGGACCCGCGCCAGGCCTCGTACGTCAGGAACGGCTGGAACATCACCGGCGACACCTACATCCGCGACGCGGAGGGCTACTTCTGGTACGTGGCCCGCAGCGACGACATGATCGTGTCCTCCGGATACAACATCGCGGGCCCCGAGGTGGAGAAGGCCCTGGCCATCCACCCCTACGTGGCGGAATGCGCGGTCGTCGGGGCCCCGGACACGCGGCGCGGCATGGTCGTCAAGGCCTACGTGGTCCTCGGCGCCGGCGTCCCGGCCGCCGAGGAGACCGTCCGCGAGCTCCAGGCCCACGTCAAGCAGACCATCGCCCCGTACAAGTACCCGCGCGCCGTGGAATTCGTCACGGAACTCCCGCGCACCGGCACCGGGAAGCTCCGCCGCGGCGCACTGCGCGAGCGCGCCCTCTCCGACACGGCGAGACCCGGCCCGTCCGCGCCGCCGTCCGCGCCGCCGTCCCCACCACCCACACCGTCGCTCCTGCCGCCCAGCGTCATCGTCGAGCGCCGCGTCGAGTGGACCGACACCGACGCCGCCGGCCACTACCACCACTCCACCGTCGTGCGCTGGGTCGAGGCGGCCGAGGCCGTCCTGCTCCACCGCCTCGGCCTGGCCCACCTGTTCGGCAGCACGCCCCGGGTGCACTTCGAGGCCGACTACCGGGCCCGGCTCTGGTTCGGCGAGGCGGTACGCACCGAGCTGACGGTCACGAAGGTCGGTACGGCCTCCCTGCACTACGCCTTCACCGTGCGCGGAGAACAGGGCGCGGAGGCGGCCACCGGCCGCATGGTCATCGCCCACTCGGCCGCCCACGCCACCGGGTCCACCCCCTGGCCCGCCGACGTACGGGAACGGCTGGACACGGCCGGGCCGCAGGAACCCGAACTGCTCACCCGCGCGGAATCCGCGCAATCACCAGGAGGTACGGCGTGCGCGTCGCAGTCATAGGAGGAGGGCCCGGCGGACTGTACTTCGCGGCCCTCACCAAGCAGCTCTCCCCGCACTGGGAGGTCACCGTCTGGGAACGCAACGCCCCCGACGACACCTTCGGCTTCGGTGTCGTCTTCTCCGACGAGACGCTCGACGGCATCGCCCAGGCCGACCGCGAGATCCACGCGGCCATGTCGGCCGAGTTCGCCCGCTGGGCCGACATCGACGTCCGCTACCGGGGCTCCACCCTCACCTCGGGCGGCCACGGCTTCGCCGCCCTCGGCCGCCGGCACCTGCTGCGGATCCTCCAGGAGCGCTGCGCCGCCCTGGAGGTGGACGTCCGCTACCGCACCCAGGCCCCGCCCGCCGCCGAACTCGCCGCGTCGTACGACCTGGTGGTGGCGTGCGACGGCGTACGGTCGGCCACCCGCGCCGCCTACGCCGACACCTTCGGCACCGACCTCGACGAACGCGCCGGCCGCTACATGTGGCTCGGCACGGACAAGGTCTTCGAAGCCTTCACCTTCATCGTCGACGAGCAGGACTTCGGCGCCCTCCAGGTACACGCGTACCCCTACGACGGCACCCGCTCCACCTTCATCGTCGAGATGGCGGAGGACGCCTGGCGGCGCGCCGGCTTCGAGGAGTTCGCCGACCGCGACCATCCGCCCGGGGCCAGCGACGAGGACAGCATCCGGCGCTGCGAGGAACTCCTCGCGGACCACCTCGACGGCCACCGCCTCATCCCCAACAACTCCAAGTGGCTGCGCTTCACCACGGTCCGCAACCGCACCTGGCGCCACGAGAACATCGTCCTCCTCGGGGACGCCGCCCACACCGCGCACTTCTCCATCGGCTCCGGCACCAAGCTCGCCATGGAGGACGCCCTCGTCCTCGCCGCCAGCCTGCACGAACACCCCGATGTGCCGACCGCGCTCGCCGCGTACGAGGACGAGCGCAAGCCGGTGGTGGAGTCCACCCAGCGCGCGGCCCAGGCCAGCCTGGAGTGGTTCGAGCACATCGACCGTTACACCGGCCAGGACCCGTACCAGTTCGCCTTCAACCTCCTGACCCGCAGCCGCCGCGTCACCTACGACAACCTGCGCGTGCGCGACGAGAAGTTCACCACCGCGGTCAACCGCTCCTCGACCGTGCCGCCGATGTTCCGGCCCTACCCGCTCGGCGGACTGCTGCTGCGCAACCGGGTCGTCGTACCGCCCACCGCCCTGCACACCGCGCGCGAAGGCGTCCCCGGCGACTTCGACCTCGTCCACCTCAGTACGCAGGCGCTCGGCGGCGCCGGCCTGGTCCTCGCCGGGATGACGGCCGTCAGCGCCGACGGCCGGGCCACCCCCGGCTGCCCCGGCCTGTGGAACGACGAACAGGAAGCGGCCTGGCGGCGCATCACCGACTTCGTCCACGGCCAGTCCGACACCTGCCTCGGCATCCAGCTCACCCACGCCGGACGCCGCGCGGCCGCGCAGGACCGGCAGCCGATCGCCGCCTCCCCGCTGGCCTGGGACGAGCGGAGCCCGGTGCCGCGCGAGGCCGACCGGGCCGATATGGAAGCCCTCGTACGGGACTTCGTGAGCGCCGCCCGGCGCGCCGACCGGGCCGGCTTCGACGTGCTGGAACTCCAGTACGGGCACGGCCACGCGCTCTCCGGGTTCCTGTCCCCGCTGACCAACCTGCGGACCGACGAGTACGGCGGCGACCTCGACGGCCGGCTGCGGCTGCCGCTCGAAGTCCTGCGCGCCGTACGGGAGGTGTGGCCGGCCGGCAAGGCGCTGCTCGTGCGGATCTCCGCCGCCGACTGGGCCGAGGGCGGCACCAGCGAGGCCGACGCGGTCGCGATCGCCCGCGCGCTCGCCGAGGCGGGCGCCGACGCCGTCGACGTCTCCACCGGCGAGGTCGTCTCCCACGAGCGGCCCCGCTACGGCCGCAGCTACCAGACCCCCTACGCCGACCTCATCCGCAACGCCACCGGCGTCCCCACGATCGCCGTCGGCGCGATCTCCACGTACGACGACGTGAACTCGATCATCCTGGCCGGCCGGGCGGACCTGTGCGGCGTCGGCCGCGCGCAGATCCACGACCCGCTGTGGACCCTGCACGCCGCCGCGGCCCAGGGCTACCAGGGCCCGGCCGCCCCCTGGGCGCGCGCCTGGCGGGCGGGCAGCGGCCGGCCACCGTCGGCCCGCACCGACCGGATCCCGCCCCGCCTCGAACTCCTGCGGCAGCCCGCCGAGTCCGCCCACCGCCGCTGGCTGCCGCGCGCCGCCGCGGCGCCCGCTCCCGTCGCCCGATAGCAGGAGGTCCCCATGCCCATGGACAGGGAGAACCTGCCCCGTTTCACCGCGGCGGCCGTCCAGGCCGCACCCGTCTACCTCGACCCCGCCGCCACCGTCGACAAGGCCGTCGCCCTGATCGCAGAGGCCGCGGCCAACGGAGCCGAACTCGTCGTCTTCCCCGAGGTGTTCGTCCCCGGCTACCCCTACTGGAACTGGACGATGAACCCGGTCCAGGGCTCGCCCTGGTTCGAGCGGCTCCAGCGGGCCTCCGTCGACATCCCCGGCCCGCACGTCGACGCCCTGCGCGCGGCGGCCCGCCAGCACGGGATCGTCCTCGTCATCGGGGTCAACGAGCGCGCCCCGCACAGCCTCGGCGTCCTCTACAACACCCTGCTGACCATCGGACCCGACGGCGCCCTCCTCGGCGTCCACCGCAAACTGGTGCCGACCTGGGCCGAGAAGCTCACCTGGACCGGCGGAGACGGCAGCTCACTCGTCGTCCACTCCACCCCCGTCGGCCCCCTCGGCGCGCTCGCCTGCGGCGAGAACACCAACACCCTGGCCCGCTTCACCCTCCTCGCGCAGGGCGAACTCGTCCACGCCTCCTGCTACATCGCCCTGCCCGTCGCCCCCGCCGACTACGACATGGCCGACGCGATCGCCGTCCGTACCGCCGCCCACAGCTTCGAGGGCAAGGTCTTCTCCGTCGTCGCCTGCTCGACCATCTCCCCGGAGATCGTCGACCTGATCGCCGGGGACGACGAGGAACTGCGCAAGCAGTTCACCCGCCCCCGCAGCGCCCTGTCCGGGATCTTCGGCCCCGACGGCCGCCCGGTCACCGAACCCCTCGTGGACGACGAGGGAATCGTCTACGGCGAGATCGACCTGGCCCGGTGCATCCAGCCCAAGCAGATGCACGACATCACCGGCCACTACAACCGCTTCGACATCTTCCGCCTCGAAGTCGACAACCGCCCCCGGCTGCCCGTGACCTTCACCGTGCCCCCGGCCCCCTTCACCGACACCGCCACCCCTGAGGAGGACGTATGACCATGGAGCAGGACGACACCATGCTCGGCCGCGCCCGGGTGTCCGAGACCCCCGAACTCACCGCGTACTACGCAGAGCTCGGCGCCCTCGACGCCGGCGCCCTGTGGACCGTGGCCAACGACATCGAGCCCTGGTACCCGCAGCCCCGGTCCGTGCCCGTGCTGTGGCGCTACGACGAACTGCGCCCCCACGTCCTCAGGGCCCTCGGCCTCGTCAAGGGCGACGACGCCGGCCGCCGTGTCGTCATGCTCGTCAACCCGGGCCGCAAGGACGTCAGCGCCGCCGCGGGACTCCTCTACACCGGCTTGCAGATCATGGGACCCGGCGAGGCCATGACCGCCCACCGGCACCAGGCCGCCGCCCTGCGCTTCGTGCACGAGGGCACCGGCGCCTGGACGATCGTCGACGGACAGAAGCTGAAGGTCGGGCCCCGCGACTTCGCCATCACCCCGAACGGCACCTGGCACGAGCACGGCAACGACTCCGACGACGCCCCCGTCATCTGGCAGGACGGACTCGACATCCCACTGGTCAACGCCCTGGACGCCGGGTTCTACGAGGTCCACCCAGACCTGTACCAGACCCCGGGGAAGGTCATCAACTCCTCGGTCCTGACCTACGGAGCGAACCTCTTGCCGTACGGGGTGGAGAAGTGGACCCGGCCCTACTCGCCGCTGCTCGCCTACCCCTGGGAGTCCACGTACGAAGCCCTGCGCGGCCTCGCCAAGGCGAGCGACGGCTCCCCGTACGACGGGGTCATCGCCGAGTACACCAACCCGGTGACGGGCGGCTCGGTCATGCCCACCATGGGCGCCCACATGCAGCTGCTGCGCCCCGGCCAGGCCACCCTCGCCCACCGCCACACCGGCTCGGTGGTCTACACGGCCGCCAAGGGCCGCGGAGTCTCGGTGATCGCCGGACAGCGCTTCGAGTGGAAGCAGGGCGACATCTTCTGCGTCCCCTCCTGGGCCTGGCACGAGCACCACAACCTGGACCAGACCGAGGACGCCTGCCTCTTCTCCTTCAACGACTTCCCCGTCATGCGCTCGCTCGGTTTCCACCGGGAAGAGGCGTACGCCGACAACGGCGGGCACCAGACCGTCACCGCCGCCTGACCCACGAGGAGCCCCCGCATGCGCTTGCTGACCTTCACCCACGGCCCCGACGACACCACCGAACGCCTGGGCGTCGAGGCCGACGGCCTCGTCCTCGACCTCGCGGTCCTGGCCGACCACGCCGGCGTCCGACTCCCGCACGACCTGCTGTCCTTCGTCCAGGCCGGCCCGGCCGCGGAGGAAGCCGCCCGGCAGCTGCTCGCCGCCGGCCCCGCCGGACCGCTCGCCGGCGCCGTCCACCGGCCGGAGGACGTGACCCTGCGCGCCCCGCTGCGCCCCGGCAAGATCATCGGTGTCGGCCTCAACTACATCGAGCACGTCGAGGAGTCCAGCCGCAGTCTCGACACCGACAAGGACCTGCCGCCGCGCCCGGTGCTCTTCGGCAAGCCCGCCACCGCCGTCACCGGCCCCGGCCAGCCGATCCTGCACAACGCCGACCTGACCACCCAGCTGGACTGGGAGTGCGAACTCGCCGTCGTCATCGGCCGCACCGCCCACCGGGTGAGCGAGGAGGAGGCGTACGACCACATCTTCGGGTTCAGCATCATCAACGACATCAGCGCCCGCGACCAGCGCCGCTCCGGCCAGTGGTTCTTCTCCAAGGGCCAGGACTCCTACGCCCCCTTCGGCCCGGTCATCGTGACGCGCGACGAGATCCGCGACCCCATGGCCCTCGACCTCTCGCTGCGCGTCAACGGCGTCACCAAGCAGAAGTCGAACACCCGCCACATGCTCTTCCCGATCGCCCGCCTCATCGCCGACATCAGCTCCGGCATGACCCTGGAACCCGGCGACGTCATCGCGACGGGCTCGCCCTCCGGTGTCGGCGCCGGCATGGTCC
The DNA here is from genome assembly GCF_055563995.1 of Streptomyces sp. NPDC029164. Lineage (NCBI taxonomy): Bacteria > Bacillati > Actinomycetota > Actinomycetes > Kitasatosporales > Streptomycetaceae > Streptomyces > Streptomyces sp. NPDC029164. Next base: position 35,809 of record NZ_JBVHWW010000013.1, on the reverse strand, counting down.
CGCCGGAGTTCCTCACCCCCGGTGACACGGTGGAAGCCACCGTCGAGCTGATCGGCACCCTGACCAACCCCGTCGTCGACGCCCGCTGAGGAGCACCCCGTGGCACCCCGCACCTACCGCATCGGCCAGATCGTGCCGAGCTCCAACGTCACCATGGAAACCGAGGTCCCGGCCATCCTCCGGGCCCGCCAGGCCATCGCCCCCGACGAGCGCTTCACCTTCCACTCCAGCCGGATGCGCATGACCCACGTGACCCCGGAACAGCTCAGGGCCATGGACGCCGACTCCGACCGCTGCGCCGTGGAACTGTCCGACGCCCGGGTCGACGTACTCGGCTACGCCTGCCTGGTCGCCATCATGAGCATGGGCCTCGGCTACCACCGGACCTCGGAACAGCGGCTGCACACCCGCACCGTCGAGAACGGCGCCCCGGCCCCCGTCGTCACCAGCGCCGGAGCCCTCGTCCACGGACTGCACACCATCGGGGCCAAGAAGATCGCGCTGCTGGCCCCCTACATGCGCCCGCTCACGCGGACCGTCGTGGACTACCTCACGCACGAGGGCATCGAGGTCCTCGACTACGAGGCCCTCGAAATCCCGGACAACCTCGACGTCGCCGCCCACGACCCGGCCCGGCTGCCGGGCCTCGCGCAGGCGCTGCGGTACTCGGACGCCGACGCCGTGGTGCTCTCGGCCTGCGTGCAGATGCCGTCCCTGGGCGCCATCGAGGAGGCCGAACAGCTCCTGGGCAAGCCGGTCGTCTCCGCGGCGGTCTGCACCGCCCACCAGATGCTCCGGGCCCTTGACCTGGACGCCGTGGCCCCGGGCGCGGGCCACCTGCTGTCGGGCACGTACGCGCGGACCCCCCTGCCGGGGTAGCCGACAGGGCCTGGCCGGGCGACGTACGTCGGGATCGAGGGGGCGTTCGGGGCGAACCGGGTCGGCTTCGCAGCTCAGCCGCGCGCCCCCGATCCCGGCAGGATGATCGTGACCCCGGCTCCCGCGGCCGAGCCCATCGCGGACAGCGCCGCGGGGGCCGCGTCCAGCGGGATCGTCGAGGTGACCAGCAGGTCCGGGCGCAGCGCCCCGCCCCGGACCAGCTCCATCATCGGCGGATACGCGTGCGCCGCCATTCCGTGGCTCCCGAGGACCTCCAGCTCCCAGCCGATCACCCGGTCCATCGGCAGGACCGCCACGCCGGACGCCGCCGGAAGCAGGCCCACCTGTACGTGCCGGCCCCGGCGGCGCAGGCCGCTCACCGAGGCCGCGGCCGTCGCCGGGGACCCCAGCGCGTCGAGCGAGAGGTGCGCGCCCCCGCCGGTCAACTCCCGCACCGCCTGCGCGGTGTCGGCGCACGCCGTGGCGTCCACTCCGTGCGCGGCGCCGAACTTCCGTGCCAGCTCCAGCGCCCCCGGCGCCGTGTCGACGGCGACCACCCGCGCCCCGGCCGCCGCCGCGATCATCACCGCGGAGAGACCTACCCCGCCGCAGCCGTACACGCTGACCCACTCGCCCGCCGCGACCCTGCCCTGTGCCACCACCGCCCGGAAGGCCGTCGCGAACCGGCAGCCGAGCCCGGCCGCCGTGGCGTACGAGAGTTCCTCGGGCACGGCCACCAGGTTCACGTCGGCGTGGTCCAGGGCCACGTACTCGGCGAAGGACCCCCAGTGGGTGAACCCGGGCTGGGTCTGCCGCGCGCAGACCTGGTGGTCACCCGCCGCGCACTCGGCGCAGCTTCCGCAGGCGCACACGAACGGCGCGGTGACGCGGTCGCCGACCCGCCAGTTCGACACCCCGGCCCCCACCGCCTCGACCACGCCCGCCAGTTCGTGTCCGGGGACGTGCGGCAGCACGATGTCCGGGTCGTGCCCCATCCACCCGTGCCAGTCGCTGCGGCACAGCCCGGTGGCCTCCACCCGCACCACCACACCGCCCGCCGCCGGCCGAGGCTCCGGCACGTCCCTGACCTCGGCCTGCTCGCCGTACCGCTCGAAGACCACCGCTCGCATGGATCCCGCCCTCCGCTCGACTGACCGGCACGCTACCCGTCCTCAGGGAGCGCCGTCCCCGGCCTTCGCGAGGGCCAACACCGCCGTGCAGATCAGGGCGATGCCCAGCAGCTGGGGGAGCAACCACCAGCCCGACCGCAGGTGTTCCTCGTACAGGATCACGCCCAGTGCGATGCTGATGCTCGCGTCGCCGAGGGTCAGCGCGGGCTGCGAGGCGACCAGCGGCCCGCCCTGCATGGCGTGTTCGAGCAGCAGCAGGGCGCAGATCCCGCTCGCGCCGAAGGCGTACGTCTCCCAGGAGGTCAGGAACGCGCCCAGGCCGCCGTCGTCGAGGACGTGCACCGAGGACTTCATCAGGGCGGCGGTGAGCGCGTAGCAGACGGCGGTGGCCGCGCCGAGGCAACCGGCCCGCGCGCGGCCGGGCGGGCGGCGCAGTCCGGCCACGGCCAGCAGGACCACGACGACCGCGCAGGCCGTCAGGGCCACCGCCCACCGCGCGGCCGGCACGTCCGTACGGTTGCCCTGGGGCGAGGCGGCCACCAGCGCGATCCCGAGCCCCGCCACCACGCCCGCCACGGCCAGCCACAGCGCCCCCGGCAGCCGCTGACGCGTCACCAGCGAGGCGATCAGCAGGGCCAGCGGCAGCTCCAGCACGAACAGCGGCTGTACGAGGGCCAGCGCCCCCGTGGCCAGCGCCAGGGCCTGACCGACACCGGCCGCGATCACGGCCAGGATCCCGCCCACCCACACCGGCCGCCGCAGCAGGTCGAGGACCAGGCTGAAGCGGAAGCCGTCGCTCTGCGGCACGGTGAGCGCCGCGCGCCGCTGGAGCACCGTGGCGAGCGCGTTGCTGAGCGCCGCGAACAGCGCGAAGAGGACCGGCAGGACGACGCCCATGCCCCGATCCTCACCGTGCCCCCTCCCGACCCCCGCCACGACACCGCCCCGCGCCCGTCCCACCCGGCGCATTCCCCCGTCCGGCCGCGCGCGTCCGCCCCGAACCGGAGCCGCGAGGTTCGGGGCATCGTGCGCGGTCGGACCGACCAGGCGGGCTCAACGGTGGCGGCGGTGGAGCTCCAGGGCGGTGACGACCGCCACGCCGAGGGTGATGTGCATGAGGGACAGGGCCGCGACGGTACCGCCGTCGGCACCGGACGACATGGGGCCGGCGACCGACAGCAGCGCCAGCCCACCGCCGACGAACTGCGCGATCCGCAGGAAGACGGGCTTCCACAGGGCCAGCAGGAGGGCGGCGCCCGTCCCGGCGAGCAGCGGGACGACGGAGGCGCCGATGACGCCCCCGACCGTGATCGCGTGCTCTTCGCCGCCGTCGACGACGACGAGCGAGGCATCGGCCAGCTTGGCGACGGCAAGAACGATCAGATTGACCACGACCGCGCCGACCGCGCCGGTGGCCAGTGCCTTCCACCAGGTGAGGCCGGAACGGCGGACCGAGGGGGCGGTGGGAACGGCGGAGCCGGAATTCGGAACGGCACTGCTCGACATGAGACTTCCTCCAACGTATGAAGTGCTGCGCTGCCGCACGGCCGGCGGCATACGAAGAAGCCTGCAACCTGAACCTCACTTGAGGTCAAGCCGCGCCTGTCTCTCGTTACGGTTCACCGTCACGCCGCGCACCGCCGGGCTCACACGAGCGGCCGTCGGCGGTCCGCCGCTCGGCGCAGGGTCAGGGATGCGAGGGCCGCGGGTGCTTCGGGCTGGCCCCGCACGCCGGGGAAGGCGTTGATGTCGACGATCAGCGGCGTGCCGCCGCCGGTGTCGATGATGTCCACGCCGAAGACGTCCAGCGCGAACACCGCGCCCACCTCGCGCACCAGACCGGCCCATTCGGGCGGCAGTTCCTCCGGGGACAGCGGCTGGTTGGCGCCCCGCCCGGCGGGGGAGAGCTCGGAGCGGCGCCGGGCCGCGAAGACCTGGTCCCCGATGGCCCACAGTTTGTGGTCCCAGCCGCTGTTGGGCGCGTAGTCCTGCACCACGACCGGCTCCCGGGGCCAGGCCCGCGCCAACGCGCGCAGCGCCGCGGTGTCGTCGGCGCGGGCGACGAGGTCGCCCTTGCGGTTGTGCCGGCTCTTGACCACCACCGGGGCGGCCAGGAGGGACCCGGAGGCCCACGCCGAGAAGGGGCCGACCGTACGGGTCGCGGCGAAGGGGAGTCCGGCCCGCAGGGCGAGCCCGGCCATCTCCGTCCGGTCCTGGCACAGCGCGGTGGCCGCCGCGGAGTTCAGCACGGCCGCGCCCCGCCGCTCCAGCTCCCGCGCGAGCTCCACGGCGTGCGGGGTCCCCGACTTGAGCAGGTACACATCGGCCGGCCGCCGGGGCACCGGTACGGGCGCGTCCCCGGGCGGGGTCGGATCGAGGGCTTCGACGACATGCTCCGGCGCCAGCAGCGCGGCGGCTCCCGCCAGCAGCGGATGCCCGGGGTCCGGCGTGATCAGGCCGATCCTCATATGCTCTCGCCCGCCCTCGCCGATGCCTGTACCGGAATCGACACGGGCAGCGTCGGGAACGACAGCGTCGCGGGTGCCGGTGCCGGTGCCGGTGCCGGTGCCGGTCCGGCCGTGGACGCGGGCTGCGGGGAGGCCGCCCGCGGCTGCGCCGGGCCGCCCGTCCGCGCCAGTTCCAGCACCGCCCGGGCCACCCGCGCCGCCGCGTCCGGCACCTGACGGAAGCTCGGGAAGTCGTTCACGTCGACGACCACCGGCCCGTCCGGGCCCAGCAGCACGTCCACCCCGTACAGGTCCAGCCCGTAGACCGCCCCGACCTGGGCGGCGATCGCCGCCACCTCGGCCGACAGCGGCACCCGGCGCTCCCGCACCGAGGGGTCCGGGTGCAGGGGGGAGCAGCGCTCGGTCGCGAACAGCTCGCCGCCGACCCCGTACACCTTGATGTCGGTGCCCGAGTTGGGTACGTACGGCTGGGCGATCAGCATGCCCTCGCCCGCGAGCACGGGCAGCATCGTCTCCAGCTGCTCCGGCGAGGACACCAGGCGCACGGCCCGCCCGGAGCTGCCGTCGGCCGGCTTGACGACGAGCGGGTACTCCGCCGCCGGTACCTCCCTGAGCAGTTCGGGGCAGGCCACCGCGTACGTGGTCGGCAGCGGCAGGCCGCGGCCGCGCCCGATGGCGGCGGCGAGCGCCTTGTCCCGTACGCCCCGGATCGACCGCGCGTCGTTGACGGTGGTCATCCCGGCCGCGGCGGCGGCTTCGAGCAGGGTGAGCCCCGGGCCGCCGGAGACGGTCTTGAGCACCCAGGCGTCGTGCGCCCCCGTGTCCACGGCCTCGGACATGCGCAGCAGCGACCCGCCCGGCCGCACCACGTCCACCCGGTGCCCCCACGCCGTCAGCTGCCCGATCACCTCGTTCGGCATGCCGTCGTGGCGGTAGTGCTCCTCCACCAGGAAGCAGAGCCTCATCGACCTTCCCCATTTTCCCCGGACGTCCGCCGATTCCGTCCGGCGAGTTGTGACGTCACAGGATGTCATGGACCGCAATGTGGTGATCGGTCCGGCTGTGGGCTCGCTTGCTACGCTGCCCGTTTTGGATCAACGGGGAGGGATCGGGCATGGGCGATCGGTGGAGGGGGCTCCTGCACGGGCTCGTGGGGAACGAGGCCGCGCCGGCGGACGTGTTGCTGCGGCTGCTCGGGCACGAAGACGAGTGGGTGCGACGAGCGGTTGCGCGGCGCGCCGTTCTGCCGCATGAGGTCATCGAGGCCGTCTTGGTCCACCCGGACCGCGGCGTCAGGGCGGCCTTCGCCGAGAACGCCGGCGCCGACCCCGACCAGCGTGCCCGGCTGGTCGACGACCCGGCTCCGGGGGTCCACCTCGCCCTGGCGATCGGCCCCATGACCTACCGGCAGCGCGTGGCCCCGCTGCCCGACTGGGCGTACGAGCGGCTGCTGAACCATCCCAGGGCTCTGGTGCGCCAGGAACTGGTCACGTGGGGCGGGACGCCCGCTCACGTCCTGGCCGGACTCGCGGACCACGAGGAGCCGCTGTTCCGGCAGGCGGCCTGCCGCGCCTGGTACCGGCTCGCGGACGAGGCCCGGGAGCGGCTCCTCGACGACGAGGACCCGGACGTGCGGCAGGCCGCGGCCCTGCGGGTCTGCCACGAGGACGAGGAGCGGACCACCTGGCTGGTCGACCGGCTGGGTGAAGCATGGCCGGTGGGCGAGGTCCTGGCGAAGGGCCGGCTCACCCGGGAACTCGCCGAACGCGTGGTCGCGGAGGGGGAACGGCTCGCGGCGATCGCGGGCAACCCCTCACTCCCGCGCGACCTGGTGGCGCGGCTGGCCGTCGACCCCGACCCGCTGGTCCGGCTCCAGGTCTCCGCCCGCCCCGAACTGAGCGAGTCCGAGCGCGCCGCCATCGACTTCACGGTCGGCGCCGAGGACCGGCTGCCCGTCCTCGACTGGGTGTGGGAGCGCCGCGAGGACGCCGCGTTCCTGCGGGAGTGCGCCCGGTCCCCGCACACCTGGCTGCGGCGCAGCGCCGCGGTCTGCCCCGGCCTGCCGTCCGACGCCGTCGAACTGCTCGCTCAGGACGAGGACTTCGCCGTACGCCTGCTGCTCGCCGAGTTCCACCCGGAACCGCCGCCGGAGCTGCTCCTCGACCTCTACCTGCACGGCACCCATCGCGCCGTGGGCATGCTCGTCACCCGGCCGGGCTTCCCCGCCGCCGGGCTCGCCGCGCGCTTCGGCGACTCCCCGGACCCCGTGAGCCGGCGCCTGGCCCTGCGCGATCCCGGTAGGGAGCCGGAGCTCCTGGACCGGCTCAGCCGGGATCCGGAGACCCGCGCGTACGCCGCCCGGGACCCCCGGCTCCCCGTGGCCCGGATCCGCGAACTGCTCGCCGATCCCGACCCGGAGGCCACGGCGGCCGCGCGGGCGGCCGCGGCCAACCCGGCGCTCCCCGCCGAGGACATGCGCCGCCTGCTCGACCGGGCCGGGGTATGACGCAGCCCGGGAGCCGGACAGGCTCCCGGGCTCGTTACACGCAGGCCCCGGTCAGGCCGGAACCGACCCGGCCCCGGTCAGGCCGGTACGGACACGAACGTCCGGCCGGCCTCGTTCTCCACGAGGACCGCCTTGACGTTCGCCGGGTCCACCGCCGCCGAACCGTCCAGCGACGCGCCCTTGCTCTCGCCGTTCTCCTGGCCGCCGACGACCCAGCCGCCCGCGGTGGTACGCGTCCCGTCCTTGGCGACCACGACCAGCCGGCACCGCTCGCCCTTCGGCACTCCCGTGACCGCCGCGTGCAAGCGCACCCACTTCGCCGCCGGCGTCATCTGCACGGTCATCCGCGCGCCCGTGCCCGGATCGGTCGCGGAGAGCAGCTTGGTCCCGGCGGGCGGCGGCGAGGGATCCGCCGGAGCCGTCGGGGACGGCGGCGCGGGCAGGGCGACGGAGTCGGGATCCCCGCCCAGCTGTGTTCCGGCCCAGAACACGGCGGCCAGCGAGGCCGCCACGGCCAGTCCCGCGAATCCCGCGCGCCGGCGCTGCGCACCGGCCAGTTCGCCGCGCATCTGCCGCAGGGTGCGCTGGAGCAGCAGGTCCCCGCCCTGCGGCGGTCCGTCGAGGAATGCCTCTTCGGGCACCTCGCCCAGTGCCGCTTCCATCTCGCGCAACGCGGCCACCTCCTCCCGGCACTGCACGCATCCGCTCATGTGTTCCTCGATCCGGCGGACCTCCTCGGCGTCCAGGACGCCGAGCACGTACGGGCCGAGCAGTTCCTCCTCGTGCCGCTGCCGGTTCATGCCACCACCTCACGCAGTCCGGCGGGCTGCTGGGGCGGCCTGCCCTGTCGTTTTCCGTCTCTGAAGCTGCTGTCAATCGAACGTTGGTCCCTGAAGACGTCGCGCAGGGCCTTGAGCGCGTAGTGCGCACGCGATTTGACCGTTCCCGCCGGAATGCCGAGGGTGTCGGCCGCCTCCGCGACGCTGAGCTGCCGGTAGTACAACTCCTTCAGGACGTCACGGTGTTCCGGTGACAGCTGGTCGAGGGCCCCCAGGACCGTCATGCTGTCCACCACCGCGTCGGCGTGGTCCGCCTCCACCGGCGGAGTGGCCGAGGCCCCGGAGACCTCCGGGGGCCGCGCGGCCTTGGCCCGGTAGCGGTCGGTGATGATGTTGCGGGCCACGGTGAGCAGCCAGCCGCGCACCGAACCCTTTCCGTTGACCAGGACTTCGGAATGCCGCCAGGCCCGGATGAGCGTCTCCTGGACGACGTCCTCGGCGGCGGCCCGGTCCCCGGTGAGCCGGGTGGCGTACGCGAGCAGGGCGTGACCGTGCTCCTCGTACACCGACTTGATCAGTGCCTCGTCGGTCGAGCCCCGCCGAGTGCGGGGCCACAGTGGTCCGGCCATCTCACCCTCTCCGTCTTCCTCGCTTGAGTGGTGCGGTCGGAACACGCCACCGGCGCCCGCCCGGTTCACGTGACCTGCGTCACTCAGGTCCGGCAGGTGCGGCCCTCGTTGAGGCAGCCGACGACCTGGTCCATCTGCCGGCCGGTCATCGCGTTCACGAACATGGCGTGGTCCGTCTTCGGGCTGTGCCGCTGCTCGGGGAAGGAGTCGAGGGCCACGGGGACCCCCGCGGGGACCTCGTAGGCGAGGGAGACGCGCAGTTCGGGCACCGGGAAGAAATCGGGCGGGCAGACGCCGTTCGTACCGGGGAAGCGCAGGTGCGAGCGGTGTCCGGCGCCGGCGGTGTCGATGCCGTTCCAGCAGCTGGGGAAGACCAGGGTGCGGGTGACCCGCTCGCCCTCGGGGCATCGCGGGTAGCGGGTGGTCGGCCGGTCCGGGGAGCCGGAACACCCCCAGCGGGCCCGTACGTCGGCGTCGCTGCCCGCCGTGTAGGCGACGGCGTCGCCCGTCATTGCGCGCAGGAAGCGCGGCATCGCCACCACCTTGCTCACCGGGCTGCCGCGGAACTCCACCAGGACCGAGACCTCCGGCAGGATCTCGCCCGCGTTCCCGTGCCCCGCCGAATGCTCGTGGGCGCGCGTGCCCGGCCGGTCGAGCCGCCGCAGGACGGGCCAGTAGTACGTGGACCGGTCGCCGCCCGCGCAGCTCGTGGCGGCCGCGTCCAGGGAGGCGTCGGTCGACATCGCGTCCGTGGACAGGTTCCCCACGTACGCGTGCGTGTGGTGGGCGCCGGCCCGCAGGCCCGGCGAGACCACCAGGTTGTCCTCGTTGTAGTGGCCCTGCTCGTTGCGGCCGCAGTCCACCACCACCGAGCCGGTGGATCCGTCGGCACCCGGGGCGGGAGCGGCGGCCGGGACGCGTGGAACGTCGCGCATGTCCACGTAGTCGGAGGGCGCCGGACGCCCGGCCACGGTCCCCCCGTGCGGACCGGTCGCTCGCGAGGCACCCAGCACCGCGGCGGTCAGTCCACCCCCCAGGACCAGGCAGATGACGAGTGTGAGCAGTCGGCGTTCTTTCCCCATGGCGGTCACGGTCGCCGGTGGCGCGACCGTCGTCAACCTGGCATCCGCATGACGGTCGCCGCCCGGCCCGGGACCGCCGAATCCACCTGCCCCCACCAGCCCCCCAAGCCCCTTGAAGGGGGCTCCGGTTGTCCGTGAGGGCGCTTGCCGGCCCGGGCCGCCGCCGCGCACAGTGAGCCGTATGACAGCAGCCGCGACACCCGCCGAACTCCTGCAAGCATTCGCCCGCACCCGCGCCTCGCTCGACGGCGACGAGGTCACGTTCTGGTGGACCGGTGACGTCCACGCCTGGGCCCCGGGCGAGCCCTACCGGCGCCTCTTCGGCTTCGAGGGGCTCAATGTCGCCCGCCTCGTCCCGGACGACGAGATCGGCGGCTACCAGCTGCTCTCCAGGGAGGCCGCGTTCTACCTGGACCCCCGGACCCGGGAGATCACGGAGACCTGGGAGGGCAAGCCGGTGGTCCACGTCTGGAACGATCCGGCCAACCAGCGGTGGCGGCCGTTCCCGGTGCCCGTGACCGAACTGGGCGACCAGGTCTGCTTCAGCCTGGAGATCCCGCTCGCCTACCCCTCGCCCCTGCCGGTCGAGGAGTACCCGGCCCAGTCGGCCGACGACACCTACCGGGCGCTGGAACTCTTCCAGTTCTTCACACCCCGGGCCGCGCTGGCCACCGACGCGGCGAGCGTCCCCGCGACGATGTCCTGGACGCGGATGTCCCCGTGGCTGCCCTGGATGGAACAGGGCGCGCGCCCCGGCGGCCTCACCTTCCACTGCCGCGGCCGCAAGCTCGACGCGTACGCGCAGGTGCCCGAGCGCACCCGCGCGTACATCGCGGACCATCACCCCGAATTCGCCCACGCCCCGGAGAAGTGGAGCGAACCGAACGAAACCAGCTGGACCTACTACCGCAAGCTCTTCCCGACGACCTAGCCGCCGCCTGCCCGTCGCCCCCTGCCGAGGGACCCCCGGGGGGTGCGGCAGGGGGCGGACAAGGGTTTTCCCCGTATCGAGTTCATCGCCGCGTTGCCTACTGTCTGCCCACCGGCGATCTTCCCCTGACGGGGCGGTTCACACGCCAACCCCACATGGCGTGTAGGCCCCACCGTCCGGGGAAGGGCCGGGAACGCCGTCGTCCCTGCCCCGCCGTTGCGGCCGGGACGACGTGGCGCGCGGCGGCGGCCGGGGCGAGACCGACCAACTCGCTTCCGGCCCCGCGGCCGCCGGAACCTCCCACACCGCACCGACCGGCCGCTCCGGCCTGCCCGGAAACGGCCCTCGAAGGGGAACACGTGCACGCTTCCAGACGTCGGCTCATATCCGTGGTGGCCATGTCCGTCACCCTGCTCGCCGGCTCCGCCACCGCCGCGGCCTCCGTGGCCGTGGCCGTCGAGAACCCCGGCGCGGCACCGGCCGCCACGGTCGCCGCCACGGCGCCCGTCCAGAACCTCATCGTCGGCTACAAGTCCTCGGCCACCGAGGCCAGCTCGAACACCGCGGCCGCCGACGACGCCGCCGCCAAGGGCAAGAAGGCCGGCAAGAAGGCGAAGTTCGACCGCCGCCTCGGCACCGGAGCGGCCCTGGTCAACCTCGGCGGGACCGTGGCCCCGGCCGACGCGGCCGACGTGATGGCTCAGTTCCGCGCCGACCCGGACGTCGCCTACGTCGAGCCCGACTCCCGCGCGTACGCCCAGGCCGTCACCCCGAACGACACCGAGTACGCCAAGCAGTGGGACCTCTTCGAGCCCACCGCCGGCATGAACGTTCCCGGCGCCTGGGACAAGACCACCGGCTCCGGTGTCACCGTCGCCGTGATCGACACCGGCTACGTCGCCCACTCGGACGTCGCCCCGAACATCGTCGCGGGCTACGACTTCATCTCCAGCTCCGCCGACGCCCGCGACGGCAACGGCCGCGACAACAACCCCGCCGACCAGGGTGACTGGAACGCCACCGACGGCGAGTGCGGCCTCGGCTCCAAGGCGAGCAACTCCTCCTGGCACGGCACCCACGTCGCGGGCACCATCGCCGCGGCCACGAACAACTCCAAGGGCGTCGCCGGCATCGCGTACGGCGCGAAGATCCAGCCCGTCCGCGTGCTCGGCAAGTGCGGCGGCGCCACCTCGGACATCGTCGACGCCATCACCTGGGCCTCCGGCGGCTCCGTGGCCGGTGTCCCGGCCAACGCCACCCCGGCCAAGGTCATCAACATGAGCCTCGGCGGCTCGGGCGCCTGCGGCACCAGCTACCAGAACGCCATCAACGCCGCCGTCGCCCGCGGTACGACCGTGGTCGTCGCGGCCGGCAACAGCAACGCGGACGCCGCGAACTTCTCGCCCGCCAGCTGCAACAACGTGATCAACGTCGCCTCGAGCAACCGCGCGGGCGACCGCTCGTACTACTCGAACTACGGCGCGATCATCGACGTCGCCGCCCCGGGCGGTGAGACCCGCCGCGCCACCGACACGCCCGGCACCGTCACCACTCCCGAGAACGCCATCCTCTCCACGCTGAACGCGGGCACCACCACCCCCGGCGCCGAGATCTACAAGCCCTACCAGGGCACCAGCATGGCCGCCCCGCACGTCGCGGGCCTCGCCGCCCTGCTGAAGTCGGCGAACTCCGCGCTGACCCCGGCGCAGATCGAGTCGGCGATCAAGACGAACGCCCGCCCGCTGGCCGGCACCTGCACCGGCGGCTGCGGCACCGGCCTCGCCGACGCCGCCGCGACCGTCGCCGCCGTCACCTCGACCCCGCCCACCCCGGGCTTCGAGAACGGCACGGACTTCGCCATCGGTGACAACACCACCGTGGAGAGCCCGATCACCGTCACCGGGAAGACCGGCAACGCCCCGGCCACCCTCAAGGTCGGCGTGAACGTCGTCCACACCTACATCGGTGACCTCAAGGTCGACCTCGTCGCCCCCGACGGCAGCGTCTACACGGTCCACAACCGGACCGGCGGCGGCACCGACAACATCAGCCAGGTCTTCACCGTCAACGCCTCCTCCGAGGTCGCGAACGGCACCTGGAAGCTGCGGGTCAACGACAACGCCGGCGGCGACACCGGCAAGATCGACTCCTGGAACCTCGCGTTCTGAGCGGCTTCCCCTCCACCAGGGGTCCGGAACAACTCGGCCTGACGGGCCGATAGTACGGACCAAATGAATCCCCGGGCCTGCCGATACCCCGCGTATCGGCAGGTCCGCCGGGTTTTCGTGCCACGTGACTGAATTCTGCGTCACAATCCGGGTCCACCTGCCGTCCGACCTCGTATTCTCGCCTCTCACAGGAAAGGCACAGGAGCTGGGGACCGGAAGGCTGGTGGCTGTGCGTGGTGGCGGCGACGGGGAACGCTGACACGAGTGTCGGACACGGTGAACTCATCAAGGCGGTCGGTCTTGCGCTGACGACGCACGGCCGGGCGCTGCTCACCGGACCCGCCGGCGCGGGCAAGACCGAGGTCGTGCGCGCCGTCGCGGCCGCGGCCGAATCCCGCCGCGAGAGCGTGCTCCGCCTCGCCCCCGAGGCCGCCGACCAGTGGATACCCGAAGCCTCCGCCGCCGCCCTCCTCGCCTCCGTCCCCGCCGCCGCCCTGGACCAGCTCTCCGGCCCCCAGCGCACCGCGATCGCCCTGCTGCGCCGCGAGGCCGACGCCCCCCGCGCCGGACGCGACCACATCGCGTTGCGCCTCGCCGTCGTCGAGGTGCTCCGCACCCTCGCCGCCCGCCACCCCGTCCTGCTCGTCCTCGACAACGCCCAGTGGCTCGACGCCGAGAGCACCGACCTGCTCCGTTTCGCACTGCGCCTCACCCCACCCCGCGTACGGGTCCTGGTCGCCGAATGCGTCCAGGGCGGAGCCTCCGTCGGCAAACCCCTCTGCGGACCCGACGTCCCCGCGATCCGGGTCCCCCCGCTCGGCGCCGACGAGGTCGCCGAACTCCTCGTGCGCCACTGCCTCCCCGCCCGCCTCGCCGGCCGCATCCACCAGGCCAGCGGCGGCAACCCGCGCCTCGCCCTCGCCCTCGGCCACTCCCTCGCCGAAGCCGCCGAGGCCCGCGACAGCAGCGCCCACCACGCCGACCCGCTGCCCGTCTCCGGACAGGCCCGCGAGGTGGCCCGCCGGCTCCTCGCCGGGGTCTCCGCCCAGGCCCGCCGCACCCTGCTGCTCGCCGCCCTCGCCTCCCGCCCCACCACCTCCCTCCTCCGCCGCGCAGGCCGCCCCGACGCCGAGGCCGAGCTGGCCGAGGCGGAACGGGCCGCACTGGTCAGAGTGGGGGAGGACGGGACCGTGGAGTTCACCGCAGGCGCCCTCCTCACCGCCCTCGCCGCCGACGCGGGCTGGCCCGAACGCGCCGCCGGACACGCGGCCCTGGCCGCCGCCGTCGACGACCCGGTCCAGGCCGTACGCCACCGCGCGCTGGCCGTGGACACCCCCGACCAGTGGCTCGCCGCCGAGATCACCGAGGCCGCCGCCGTCTGCCGCCGCCGCGGCCAGCGGGCCCTCGCCGCCGAACTGGGCCTGCTCGCCGCCGACCGTACGCCGTCCTGGCTGGCCGGCGAGGAACTGGCCCGGCTCGTCACGGCCGCCGAGGACGCCGGCTGGGCCGGCCGCGCCGACCTCGCGCGCCGCGCCACCCGGGCCGTCCTGGCCCGCGACGCCTCGCCCGCCGACCGGGTACGGGCCCGGCTCGCCGTGATGGACGCCGCCGGACAGGCCCTGGGCGCACTCGACGAGACCTTCGCGTACGCCATGGACGAGGCGGCCGGAGACCCCTCGCTCCAGGCCGCCGTCCAGCTGCGGATCGCCTGGAAGCACAACCTCAGCGACGGCGACCCGGTCCGCTCCCGCGACGCGGCCGCCGAGGCCGGCCGGCTCGCCGCACTCGGCGGCGACCAGACCGCCGAGGCCATGGCCCTGACCGTACGGGCCCGCATGGGCCGCATCCTCGGGGACACGGACGCCGAGGAGATCCTGGCCGAGGCACTCGCCCTGCCCGCGCCCGAGGTGCCGCTCGGCATGCGCAACGCCCCGCAGTACCTCGCCGTCCGGCACGCCCTCTTCGACGACCGCCTCGCCGACGCCCGCCACCAGCTGATGGTCCTGCTCCCGGCGGTCCAGCGCACCGGCTCCGCCGAGGACGTCTTCGAGGTCCTGCGCAGCCTCACCGAGATGGAGCTGCGCAGCGGCCGCTGCGAGGCCGCCTCCGCCCACGCCCGCCGGGCCCTGGAGCTGACGATCGAGGCGGGCCTGTCGCCCGGCCCCGCCTGGTACGTCGCCGCGATGGCCGAGGCCATGGGCGGCAGCTTCGCACGCGCCGCCGGCTACGCCCGGCGCGGCATCCAGGCCTCACAGGAGGAGCAGGACCAGGTCTTCCTCTCCCGCAGCCTGCACGCGCTCGGCCTGGTCGAACTGGCCACCGGAGAGGCGGCGAAGGCGGTCGCCACCCTGCGCCGCGTCGCCGCGCTGGAGGCCGCCCAGCAGGTGGTGGATCCCTCCGTACTGCGCTGGCACGGGGAGCTGGCCGAGGCGCTGATCGCCGCGGACGAGCCCGGCGAGGCCGCCGACCTCCTCGACCGCGTCCGTACGGTCGCCCTGAGCCTGGGACGCCCCGGGGTCGTCGCCGCCCTCGACAGGGCCCGGGGCCTGTGCCTGTCGGCCCAGGGGGAGGCCGACGCGGCCGTCCACTTGCTGGAGTCCACGGCGCGGCGCTTCGACGACCTGCAACTGCCCCTGGAGCGGGGCCGTACGCTGCTCGCCCTCGCCCGGGTGGAGCGCCGCAGACGCCGGCGGGCCCCGGCCCGCGCGGCGCTGGGGGCGGCGGCCGAGGTGTTCGGCCTGGCCGGGGCGGCTCCCTGGACGGAGCTCGCCAGGGAGCCGGCTCCCGGCGAGGGAGGCGGTGCGCAGGTGCCGGCGGCCGCGATGCTGACCGAGGCCGAGACCCGGCTCGCCCTGCTCGTCAGCCAGGGCGCCAGCAACCAGGAGGCCGCGGCGAAGCTGTTCCTCAGCGTCAAGACGGTGGAGGCCCGGCTGACCCGCATCTACCAGAAGCTCGACGTCCGCTCGCGGGCCCAGCTCGCGACCGCCCTGCGCACCCGCTGACCGCGCCGCGGATCAGCAGGGGTCAGGGCTTGAGCGGGGGCAGGAACCCCTTCTTCCGGGCCTCGGCGATCCGGCCGGCCCGCGGTCGCCTCCCACCGTGCCCACCGCGGATCGGCGGATCAGCAGCCGAGGTTGTTCCCGGGGGTCACCCCCAGCAGCTGGGTGAAGCTCTGGTACTTCGAGATGCGGCTCTGGACCTGGGCGGGGTTCCCGCCGTTGCACTCCAGGGACCCGTTGATGGAGCGGATGGTCTCGCCGAAGCCCGCGCCGTTCACCATGGCGGCGTGCGCGGTCATGGTGCCCGGGCCGTTCTGGGTGTTCCAGTACCAGAGCGCCGTCTTCATGGCGACGGCCGGATCCTGCTCCACGAGGTACGGGTTGGCGAGGAGGTTGATGCCCAGCGCGTCACCGGCCGCCTTGTAGTTGAAGTTCCAGCTGAGTTGGATGGGGCCGCGGCCGTAGTACGCCGCCTGCCCCGCCGGACAGCCGTACGGCTGGCTCGTGTCGCAGTAGTGGGGATAGTTGGCGGTGTTCTGCTCGACGATGTACACGAGTCCGCCCGTCTCGTGCGAGACGTTCGCGAGGAAGGCCGCGGCCTCGCGCCGCTTCACGGTGTCGTCCCCGGTGTTGGCGAATCCGGGGTAGGCGGACAGCGCCGCGACCAGGCCGTTGTACGTGTAGAAGGGGTTCCGGTTCGGGAACATCTGGTTGAACTGGGCCTCGGAGACCACGAATCCGGACGGATTGCCGGGGTCGGGGTCCTGGCCACCGCCGCCACCGCAGGCGCCCTGGTCCGACCAGACGCCCCACTGCCCGGTGGTGCCGGGCGTCTCGCCCTGGGTCCACCACTTGGCCTGCCAGTTGTGCCCGGCGTACGAGGCGCTCATGCCGTTCGTGTAGACGGCGGACGAGGTCCAGGCGCCGGCGCAGGGGGCCGCCGCGGAGGCGGGGGAGGAGGGGAGGGCGATGGCGAGGCCGACCGTGACGGCCGCGGCGGCGGCCAGCGAGAGGGCACGGCGGCGAAGCGTACGTATCACGCAACTGCTCCTTCAATGGGGGGAATTGCCGTGGGGGGCAACTGCGCCCACTGAAGCGAAGGTGGTCTGTACCTGTCAAGGTCTAGACCAAATGAAACGCGCCGGTGTCACGCGTGACGCGTGACACCGGCGCGATGTCGGTCGATCAGCTGCCGGCGGAGAGGTTGCCGGAGAGGACCGGGATGTTGCTGAGGATGTGCGAGGCCGTCTCGTCACCCTTGGCCTGGGTGGAGTTCTCGGCGCACTGCTGGTTCTGCGGGTTCGACGCGACGTTGATGTCCTGGACGCCGATGTTGGCGATGATCGCGAACAGGGACTGGGCGTTGACCTTGGCCGGCAGGCCGATGCAGAGCTTGTTGAGGGAGCCCTGGACGGCGCTGAGCTGCGGGCTCATCTTGCCGTGGGTCTCCTGGTTGCCGTAGATCTGCGCGGCGCCGTTGCCGTTGACGGTGGTGACGCCCTCGTCGTTGCCGATGGCCATGGCCGGGGAGGCGACTGCGGCACCCGCGCCGAGCACGGAGGCGGTGACGGCGGCGGTGGCCATGAACTTCTTGAACATGTGGGGGATCCTTCTGTCGCACTGTCGCATGAGATAGCTGCCCTCGGCGGGACGAGCTGATCAACTGTCGGCAGTGCCAGGAGTTATGCTCCCTCACCCGAGTGGCCCAATGCGGGGACGGAGTCGCCCGGTCCCGCCGCCGCGGCGGCGAGACTGAGCTCCTCGGGTCCGAGGGTCAGCCGGTCTTGCGGCGGACCTTCTTGTTCTTGCCGCCGGGGCCGCTGCTGGCACCCTGGACCTTCGCCCGGCTCTGGTGCGCCTGCTGGGACTGGGCGTTCGCCGCGTTGCGCTCGAGGGCCTCGCGGAACTTGCGCTTCGCCGCATCGGCCGGGGATTCGTCCTCGGCGGCCTGCGGGGTGTCTGTTTCGTCAGCCATTCGTCCTCCTGGGGTGATCAAGCCGTTTCAGTCTGTCAGGTGGCGTGCCCACTGACCAGCGAGTTCACCTCGCCCCCAAGGGTAGCTTGGAGGGGTCATAAGATTTGGTTATGGGGTCATAAAGCGAGACCGGGTGCTGGGTTAGGCTTACCTTCGTTTAGGGTTCCCCTTGATCCACCCTGCCGTCGCTCGAAGGGAACCCCTGCCATGCCTCGCCCTCTGCGGGTAGCAATCGTCGGTGCCGGCCCCGCCGGAATCTACGCCGCCGACGCGCTGCTGAAGTCCGAGGCCGCCGTCGAGCCCGGTGTGTCCATCGACCTCTTCGAGCGGATGCCGGCGCCCTTCGGCCTGATCCGGTACGGCGTCGCCCCCGACCACCCGCGCATCAAGGGCATCATCACCGCTCTGCACCAGGTGCTCGACAAGCCGCAGGTCCGCCTCTTCGGCAACGTCGACTACCCGAACGACATCAGCCTCGACGAGCTGCAGTCCTTCTACGACGCCGTGATCTTCTCCACCGGTGCCACGGCCGACCGCGCGCTCACCATCCCGGGCGTCGAGCTCGACGGTTCCTACGGCGCCGCCGACTTCGTCTCCTGGTACGACGGCCACCCGGACGTCCCGCGCACCTGGCCGCTGGAGGCCGAGAAGGTCGCCGTGCTCGGCGTCGGCAACGTCGCCCTCGACGTCGCGCGCATCCTGGCGAAGACGGCCGACGAGCTGCTGCCGACCGAGATCCCGGCGAACGTCTACGCCGGCCTCAAGGCCAACAAGGCGCTCGAGGTGCACGTCTTCGGGCGTCGAGGTCCCGCCCAGGCCAAGTTCAGCCCGATGGAGCTCCGGGAACTGGACCACTCGCCCAACATCGAGGTCATCGTCAACCCCGAGGACATCGACTACGACGAGGGCTCCATAGCCACCCGCCGCGCCAACAAGCAGGCCGACATGGTCGCCAAGACCCTGGAGAACTGGGCGATCCGGGACATCGGCGAGCGCCCGCACAAGCTGTTCCTGCACTTCTTCGAGTCGCCCGCGGAGGTGCTCGGCGAGGACGGCCGCGTGGTCGGCCTGCGCACCGAGCGCACCGAGCTCGACGGCACCGGCAACGTCAAGGGCACCGGCCGGTTCACCGACTGGGACGTCCAGTCCGTCTACCGGGCCGTCGGCTACCTCTCCGATGAGCTGCCCAAGCTCCCGTGGGACGTCGACTCCGGCACCGTCCCGGACGAGGGCGGCCGTGTGATCGAAGCCGGCACCCACCTGCAGTCGACGTACGTCACGGGCTGGATCCGGCGCGGCCCGGTCGGCCTGATCGGCCACACCAAGGGCGACGCGAACGAGACCGTCGCGAACCTGCTCGCCGACCACGCGGAGGGCCGCCTCGGCGAGCCGGCCACGCCCGCGCCGGCGGCCGTCGAGGCCTTCCTCGCCGAGCGCAGCGTCCGTTTCACCACGTGGGAGGGCTGGCACCGGCTGGACGCGGCCGAGAAGGCCCTCGGCGAGCCCCAGGGCCGCGAGCGCGTGAAGATCGTCGAGCGTGAGGACATGCTCGACGCGAGCGGGGCGTGACGAGAGGGGCCGTGACCCGGGCGGGTTCCGGCCCCACCGCGTGGAGCGGTTCCGCCGGCGGCCGTGGCCGTACGAGGCGCTGTCCGGGCAACGGGACGGCCCCCGGCCGGGGCGGGGCGGGTTCTCAGGAGCCCTGGGTCCGCTCCAGCACGCCGCGGACGAAGGCGGCCTGCCCGGCGTGCTGCAGGTCGTCGGACAGTACGCTGACCAGCCGCACCCCGAGGGTGACCGGCGGGTCCCAGCGCTCGTCGACCACCCGGTCCAGATCGGCGGCGGCGAGTCCCCGGACGAAGCCCAGGCTCCGCTCGTGCACCGCGTCGTAGTACCCCAGCAACAGCTCGCCCGAGTCCACCCGGACCGTGCCCGCCTGGCGCGCCGAGTGACCGTACCCGGTGGCCCCGGCGGGCAGCGGCAGGGCGAACCGGTCCGCCCAGCCCCCGGCCTGCCACAGCTGCTCCAGGCCGGCCGCGTCGGCGATGTGGTCGTCCTGGATGCGGGTCAGGTGCCAGATCAGCCAGGTGATCGAGTTCGCCGCCGGGTCTACGCGCGCGTTGAGCAGCTCCGCCGGGACCCCGTCCACGACCTCGTGCACGATCTCCCGGATGCGTCCGAAACCGTCGGCGATGACGTCCGTAGCCTTCATGCACCCACCATGCAAGGCCCGGCGGTCGCCCCGCCGCGAACGACACGCGGCAGGGGGACCGCCGGGCCGGCGGTGCGGGTCGGTCAGCGGGCGGCTTCCACGGCTTCGGACTGCCGGGCCGCCTCGGCCTTTCCGGCCCTCTCCGCCGTCTCGGCCTGCTCGTTCTGCTCGGCTGCCCCGGGCCGCGCGGACGCCGCCACCGTGCGGTGTCCTCCCCGCAGGCCGATCCAGCTGATCACCGCGACCAGGGCGAAGGCCACGGCCCCGATCCCGAAGGTGAGGGTGAAGCCGGACTCGGCGGGCAGCGGGGGCACGCCCGCGGGCAGGTGCTCGATGGTCTTCGAGGCCAGGATCGTGGTGACGACGGCGCTGCCGATCGCACTGCCCGTGGAGCGGGAGATCGAGTTGATGCCGTTGGCGATGCCGCTCTGGTGGTGCGGGACGCTGGACATGATCACGGCGGGCATGGCCGCGTAGCCGAAGCTGACGGCCGCGCCGACGACCAGTCCGGCGCCGATCACCGAGAGGCTGTGCCGGTGGTCCAGGACGAGCCAGGCGAAGCCGGCGGCGCCGAGCGCGGCGGCCAGTCCCAGCGCCGCGCGCGGACCGCGGTGGCGCACGATCTGGCCGCCGACGGGCGAGGCGAGCAGCGAGACGATGGCGCCGGGCAGCAGGAACTGCACGGAGGCGCGCAGGATCGACGCGTCGAAGCCGTAGCCGGTCAGTGCCTCGGGCATCTGGACGAGGTAGGAGACGCCCAGGAAGTTCGCGAACATGCCGAAGCCGACGAGGACGCCGGCCAGGTTGGCCATGAGGACCGGGCGGTGGACGAACATCCTCATGTCGACGAGCGGCTCGCTGACCTTGCGCTCGACGAGCACCCAGACGGCGGCCATCACGGCGGCGCCGGCGAAGCTGCCCAGCGTACGGCCGGAGGTCCAGCCCCACTCGTGGCCCTGGGAGATCGGCAGCAGGAGGAGCAGCAGGGCGAGGCCGAGGGTCAGCGCGCCGAGGAAGTCGGTGCGCCCGCCGGTCTTGTGCCGGGTCGCGGGGACCAGGAAGACGACCGCGAGCAGGGCGAGCAGGGCGAAGCCGGTGGCCATCCAGAAGGCGTTGCGGTAGTCCGCGTCCGACCCGGAGGTGAGCAGCCCGGTCGCGACGAGCGCGAGGCCGCTGCCGAACGCGAGCGTGCCGCTGACCAGCGCCATCGCTCCCGGCAGCTTCTGCGGCCGGACCTCTTCGCGCAGGACCGAGAGGGCCAGCGGGAAGATCGCGGTGGCGGCACCCTGGAGCACCCGGCCCAGGATCAGCAGGGGCAGCGAGGACGCCAGCGCCGCGATGACGGAGCCGACGACCATGACGCCGAGCACGGCCACCAGGGTGGGCTTCTTGCCGTGCTGGTCGCCGAACCGGCCCAGGAGCGGGGTGAAGACCGCCGCCGACAGCAGGGTCGCGGTGGTTACCCAGCTCACGTTCGCGGTCGAGGTGCCGAGGTCGTCGCGGATGAGTCCCAGGATCGGGACCGGCAGGGTCTGCATCATCGACACGACCATGGCGGCGAGGCTCAGGGCGAAGACGATGACCGTCTCGTTCCGGGCCCCGGAGGCCGGGGTGGCGGGGGAGGGGGTGCTCATGGCTGGGGGGACCTTCTTCGTGTTTCGGAGCTGAAGAGCTTCGGAACGCAGATGTTTGACTTCCTCAAGTAACTCGACTGACGGTAGACCTCGATAGTTAAGGTGGTCAAGTAAACAATTGATAATGTCAAACATCCTGAGTACGCTCCAGGTATGAGCGACACCGCCACGCACACCCCCACCAAGCTCCAGCTGCTGGAACTGCTCGCGGCCATCGGCACCGCCCAATGGCGCGAGTTCGCGGCCGCCGCCGCCCAGCACGGCCTCACCTCCACCCAGGCGAGGGTCCTCGCCCAGCTCGACGGCCCCGTGCCGATGCGCGGCCTCGCCACCCTGCTGGTGTGCGACGCCTCGAACGTGACCGGCATCGTCGACCGCCTGGAGGCCCGCGAGCTGGTGCGCCGGGAACCGGACCCCGCCGACCGCCGCGTCAAGAACGTCGTGGCCACGGTCGCCGGCCGCGAGGTCATCCGCCGGGTCCGCGAGGAGATGCAGGACATGCACGGCGCGCTCGACACGCTCGACGAGACCGAGAGCGCGACGCTCTACGCCCTGCTGGGCCGCTTGCGCCCCTCGACGGAGAAGGACGCCTGAACCGCGTCGCCTGAACGCGTCGACGCCGTCGGCGTCCCGAACTAGCCTCGACCTCCATGAGCACCCTGCAGACGATCAATGACGTACCCGTCCTGATGTGCGCGGCCGAGGGCGAGGTCATCGCCGGCGAACGCGATGCCCTCGACTGCATCGGCGACGCCTCCTACCAGGGCGCCCAGTGGGTCGTCATCCCCGCCGAACGGTTCGACGACGGGTTCTTCCGGCTGAGCACCCGGGTCGCCGGGGAGATCATCCAGAAGTTCGCCCAGTACCGGGTCGGCATCGTCGTCCTCGGCGACATCTCCCACCACATGGCATCCAGTTCGGCGCTGCGCGACTTCGTCCGCGAGTGCAACCGCGGGCGTCAGGCGTGGTTCCTCGCCGACGCCGGGGAACTGACCGCGCGGCTGACCGGGCCGACCGCGTGAGCGGCGGCGACGGGCTGCGCCTCCTGCGGGCGGCCGACCGCGGTGCGACCCCGTGGAAGAACGGCGGGGGAGTCACCCGCGAGATCGCCGCCCGGCCCGAGGGCGCCGGCACCGGGGACTTCGCCTGGCGGGTGAGCCTCGCGGAGGTCGCCGCCGACGGGCCCTTCTCCTCCTTCCCCGGGGTCGACCGCACCCTCACCCTGGCCGAGGGCGCGGGCATGGACCTCGCGGTGGCCGGCGTCCGCCACCTCGTGGACGAGCGGTTCGCGCCGCGTGACTTCGCCGGGGACGAGCCGACGGACTGCCGCCTCCTCGACGGTCCGGTGGTCAACTTCAACGTGATGTACCGGCGGAGCGAGACCCGGGCGGAGACCGCCGTCGTACGGGGCGTGCTCGCGCTCGCCGTGCCGCCCGGGGAGACCCTGCTGATCGTGGCCCTGGACGGGCCGGCCGCGCTGCACCGGCCCGGTCCCGGTCCCGGTCCCGGCGGTGTCGAGGAGCTGGCTCCCTACGACGCCGCCCTGCTGACGGGCGGGCCCGGCCTGGTCCTGCGTACGGCCGGGCGCGCGGCGGTGGTCCGCTTCGGGCCGGCTCCGGCGGTGGACGGCACCGTCACCGCGTAGTCTCCGGCGCCTCGGCCCGCGCCCGCCCCGGAGCCCCCGGGTGCGGGCGCGGTGCCGTCGGGCGCCCCAGCAGCACCCCGGTCAGCGCGAGCGCCAGGCCGCAGAGCTGGAGCGGCCCGAGGGACTCCCCGGAGACGGCCGTGCCGAGCAGGACGCCCGTCACCGGATTGAGCAGACCGAGCAGCCCGACGGTCCCGGCGGGCAGGTGCCGCAGACCCGCGAACCAGGCGGCGAAGGCCACCGCGGTCGCCACCACGGTCACGTAGCCGAAGCCGGCCAGCGCGGGGCCGTCCAGTCGCGGCGGGGCCCCCTCCACGGCGACCGCGAGGGGGAGCAGGAGCAGCCCGCCGCCCAGCAGCTGCCAGGCCGTCGACGAGAGCACGTCCACCCCGGCGCCCCACCGCTTGGCCAGTACGTAGCCGAGCGAGGCCATCCCCATGGCGGCGGCCGACGCGAGCACGCCGAGGAGGTCGACGGGTGCGCCCGGGGTCAGCAGCATCAGGCAGACGCCGCCGACCCCGACGCCCGCACCCGCCAGGTGTCGCAGGCCCGGCCGCTCGGCCAGCAGCGCCCAGGCGAACATCATCATCACCAGCGGAGCCGTCGCCATGACGGTCGAGGCCACGCTCGTCGGCAGCCGCTGCGCGGCCAGGTACACCAGCGCGAAGAAGCCGCCCATGTTGAGGACGCCGAGCAGGGGCGCCCGCCACCACCAGCTGCCGCTCGGCAGCCGCCGGCCCGCCGCGAGCAGCAGCAGCCCGGCCGGCAGGGCCCGGATGACGCCCCCGTAGAGCGGGTGGCCGTCGGGCAGGAACGCCCGGGTGACGAAGTAGGTCGTGCCCCACGCCAACGGGGCCATCGCCGTGACCAGTGACCACCGCAGATTGTCTTCCATGGAAGATACAATACCTTCCGTGGAAGCTAACGCTATGCTGTTCCCGTGAAACCCCAGCCCAAGGACCACGTGGCCCGCATCCAGGACGAGTGGGCCCGTGAACGGCCCGACGTCGACGTCAGTCCCCAGGGCGTGATCGGGCGGCTGCACCGGCTCGGCCTGCTCCTGACCGACCGCCTCGCCCTCGTCTACCGCAAGTACGGCCTCGGCGAGGGGGAGTTCGACGTACTGGCCACCCTGCGCCGGGCGGGGGAGCCGTTCGAGCGGGCACCCGGAGAGCTCGCCGCGCACACCATGGTGACGACGGGTGCCATGAGCAAGCGGATCGACCGGCTCGAACGCGACGGGCTGGTCACCCGCCGCCGCTCGGCCGTCGACGGCCGGGGCCGGGTGGTCGCGCTCACACCGGCCGGACGGGACCTGATCGACCAGGCCTTCGCCGAGCACATGCGCAACGAGCGGAGCCTGCTGGACGGCCTGACGCCGCTGGAGGCCGCGCAGCTGGAGCGGCTCCTCGCCACCTGGCTGGCGAAGGTCGAACCGCCGCTGCCGGGGACGTAGCCGCACCGCGGCCCCGGCCGTGAGTGCTCAGCGCGACCGCGGGCGGACGCCCAGCTTCACCCACTTCGCCGCGCTGGGCACGCCCTTCGCGTCGAGCAGGAAGAGCATGTAGTACCCGGGCGGGGCGTCGGCCGCGCTCGGCGGGGTCCGGAGACCGAGCGAGGAGCCGTGCACGCCGGTGATCCGCAGGTCCAGGTGGCGCTGGCTGGTGTTGACCGAGTGCGTGACGGTGGTCGGCGCCAGC
This sequence comes from Streptomyces sp. NPDC029164, assembly GCF_055563995.1. Lineage (NCBI taxonomy): Bacteria > Bacillati > Actinomycetota > Actinomycetes > Kitasatosporales > Streptomycetaceae > Streptomyces > Streptomyces sp. NPDC029164. Next base: position 11,072 of record NZ_JBVHWW010000013.1, on the reverse strand, counting down.
AGCACGGCGCGCTTGACGTCCTTCGCCGTCGAGCTCGTGACCTGGAAGGCCGTGTCATGGCCGAGCTCGCCCGCCGGCGCCCGGTCGAGCGCCGGGCGCGCGCCCCGGTGCAGGTAGGCGGGCTCGTACAGCTCGATGCTGCCGTCCATCCCGTCCTTGATGTCGGGGTCGTTGGCAATCTGCTGGAGCTCGTCGCCGGTGACCATCATCCGCCCGTCCGGCAGGACCAGGGCGTTGGAGTGGTAGCCGCGGGGCAGCCGCTGGGCCGGACCCAGCTTCCAGTGGCCGCGCCCGTCGCGCAGTTCGATCTGCCGGTACTTCAGGTCGGCCTTCGGGTTGAAGGGTCCGTTGCCATAGTCCCGGGTGTCCAGGGCGCCGTTCACGGTGAGCAGGGTGCCGTCCGGCAGGATCAGGGTGCCGTCCTGGGTGCGGCCGAAGGCCCTCGGCTCCTCGATGCTCCAGCGGCCGCCGGACAGCCGGTACGTGTGCGGGTCGCGCGGGTCGCCGCCGAGCACCAGGACGGAGTCCGGGCCGCGGAAGCCGGCCGGCAGCGGCACGGCCGAACCGTAGCCCCGGAAGTCGGCGGGCCGCCGGGGCAGGTCGGTGCGCACGTCCTTGACCGGATCGAACAGCCACTGCTGGTCGGCGTCGCGGCCGAGTCCGTAGACCTTGCCGTCCCGCAGTGAGAACAGGTGCGGATAGTCGTTGCGGAAGGGGGCCTCGGAGCGGAGCCGCTCCGCGGGAACGTTCACCGGGATGTCGAACGGACGCCAGGGCACGGGGCGCCCCAGCGCGGGGAAGCGCTCCACGACCGGAGTGGGCGTTCCCGTACCGCGCTCGGACTGTCCGGACATGATGATCTGGCGGCCGTCCGCCCCGGTCACCACGGAGGGGTACCAGCGGCCGACGGCCATGTCGCGGTTGCGGAACCAGGTCTCGGTCCACGGGTCGAACACGAAGGACAGCTTGGCGCCGCTGCCGCCCTTGCCGCCGACGTTGCCGCCGAAGACCCCGACCATGCCGTTGGGGAGGTAGGAGTGCCCGGCGCAGAAGAACGGCGCCGGGCGCGGGGCGTAGGTGCCGTCGGGCATCAGCACCACCGGCGGCGGTACGTTCTTGAAGGCCCGGGCGCCGGTGCCCTTGGCGGGGTCCCAGAGGTAGGCCCGGCCGGCGTTCGTCCGCCCCACCGTGTTCGTGGGGCCGGTCTCCTTGGTGGGATCGGCCTCCACCCGCTCGAAGGAGAAGAGCAGCACCTTGCCCGTCGGCAGCAGGGCCACGTGGACGCCGAAGTCGGGCGAGGGGAAGAACTCCGTGAAGCGGCCGAACCGCGCCGCGTCGAAGCCGGCGTTGGCCTTGCGCTGGGACTCCTCCAGTGAGACCAGGCTCGCCGTGCGCTTCGACTGCGGGTAGCCCTGGGTTCCCTTGGCCGCCCGGCGCAGTCGCGCGTGCGCGCGGGCGTGCTCCTCGCCGAGCACGGCGGCCTCGTCGCCGGTGTGGTGGACCGTGGCGAACGCGGGTGCGTGTCCCGTCGCCGTGACGGCCAGGACGGTGGCGAGCGCCAGCGCCGCCAGGGCGGCGGACCGTCGTACGCGGGACATGGGACTCCTCACCGCAGGGCCTGAAGGATCTCGCCGATATTAGGACAAGCGAGACTTTATGGTCGGTGCGACTCGGTGCTCCGCGTCGCCTGCGGCCGTTCGGCGGACCGCTATGGGCCGGTTGATCGTTTCTGCGGTGAATCGTTTCGGCCATCGAGGTGAGACCGCGTACCCGTCGGCCGTCCGGTACCGCCGCCGACGGCTATCCATGACGGTGTGATCAAGTCGCTCCGTACCGGATTCACCGCAGCCGCCGTGACAGCAACGCTCGTCACGCTGACCCCCACGGCCGGGGCCTCCCCCTCGGCGCCCACCGACCAGGTGACCGTGGACGTCGCCTCCGTCAACGGATCGGGCTGCCGCCCAGGCAGCGCCGCCGTCGCGGTGGCGCCGGACAACTCGGCCTTCACCGTCACCTACAGCGAGTACCTGGCCCAGGCCGGCGGCGGCGCCCCCGCCACCGAAGGCCGCAAGAACTGTCTCCTCTCCCTCCAGGTCCACGTCCCCCAGGGCTACACCTACGCCGTGGCGAAGGTCGACTACCGGGGCTTCGGCAGCCTGCAGGAAGGCGCGATCGGCACCCAGAAGGCCAGTTACTACTTCCAGGGCATGAGCCAGACCGCCCAGCGCACCCACAAGTTCAACGGCCGCTACGAGGACAACTGGCAGGCGACCGACACCACGGGCATCGAAGCCCTGGTGTTCGCACCCTGCGGCGAGCAGCGCAACTTCAACATCAACACCGAACTGCGCGCCGAAGTGGGCACCTCCGACCCGTCGCAGACCAGCTTCATGGCCCTCGACTCGACGGACGGCGGCATCAACAGCATCTACCACTTCTCCTGGAAGCAGTGCCCCGTGCGCCGCTGATCCCCGACGTCCCTCCGCCCGGCCCGGCCGCCCGGACCCGCTGTCACGCGGGCCCGGGCGGCCGTGTCGTGGGGGCCGTCCCCGGCGAGCCGCGTCAGGCCGACGCGCGCCGGACCAGCGACGTCGCGGTGATCACCGGACCGACCGCGGCCCGCTCCTGCGGACTCCCGTCCAGGGTGCGCATCAACAGCTGCGCCATCATGCGCCCCATCCCCTCGACGTCCTGCCGCACGGTGGTCAGCGGCGGGTCGGCGCCCTCCGCCACGGACTCGGCGTCGTCGAACCCCACCAGCGCCACGTCTCCCGGAACCGTCCGGCCCCGCTCCCGCAGCACCCGTAGCGCGCCCGTGGCCATCAGGTCGTTCCCGGCGAAGACGGCGTCGATCCCCGGGGCGCGGTCCAGCAGCTCGGCCATCGCGCGGGCCCCGCCCGCCGGGGTGAAGTCCCCTTCGGCGAACAGGTCGGGGGCGTCGCCCGGGAGCACGTCCCGGTAGCCGCTCAGCCGGTCGGCCGCGGAGGTCTGGTCGAGCGGACCGGCGATGTGCGCGATCCGCCGCCGGCCCTGCGCCAGCAGGTACCGTACGGCGTCCCGCGCGCCCCCGCGGTTGTCCGCGTCGACGTAGGCCACGCCCTCGTTCTCGCCGGGCCCGGAGGTCCAGCCGGGGCGGCCGCCGTAGACGGTGGGCATGCCGATGCGCCGGGTGATGGCGGGCAGCGGATCGTCGGTGTGCAGGGAGAAGGCGAGGGCCCCGTCGACGTGGCCGCCGGCCAGGTAGCGCTCGATGCGGTCGTAGTCGCCCCGGTCCTCCACCAGCAGCAGGACCAGCTGGGTGTCGTGAGCGGTCAACTCCTTGCTGATGCCGCGGATCTGGTGGGAGAAGAAGGGGTCCGAGAATATCCGGACCTCCGGCTCGGCGATGATCACCGCGACGGCTCCGGTCCGGCGGGTGACCAGGGTGCGGGCCGCGGGGTTGGGGACGTACCCCAGGTCGCGGATCGCCTCGCGCACCCTTTCCACCAGATGCGCGCGGACGCCGTCTCCGCCGTTGACCACGCGGGAGGCGGTGGCCCGGGACACCCCGGCGAGCGCCGCGACGGCCTCCAGGGTGGGACGGTTCCCGGGATGCGGTTCGGGCACGGGTGTTCCTCCAAGGTGATCACGAACGGTGCACAGCAGGGTAACCGCTACGCCCGACGGCCCGAACGCCCTCGCGGCCCCACCGGCCGCAACCGCGATGACAGCTGGAGGAAGCCCGCGGTTCACCGCCAGACCTGCATGAGACGCCCTGCGCGCCGGATTCGAGGTCATCCCGTCCGCCGACCCCACGCCGGGGGCTGTCCCGCCTTCTTCGACCGCGCCCGTCCCCTTCCAAGGTGTCCGAGGCGCCGGCGCGGGCGGCATTGGCCCGCAGGCGGGGCCGGGACCGTCAGGTCTGGCGATCCGTCCGCTCGGAGGGCAGCAGGTCCTTGGTCAGGCGTCGAAGCGGCGGCGCGAGGCCTCGATGTGCCCGAAGTACCGGTGGGTCCAGTCGCACAGCCCGTCGATCGTCGCCCGCAGGGCCTGACCGGGCTCGGTGAGGGTGTACTCGACCCGCGGCGGCACGGTGGGGTACACGGTCCGCTCGAGCAGCCCGTACCGCTCCAGCATGCGCAGGTTCTGGGTCAGCATCTTGTGACTGATGCCCTCGACCTCGTCACGCAACGTGCTGAAGCGCAGCGTGCGCTCCCCCAGGGCTTCGATGATCAGGAGCGCCCATTTGTTGGCGACGTCGGAGAAGATCTCCCGCCCCAGCGAGTCCGCCCGCCGCAGGTCCGCTTCGTCGGGCAAGCCCGTGAGCTGCTTGGTCACCATGAGGTTCCCCAGTCACTGAAAAGTGCGTTCTTCCATGTCAGGGTTCACTCTCCTACGGTTCCTGAGTAACCACAAGAGAGCGGGTGTGTGGGTGCTCGACGGAATCGAGCTCACGCGCGCCCATGCCAATGGAGGCGGACAGCATGGCCATCACCCTGGTGAACCCCAAGGGACTGCCGGAGATCGACGCGTACCGGCAGGTGTCGATCGCGACCGGGTCGAAGCTCGTCTTCATCGCCGGACAGGTCGCCTGGCACGCCGACGGCGTCACGGTCGGTGAAGGCGACCTCGCCGCTCAGGTCGAGCAGTGCTACCTCAACGTCGCCATCGCCCTGGCCGAGGTCGGCGCCTCCTTCGACGACGTGGCGAAGCTGACCGTCTACGTCGTCGACTGGACGCCCGACAAGATGCCGCTGCTGATGGAGGGGATCGCCCGGGCGGCCGCGAAGCTGGGTGCCGCACCGGTCCCGCCGGCCTCGCTGCTGGGCGTGGCGGCACTGGACGTACCCGAGCACCTGGTCGAAATCGAGGCAACCGCCGTCATCGACTGACCATCGACCCAGCTCAGAGAAGCGATCAAGAAGGCGGTCCCCGACACCCGGGTCCACCTCCCCACCGGTGGCGAAGGGGCCTCGCACCTGGTCCTCGACATCAGCCGCCTCCAGGAGGACACCGGCTACCGGGCCGAGTACGACACCGAGCGAGCGGCCGCCGATTACATCGCGTGGCTACGCGCCGGCAACAAGAGCTGAGGCGATGGCCCAGCCGGGGCCGGCCCGGGCCGGCCGGTGTTCGGCACGGCGCCCCGCGTCGTCGTCGGTCATCAGACAGTAGGGTTGCCCAGGTGGATACTCCTTCGCTCCCGCGTTCCTTCCGGCTGCTCGTGACAGGCGGGGGGACCGGCGGTCACACCTATCCGGCCCTCACGGCGGTCCGTACCCTGCAGGGCCGCCTCGCGGCGACGGGCGGCACGCTGGACGTCCTGTGGATCGGTACGGCGGACGGCCTTGAGGCGCGGGTCGCTCCGGCGGAGGGAATCGCGTTCAAGACGGTGGCGACGGGGAAGATCCGCCGTTCGTCGAATCCCCTCAAGATGCTGTCCGCCGCGAACGTGAAGGACATGGCGCGGGTGCCGCTCGGTGTGGCGCAGGCGCGGTCGATCGTGTCCGAGTTCGAGCCGGATGTCGTGCTCGCGACGGGCGGGTACGTCGCGGTGCCGGCCGGGCTGGCCGCACGGCTGTGCAGGCGTCCGCTGGTCCTGCACGAGCAGACGGTCCGGCTGGGGCTGGCCAACCGGAAGCTGGCGAGTTCGGCGACGCGGATCGCCGTGTCCTCCGAGTCGTCGTTGGCCCTGCTGCCCGCCGAGGTACGGGACCGGGCGGTCGTCACGGGGAACCCGGTGCGGCCGGAGGTGCTGACCGGTCACCCGGACAAGGCGGTTCAGGCGCTGGCCCTGTACGGGTTCGACAGGCGGTTGCCGACCGTCTACGTCACCGGCGGCGCGCAGGGCGCGCAGCAGATCAACGGGGTCGTCCGGGATGTGCTGCCCTGGCTGCTGAGCCACGCGAACGTGATCCACCAGTGCGGCCCGGCGAACGTGAACGAACTCCGCGACGCCGCCGCCGGCCTGGACCCCGTCCTCGCCGGGCGGTATCACCTGACCGGATTCGTCGGGCCGGAGCTGCCCGACGTGCTCGCGCTGGCCGATGTGGTGCTGTCGCGCAGCGGGGCCGGGACGATGGCGGAGCTGACCGCGCTCGGGAAGCCGGCCGTGTTCGTACCGCTCGCCACGTCGGCGGGGAACGAACAGGCGCACAACGCCCGGCACCTGGCCGACGCGGGAGCGGCCGTCGCCCTGCTCGGCGACGTCACGGCGCAGGCCCTCGGCGACGCGCTCGGCCCGCTTCTGACCGATCCCGGACGGCGGGCGGCGATGGCGGAGCGGGCCAGGGCGTACGGAAGGCCGGACGCCGCGGACCGCCTCGTGGACGTCATCCTGTCCGCGGCGGCCGGCTGATCCTCCCCCCGCGGGGCCGCCAGGCCCCGCCGAGCAGGCGGGGCGTCGCGGACATGCCGGCCGCGGCGCAGACGCCCTTCCGGAGCTGGTCGGCGAGGTCCTGGACGTCATCAAGGACCTCGCCCGCGCCTTCCTCTCCAAGGTCCTCTGACGCGGGTCAGGACCTGTCCCGGCCGCTTCGGCCGAGCCGCCAGGACAGGTGGGCCCCGAGCAGTTCGGCACGCTCCTCGGGTGCGGTGTCACGCAGGACCATACGCAGCGTCAGAACATCGCGCAGGCCGCGGAAGAGGTCGGCCCGCGGCTGTCGCCGGCCGCGGACGAGGCGGCCCAGCAGTGCGAGGACCACGGGTGCGCCGACAGCGGCGGCCAGCAGGTGGTCGTGGTCAGTGATGGTCACGGCAGTTCTCCTCGGGATCATGGCCGATCGGATCCGGGAAAGGTCCGGCTGGGTCTGTCGGGCCATGGGAACCTGTGCGGTGGGTGTTCATCCCGGGGCGTGAACAAGGATGAACGGCAAAATCCGTGGGGGGAGCGATGGCCGACGGAGAAGCACTGACTCCGCAACAGGCACTGGCACGAGGGCGTCTCGGCACCCTGCTCGGGGACGCCCGGCAAGCCCGCAGGTGGTCGGTCAAGGAACTTGCGTCGCGGGCGGGGATCGCCACGGGAGCGATCAGTAACGCCGAGAATGGCAGGACCACGCCGACCTTCGTCACGCTGGACGCGCTCCTCACCGCTCTGGGCATCGAGGGACGGGAACGCGCGGAGCTGGAGAGCCTGCGGGACCAGGTCGCCCCCCACACCCGCCTGGTGAGGGCCCGGGCCGAGTCGCAGAACCGCCTGCTCCACGACTACGTCGCCGCGGCCCGGGAGGTCGCCCGACACCATCCCCACCCCTTCTTCCTGCCCGGCGCCGCACCGTCTCTGACGGACGTCCACTGGGGTCAGCAAGCAGTCCCGGTGGATCCGAACAGCCCCGATGACGGAAACCCGGCAGCACTGCCCGGTGCCGGACAGAGGCCGCTGCCCACCACCGAGGCCCTGGCCGAGCAGCAGGTGTGTGTGATCACCGCCGGGCCGGGCGGCGGGAAATCCAGTCTGCTGCGCATCTGGCTGGACCAGGGGCTCAACCGCTGGACTGATGCCCAAGCGGAGGAAATGCCCGTCCTGGTGCCGGCGGAGTCTCTGGTCAAGCACACGTTCGGCAAGGCTCTCGCCACGGCTGTGAACGAGCACCTCAGGCCGCACGGCCTGCTGGACGATGTGCCCGCGGAGCTCTTCACCCGCCCGCCGCGGGCCGGGGCGCGCTGGCTCGTACTGGTCGACGGCTTGGACGAGGTCACCAGCGCGACGGCACGCCGCGACATCGTGGGCGCCCTGGCCGCTCTGACCAAGAGTCACAACGCCCACTTGTTCCGCTTCGTCATCGCCGCCCGCCCCCTGGCCACCCGCGAGTTCCGGGCTCTCGGCCCGGAGGTGGCCTGGTACCGCCTGCTGCCCTTCAGCCCCGAGGACGTCGAGCAGGTGGCCTGCCGCTGGTTCGGTGCCCTCGGGCTGCCCGAGCCGGAGGCGGCAGCCGAGCGCTTCACGCAGGATCCGGCGTTCCGGCGGATCGCCGACCTCGCCCGCACGCCCCTGATGGCCGCGATGCTCTGCCAACTTCACGTCGACTCCCCCGACAGGGAGTTGCCCGCCAGCCGCGGCCAGATCTATCGGCAGTTCACCGACCGGCTCCACGAGCGCCAATGCGCCGCCTCGTCACCGGACACCCGTCAGCGCTACGCCGGCCTGGAAAGGCACGGACCCGCCGTCCTCGACCGGGCCGAGCACACCCTGGAGAGGCTTCCCGGGCTCATCGGCCTGCTGGCCGCCGAACGCCGCCGGGACGAGACGGTGTCGGCGGTCAGCCTCCTGGAGTCACAGCCCGCTGCCCAACGCCCCGCCACGGTGCCCCCGGGCGAATGGCGAGCGTTCCTTGAGGCGAGCCTGCTGCGCAGCGGGCTGTTGACCGTGAGGGCAGGAAGGATCGTCTTCCTCCACCAGACGCTGCTCGAATACTGCGCCGCCCGCCACGCGAGCCCGCAGGCCCGTGCGGCGGAACTGGCCCGCCTGCTCGTGAAGGGCTGGTCCCGGCACTGGGTGTTGCCTGAGGCGGATGCCAGCCGGCGACTGCTGGGGCTCCGGTACTGGAACCCACCGGGCCGGGAGGAGGAGTCCTACTTCGGCTTCCTTCTCGACGACGGTGAGCACGACGCCACCGCGGTGATCAAAGAGCTGGAGCGCCTCGCGAACCGGGGCGGACTGGACGGATGCGTATTCCTGGCCGCTCAGCACAGGTTGGGCACGGAGCTGCCGCCATCCGTCACCCGCGCCGTGACCGACGCCCTGCTGAGGATGTGCCGCATCGGCCGTTTCGAGCTCTGGCGGGCCAAGGTGGCGCGAGGCCGGTGGATCACCGACGTCTCAGATCCCGACATCGAGCGCATGTTCGCCCGGATCCTGTCCAGCTTCGTGATCGACGACCGGGTGCAGGCCGCCAGTACGCTGCTGCTTCTGAAGGACAGGCGCGGACTGGAGATTCTGACCGAACTGGCCCGCTCGCCCTGCCTCTCCGGCGTGTGCGGGCCGCCGGTCGCCGCACGGCTGGCCAAGCTCGGCGACAAGAACGGCGGCGAGATCCTGGCCGCTCAGGCCCAGGACACCGGCCTCAAGGCGGGGAAACGGCTCAAGGCCGCCGGATTCCTCGCGGAACTGGGCGACGACCGCGGGGTGGAACTGCTCACCCGGCTCGCGCACGACGATGACGTGACCCACCGCCAGCGAGCCGAGGCGGCCCTCTGGCTCGCAGATCTCCATCACCACGCCGTCGAGAAGCCGGCTCCCCCGAAGGGCGACCACTCGCCCGCGGCCCCCCTCGACGCCGTCGGGCAGGACCTGCTGGTCGCCTTCGCGTACGACCGTACCTGGCGCGGTTCCTCCCGGCTCAGGGCTGTCCAGCTCCTGGCCGGCGTTGACGACGGGCGTGCCCGTGAGGTGTACGCGGAGCTGTCGCACGACGCCACCTTGCGATGGTGGCACCGCCTGAGAGCGCGCCGCGCCGCGGCCAGGCGTACGCTCGACCACGGCCGGCTGGGAGTCATCGGCCAGGCCCCGTCCGACTTAGGTGTCCAGGGGTCTTCCGCTGCCGGTTGAAGGGAAGCCGGCCGAGAACGACCGCCATGCCGCAGGTGTTGGTGAGGGCGGAGAAGACCAGGCCGGCCGCGATTCCCGCGGACAGCAACTGGAAGGCCGGGTGGACGAGGAAGGCGAGGGCCAGACCGAGGAGTACGACGGAGCCCGCGGTGAAGCGGACTTGGCGCTCCATGGCCCAGACGTTCCGCGGACGGCCTTCCGGGTACTGGAGCCGGTGGCCTTCGGCCGCCCAGGCGGTGGTGCCGCCGGTGAGGCTCGACGCGTCGATGCCGTGGGAGGCCAGGGTGGCGACGGCGTTCTCCGCCCGGGCGCCCGAGGCGCACACCACCAGCAGGGGCTTGTGCTCGGCGGCCTTGCGGAGATCCGTCAGCGCCCGCCCGATGCGGTCGAGGGGGATGTTGAGGGCGTCCGGCAGGTGGCCGGACGCGAACTCGCCCGGGGTGCGGACATCGACGACGGTCAGCTCGTGGTGGCGGGGGAACGCCTCGGTCACGCTCAGGGCTGCGGAAACACTCATGGCGGATCGTGGTCCTTGGCAGAGGGGACGGTGGTGTCAGCCCGGCGGACGCGGGCTGTCCGCGGCCACGCGGAAGCCGATGTTGCCGGGGGAGCTGTCGGGCGGGTTGGAGCTGCGGGCCGCGACGCGATGGCGGTTGCCGTACGAGTCGTGGCAGAGGTGGGAGCCGCCGCGCATCACGCGGCTGGTGCCGGGTGCGAACCACTCGGCGCACCATTCCCACACCCTGCCGACGACGTTGTGGAGGCCGAAGCCGTTGAGGTGGAAGGACCGCGCGTCGCCCCACGGGTAGCGGCGCTGCCGGAAACCGCCGCGGGCCTCGTACTCCCACTCGGCCTCCGAGGGGAGCCGGGTGCCCGACCAGGCGCAGTACGCCTGGGCGTCGTTCCAGGAGACATGGACGACGGGGTGGTTCAGGCGCGCGGTGACGGACGAGCCCGCCCTCTCGCACCGTCGTCGGCGCGATGCGGAACGGGTCGACGCCGACCTCGCGTACGGGCCCTTCGCCGTCGGCCGGGAAGGAGTCCGGGTCATCGGTACCCATGAGCAAGCGCCCGCCCGGCAGGTCGATCAGCCGCCCGGCGGCCCGTTCCGCGGGGGTGACAGGTGGCCGCGGTGCCGGGGAAAGCGCGAGGGTCGTGACGTCACCGGGGCCGGGAGTGCAGCAGGAACTCATGACGGCTCCGTCGGCACCCGGGGTTCCCAGGAGGGTGACGGGCTCTGCGGGAGTCATGCCCGTCACCCCCCTACGGGGTTACTTGGCGCCGAGGCCGGCGTCGGAGACCTCGGGCTTGCCGGCGGCCTTGAGGACCTTGTTCAGGAGTGTCAGGTCGTAGATGCCGGCCAGGTCGGGCTGCTCGATGAGCTTGGCCTTGACGGCCCAGTCCGACTGGGTCTTCAGCGTCGCGGCCAGCGGGTCGTCCGTGACCGTGATGCTCGGCCAGGCGGGGTCGATGACCTTCGCGTCGAGCGGCTTGCCGCTCTCCGCCTCCAGCTTGGCGTTGGCGGAGGCCTTGGCCTTGTCCT
>NZ_JBVHWW010000012.1:0-192652 GCF_055563995.1 Streptomyces sp. NPDC029164 | reverse complement strand
GACGGCGAACATCGAGAAACGCTGCTTCCGAGAAGTGCGAGCCATGAGGATTACTCCAAATAAAGGGGGGTGGGGGGAAGATTCGAAGGACTGTGCCGAAATGTCTGATTTGTCCTTCTGTTAAAGACTGACCTCCGCACTTCACGACGCTGTCCGCCGACTGTCACAGCCGCGTGACAGGGAGGAGCCCCGACACACGGCCAGGCGGTCGGCGGCCGAGCCGCACGGCACCCCTGTCGCGCACCGGCGGCCCGCGTACGGCCACCAGACCCGACCTGGTCGGCGTCATCACGGCCTGCGTGATGGCGACGTTCATGGCGGGGGTATGGGCCTCTCCTTCGTCCGGGTGCATCCGAAGTGATCGGGGCGGACGCTGGGAGGGGGCTGGGGAGCGGGTGACCGAGCCGTCAGTGAGCGAACCCTTATGGAAGTGATCGGAATGCCGCACCGTTCTCGGACACAGCACCTCGTGATGCTTTCGGCCTCCGCGGTCCTGATCGCGGGAGGTGTGCCGGCTTCCGCCACCGCGCCGGCCGCCCCCTCCGCCCCTGCGCTGCTGCACGTCGCGGCCCTGCCCGCTGCGCCCGTCGTGGACTGGGTGGAGACCACCGATCCGCCCTCCGGCATCACCGCGGAGCTGCCCGGGAAGGTCACCGTGCGGAAGGCGACCGTTTCCATCGAAGGAAAGCCCGTCGACGCGCGCGGGTACGGCCTGGATACCCCGGACGGAGCGGTCGGCTTCTTCGTCCACGACACGCCGGGCGACCAGTTCCCGCTCGAGGACATTCTCCAGAGCGTTCTCGAGTCGTACATGCAGAACACCGCCGAGCCCCTGACCAGCAGCGACGTACGGAAGGTGACATTCGACGGCCGTCCCGCCCTCGACGCACGCCTGACCTCCGAGACGGAAGACGAGACCCTCACCGGCTTCATCCGCCTCATCGCGGACGACAAGCACCTCGTACAGGCCCTGGTCCTCGGTCCCGAAGCGAACGAGAAGGCCCTCAAGGCAATGCACGAGCGGCTCCTCGACAGCCTCCACATCCCCTGACCCAGGCCCCGCAGCACCCGGACACCCCACGCCCCAGCTCCCGCCCCGGCCGGGCGCCCGGGGCCGCCCGTCACGCCCCGCCCCGACCTCGGCGATGACCAGATCGTCGGAGTGCGGCGCGACTACCAGGACGTTCAGGGTGGCGGGCACGGCAGCGCGCGACGGGCACGGGCCTGCCGACCAGAGAGCTCAAAGCCGGAAGACGCGCCGACCACCTGGCCGTCCTCCGGCTGGGCCGTTCGCCGGTACGTGCCCGTGGGCGCGGGTCAGTCGGTCGGCTCTTGCGGCTTGGCGTTGCCCGGGCCGGCAGCGGGCTGCTCGCTCTCCTCGCTCCCGGCCTTCTCGTCGTCGTGCCGGGGCCGTCCGGCCGCCGCGGTGTCCGGGAGGTCGGGGGCGCGGGGGCCGGCGGGCGGCAGGTCAGGTGTGACGGCGTCGCGTTTCTCCGGCACACGATCCGGAAGTTCAGGGTCCGACGGGGCACTGCGCATGGCCAGTCTCCTTGCTCGCGCGATTCGGACGGGGCAGGCGGGGACCACAGCAAGCGGTCGCCTGCCGTCCGTTCCCTTCCGCCTGCCCCGCCCTCGGCACCTCAGTCGCGCGAGGGGATACCGACATGGACGGCGGCGCCGCGGCGCGGTGGGCCGCAGTCCGGAGCTGATCAACCGGCCTCGGCCGTTGATCACCACCTGCCGTGTCAGACGATGTCCAGGACCGCCTTGCCGTGGAGTCGGCGCTGGAGAAGGGCCTCGATGGCGTCGGCGACCCCGTCCCAATTGCCGCGCCATGAGATCTGCGGGGCGAGTTCGCCGGCGGCCACGCGGTGGGCGAGCCAGGTCAGGTCGGGCGCGAGGCCCGAGCAAGCGGGCAGGGAGAACGTGACCAGCGAACGGTCGTGCCGGCCCTGATCGCCGAAGAGCGCGCCGAAGGGGAAGGTCTCGCCCTGGTGCGCGGAGTGCCCGACCGCGACCAAGGTGCCACCCTGCGCGAGCAAGCCGTAGGCGTCGACGAGTTGCCGGCCGCCCACCAGGTCCACGACGCCATCCACCGGCCCCGTGACCGCGAGCGGCCCGTCCACGACCTCGTGCGCCCCGTCTGCCCGCAGGCTCTCGCCGTGCCCGTCCGGGTCTCCGGTGGACGCGATGACGTGCGCTCCGCCGAGGCGGGCGAGTCGGACCGCGTACCGGCCGGTGCCGCCTGTGGCGCCGGTGATCAGGATGCGCCTGCCCAGGAGCGGGCCCGTCCGGTGCAGGGCACGCAGGGCGGTGGTTCCGGCGACGGGGACCGTGCTGACGGCTCCCGCGTCGGCGCCGGGCGGGACCGTGCCGATCCAGTCGGTGTGCACGGCGCGCAGTTCGGCCCATGCCCCGTCGAGGCCGAGCGTGACGACGGGGGTGCCGGCTGCCGGGCCGGACCCGTCGGCGGCGGGCCGTTCCACCACGCCGGCCGCGTCCCAGCCGAGGACGGCACCGTCGGGCGCTTCGTGCAGGCCGAACCGCACTTCGCCGTAGTTGAGGGAGGTGGCGGTCACCCGTATCAGCGCCTGGTGGGGGGACGGTTCGGGGTCGGGGACCTGCCCGAGGCGCAGTCCGGCGGGAGTGGATCGGTCGACGAGCAGAGCACGCATGGCGTTCACCCTTTCGGTGATGATCAAGACTCCCCAGTTATGCCACTGAGTGGCATAAGCGCGCAAGTGGCGCTTGCGCCTCGGGTACGATCGGGTCATGACCGCTGAGCTCGCGCCCACCGACAACAACCGGCTTCCGCTGCGTGAGCGCAAGAAGCTCCGCACGCGCCAGGCCCTGATCGACACCGCCCTGGAGCTGTTCACCACGCGGGGCTTCAGCGGGGTGACGCTCGACGAACTCTGCGACGCCGTGGACGTCTCCAAGCGCACGTTCTTCCGTAACTTCACCAGCAAGGAAGACGTGGCCATGGCGCCGACCCAGGACCTGTGGGGTGCCTTCCTCCATGAGCTGGAGTCGTGCGAACCCGACGGCCGGCCGGTGGCGGAAACGCTTCAGCAGGCCCTGTTCGCCGCGCTCGAGCAGATGGTTGAAGAAGGCTGGCCCCGCCGGGTCCTGCTCAGCCGACGGCTGGCCGAAAGCACCCCGTCCATCGATGCGCACGGGCTGCACTTCTGCCACGAGACCAGCCGCACGGCGCTCGAGACCCTGCGCCGTCGGTTCGATCTCACCGCCCCCGACGACCTGCGACCGCGACTCGCCCTGGACATGCTGGTCGCCGCCTTCCACTGCGCACTCGACAGTTGGACCTCCCGGCCGGGCGCCCCCACCCTCAGCGGCCTGCGAACCGACCTGAGCAACGCCTTCACCGCGCTTCCCGGCAGCCTCACCTTGACCGTCGGCCTGCGGACCTCCTGAGCACGCCCGGGGCCGCTCCGTACGGGGTGTCGTTCGCCTCGGCGGGCGCCAGGCGGCCATGCCGAGGTGGCCGGCGTCAGGCGTGGGCCCTGCCGTGGCGGGGGAGGTGGGCGGCGGCCAGTTCCGCCAGGGCCGGGCCGGTGGTCTCGTACGCGAGGGGGGCGAGGTCCGGGGGCGGGACGTAGCCGTCGGGCACGGCCGCGTAGGCGCGGTCCAGCAGGCCGGCGTACGTGTCGGTCAGGGCTTGGAACCAGGCGCCGGTCAGCGGAGGCCGCACACGCGCCTCGGCAGCGAGCGCCGCGTGCTGCCTGGCGGCTTCGTCGGCCGCCTCTTTGACGGTGAGATCGGCGATCAGTTCCCGCACGGGGCGAATGCGGCCAACGGCCCCGACAGGCCGGTGGCGGCGGGGCGAGGAGTGCGTCGGCGAGGCCGGCGGCGATCAGTGGGGAGGCGTGCAGAGCGTGCGGCGCGGTTGGGCATACGGATCACCGCGGACAGCGCTTCGGGGCCGGTCACGGTCACCGCGGTGCCGGCCGCGGCCAGGACCGGTACGACGGGCAGGTCCGGGTCGAGGGCTTCGAGGATCGGGGTGGTCCAGGCTCCCGCCGCCACCACCGCGCACGGGGCCTTGAAGACGCCCGCGGGGGTGTCGAGGAGGTAGCCGCCCCCCGGGGCCGCGGTGAGGGTGCCCGCGGGGGTGCGGAGGGTGCGGGGCAGGGCGGCGAGGGCCGCGTCCAGAGTTGGCGAGCCAGGCCCGGGCGTCGAGGAAGCCTTCGTCGGGCAGGTACCAGGCGCGCAGGGCACGGTCGTTGTCCAGCGGCCGGTACCCCGGGATGTTCGCGGGCGCGGCCTCCTCGCAGCCGAGACCGTACGCTGCCGCGGCGCGGGCGACCGCGGTGAACGAGGCCTCCTCCAGGGCGGAGGAGACCGCGTTGAGGATCACGAACGTGCCGGTGCCGTATCCGTCGTCCCGTGGGGCGTTGGCCCCCGCGTGGGCACGGACCTGTTCCCTCCAGTCCGGCCGGCGCGCGGCAACCGGGCCTCCATGACGGAAGTCTTACGGCCACGCGTGGGAGACCGCTCGGGGATTCCGCGCTGCGTAACGTGTCAGCCATGCGCGTACTCGTCACCGGAGGAGCCGGGTTCATCGGCTCCCACATCGTCACCGCCCTCAAGGACCGCGGGCACGACCCCGTGGTCCTCGACGCCCTGCTGCCCGCCGCCCACCCCGGCGCGCCACCACTGCCCGACGCGGAGTTCGTTCGAGCCGACGTACGAGACGCCGACGCCGTACGGGCCGCGCTGCGCGGGGTCCGCGCCGTGTGTCATCAAGCGGCCATGGTCGGCCTCGGCAAGGACTTCGCGGACGCCCCCGAGTACGTCGGCTGCAACGACCTCGGGACGGCCGTGCTGCTGGCGGAGATGGCGGCCGCCGGGGTGCGGGAGCTCGTCCTCGCCGGGTCGATGGTGGTCTACGGGGAGGGCCGTTACGCGTGCCCGCGCCACGGGGTGGTCCGCCCCGGCCCGAGGCTGGCGGCGGACCTGGCGGCCGGCCGGTTCGAGCCGCGCTGTCCCGCGTGCGGGGCCGAGCTCGCGCCGGGTCTGGTAGGCGAGGACGCGCCGACCGATCCGCGCAACGTGTACGCCACGACGAAGCTCACGCAGGAGCATCTGGCGGCCGCGTGGGCGCGGTGCACGGAAGGCCGGGCGGTCTCGTTGCGCTACCACAACGTGTACGGGCCGGGGATGCCGCGTGACACCCCGTACGCAGGTGTCGCGTCCTTCTTCCGCTCCTCGCTCGCCCGGGGCGAGGCACCGCGCGTCTTCGAAGACGGCGCGCAGCGCCGGGACTTCGTGCACGTCGCGGACGTGGCCTCGGCCAACGCGGTGGCGCTGGAGGCGGTCGGCAACACGCCGGCCGGCGCGCTGACCGCGTACAACACCGGCAGCGGGGAACCGCACACCGTCGGGGAGATGGCCACCGAGCTGGCCTCCGCGCACGGCGGACCGGCCCCCGTGGTGACAGGGGAGTTCCGGCTCGGCGACGTACGGCACATCACCGCCGACTCCACCCGGCTGCGTGAGGATCTGGGTTGGCGTCCGGAGGTGGGCTTCGTCGAGGGGATGACCGAGTTCGCCCGGGCCGGGCAGCGCGCGTCGGCGGGCACCGTCGGCTGAGTACGTGCGAGTCGCCTCCGGTCCGTACCCGGTGAACGGGGCCGATCCGGCCTACCCGGGGGCCGGGAGGGTCAGTTCGAAGCGGCATCCGCCGGGCACGTTGTGAACGTCGGCGTGGCCGGAGTGGGCCTCGACGATGCCCCGGACGATCGCCAGCCCCAGACCCGCGCCCGAGGGAGGCGTGCGCGCCTGTGACCCCCGCCAGCCCGTGTCGAAGACACGCGGAAGATCCTCCTCCGGGATCCCGCCGCAGGCATCGGTGACGGACAGGACGACCGCGTCCGCGCGGCGTTCCGCGGCGATCGCCACCGTCCCGTCGGCCGGGGTGTGGCGGATGGCGTTGACCAGCAGGTTGGACAGCACCCGCGTCATCTCCTTCCCGTCGACCTCCACCGGTAGCGGGGCGACGCTCCCGCCGGCCAGCCGCACCCCGTGCTCACGGGCAAGGGCGTCGGCGCCCGCGAGCGCGTCGCCGACCAGGTCGTAGAGGGACATGCGGGTAGGGCTGAGGGAGAGGGCCCCGGCATGGATGCGGGACAGCTCGAACAGGTCGGTGACCATGGAGTTGAGGCGCTCCACCTCGGCGCGCATCTGCTGGTGGTAGCGGGCCGGATCGGCCACCATGTCGTCCTCGAGCGCCTCCGACATCGCGCGGAGGCCGGCCAGCGGGGTCCGCAGATCGTGCGAGATCCACGCCACGAGCTCGCGCCGTGACGTCTCCAGGGCCCGCTCGCGTTCACGGGAGGCGGCGAGGCGTTCGCTGGTGAGGGCCAGTTCGCGGCTCAGCGCGGCGAGTTCGGCGGGGGCAGGCACAGCGGGAGCCGAGAAGGTGCCCTCCTCCCCGAAGTCGCGTGCCGCTCCGACGAGTTCCCGGCTGCGCAGCACGACCTGCCGGCCCAGCAGCAGGGCCGTGCCCAGCGACACGGCGGCGGCCATCGCGACGACCGTGGTCACCACGGCGAGGTCGTGGGAGGACAGGAACATCGCCCAGGCCACCGCGAGCGTCCCCGCCAGCATCGCGGACACGGCGACCGCCGCGACGACCGCGAGGGACACGGCGACGCTGCGCCGCCGCAGGATCCGCAGTGCGACGGCGCCGAGCAGCCCGGCGCCGGCCGCGCCGAGGAAGGCGTACAGGGCGATCAGCAGCACGTCACGCATGCCCGCCCTCCGCCACCCGGGCTGCGGCTGCGGCAGCGGCCGTGGATTCCACGTGTGCGGACGGGTAGGGGGCCGCCTCGAAACGGTATCCGGCGCCCCACACCGTCCGGATCAGTTGCGGATCGGCCGGATCCTTCTCGATCTTGCTGCGGAGCCTGCGGACGTGCACGGTCACGGTGGAGAGGTCGCCGAAGTCCCAGCCCCAGACCTCGCGCATCAGCCGCTCCCGGTCACAGACCTGCCCGGAGTGCCGCAGGAAATAGGCGAGGAGGTCGAACTCCCGGAGGGTGAGGGCCAGTTCCGCCCCGTCCCGAGTCGCCCGACGGGCCGCAGGGTCCACGGTGAGGCCGGCCGCCCCGAGCAAAGGCTCGCCGGCCGGGACGGCCGAGGACGCCCTGCGCAGGACCGACCGCACGCGCAGGACCAGCTCGCGCGGGCTGAAGGGTTTGGTCACGTAGTCGTCCGCGCCGACTTCGAGGCCCAGGATCCGGTCGTCCTCGTCGCCGCGCGCGGTGAGCATGACGACGGCTACGGAGCGCAGCCCGTTCGCGTGCGCGCGCAGCCGACGGCAGACCTCCAGGCCGTCCATGCCGGGCAGCATCAGGTCCAGGACGACGAGGTCGGGCCGGTGCCGGGCGGCGATCTCCAGCGCGGCCGGGCCGTCGGCCGCCCGGTGCACGGTGAACCCGGCCCGCTCCAGATAGCCGGCGACGACCTCCGAGACGGTCGGGTCGTCGTCCACGACCAGGACGCGGCCCGTGACGTCGCCGGAGACGGGGCCGCGGCCGGTTTCGATGCTGGATGCCATGGCTCAAGAGTGACATCGAGCCCGCCCGTGCGGACGCCGGCCTGCCGCCACGCGATGCGGTGTCCGCGTTTCGTAAGGTTTCAGGCGACGGCTCGGCCGGCGCCGCCCACAGGGCTGCTGATCGGCATGGCCATCCCGCAGGTCACCCCGGAACTGCCGGCGCCCCCCGCAACGGGTCGCGGCCGCAGCCCCGCGGACCCGGTTCGCCGCAACGCGCCTTGCGGGCCGGACCGTTCGGCTGCACGCCTGCAGCCGACTCCTGCTCGTCGCGGCGACCGGCCCGGCGGGCTTCAGGCCCGGAGCCTGGCCGCCGCCAGGGCGTCCTTGACCTCCTGCACCACGCGGGCCGCGTCCTCGGCGTTGTTCACCACGTCGGTGTGGTTCATGTCGATGATGAGGACCTCGCTGGCCGAGTAGTGCTTGTGCACCCAGTCGTCGTAGCCGGACCACAGCGTCCGGTAGTACTCGACGAGGCTCTCGTCCTGCTCGAAATCGCGGCCCCGCAGCCCGATGCGGTACAGCACCGTCTCGAAGTCCGCCTTGAGGTAGACCATAAGATCGGGTGCCTTGCGGTAGGGCAGGCCGTCGATCTCGCGCATCATCTCGTTGAGCAGCCCGTCGTACACCTGCATTTCGAGGGAGCTGATCCGGCCCAGGTCGTGGTTGACCTTGGCGAAGTACCAGTCCTCGTAGATCGACCGGTCGAGGACGTTGTCGCCCTGCTTGTACGCCTCCTTGATCGAGGCGAACCGTGTCTGCAGGAAGTAGAGCTGGAGCAGGAAGGGGTAGCGCTTCGCCTGGATCTCCTCGGGGCTCGCCGTGTAGAAGAGCGGAAGGATCGGGTTGTCTGCCACGCTCTCGTAGAAGACTTCGCTGCCCAGCTCCTTGGCGAGCAGTTCGGCGACGCTCGTCTTGCCGATCCCGATCATGCCTCCGACGCAGATCACTGACATACCTCACTTCTCCCTGGGTTTCTTCTGATCGCGGGCGGGTGGGCTGGACACCCCACACCACTGAGACATGTGCCAGCGGTCATTGGATTCCCAAAGATCTTCATGATCGACGCCATGTGGTCCCTGTCCCGGACCGAGGCCCTGGTCCGGGCCCCCCTCCGCGACCGGCCGGACCGACCGTTCCGCAGTTGCCACGCACGGCGACGAGTCACCGCCCCCGCAACCGCCTTGAAGTTTAGACGACGACGGCCAGTGGCTGTCCTTCGCCGAGCACCCCACCGCCCGGGCCGGGTACCGGGCGCACAACGGGAGCGTCGTCGCCGCCTACCTCGGGAACCGCGCCCTCGCGGAGGCCGGGAACGAGAGCGAGCGGTTCTTCATGAACGTCGTCCTCTGCCGCGTGCTCTACGCCCACACCCTCGTCGCCCACACCCTCGTCGCGGCGCCCCGGATCTCACTCGATCCGCGCCGGGCCTGCTCGGCTGCGTCCGCGAGGGAGCCCCGGTCTACGCCCGGCTGTTCGAAATCCGGCACGTCTGGCAGCCTCCCCGCACCGCCGTCATCCGGATGGCCCATCGGGCGCTCCCGCCCGCTCCACAGCCGCAGCCCCAGCCACAGCCACAGCCGCACAGCACGCGCCGTACGGACTCAGAGCAGCGCCCAGCAGCGCGGGTCGGGTGGACCTGGCGGGCTCAGGCGCCGGCAGGGGTGGGTGAGATCTGCTGCATGAGGCCGATGATGTCCGGGGCGACCCACTCCTCGGCGATCTTGTCGCCTTCCATGCGGTAGACCTCGATGCTCCGGAAGCTCACCTGCCGGCCCGTCGCCGCGAGGTGCTGGAACGCGCCCAACTGGGTTCCCTGGAACCGGAGCAGCACCGTGACCTTGTCGTCGACGCCGAAGATGTCCTGGACTTCGATCTTCAGGTCGGGGAAGGCCCCCAGCATGGCCTGGGCGCCCATGCGCCAGACTTCGCGGCCGCGCAGGGGTTCGGGGCTGCCGGGGAGGTTGGCGATGAAGTCCTCCGTCAGCATCCCCTCGGCTGCGTCGAGGTCGCCGCTCTCCACGGCCCGGAATGCCGTACGCAGCAGAGCCGTGTTCTTCTCGGCAGTGGTGGTCATCTCGCTGTCCTCTCCAGGGGACCGCCCGTGAGCTCTGTGATCGCCTCGGGCCGGATGCCACTCAGTAGAAACCGTGACGCTGCGGCAAGGTCAAGCATCAGCAAGCGGCGTCGGAGACGATCGCACGGCGGGCCTTGATCGCGGCGGCGAGCAGGCGCTCGTCCAGCATCGTCTCGCCGTCCCGTGCTCGCGCTCCAGCCGGTACAGGACCCGACTCCAGCGCCACCCGACGCCGTCCGGGTGGGGCGAGGCCTCCCGGGCATCGGCGAGCAGCGCCCTGTCGAGCGGGAGCCGCTGCGGGGCCCCGACTCGGAGCCGGGGGCACGGCACGGAATCCCGGGGCTTGACAGCTCGGCGCCCCCGCCGGCGCCGACGAGCGCCCTGTGCCGCTCGTGTGCCGCCGTCGAGGCGGCCGGGTGAGATCGGGCCGCGATCAGCCGGTGCAGGTGATCGAGAAGGGGACCGGGTTGGAGGTGGTGCGGGTGGGGCTCTGGAGTTCCACGGCCATTCCGGTGGTCAGGGTGCCGGACTTCGCGTAGGTCGTCAGCCGCACGGTGTCGAGCCCGGTGGGGTTGGCCTTGCCCCCGATGGACATGGTGCGCCAGTGCGGATCCACCACCGAGCCGTCGCCGGATACCCAGCGGTAGGAGATCAGGGTGGGCTCGGAGGCCGTGAAGGTCGCGGTGAACGCCGGGGCCTGGCTCTCGGGGGTCGGGCACCTGCCGGTGTAGGTGGTGTTCGCGCCCGCCACCGACATCCGTACGCCGCCCGCAGCAGGAGTGGCGTCCTCGTCGTTGCCGCTGAGGGCGTAGGCCACCCCGGCGGCGATCAGGACGCAGGCGGCCGCGCCGGCCGCGACGAAGGCCACCGTACGGCGCTTGCGGGGCGGGGCGGCGGGCTCTGCGGCTGCCGGGTGCGCGGGGGACGCGTACGCCGCTGACGCGTGCGTCGGCGCCACCGCGGGCTCTGCCGTGGTGGTGGCGTCCGGCACCTCCGCCGGGACCGGAGCGGCTGCCGTGGCGGGTTCCGCGGGAGCCGCGGAAGTCGCGGAAGTCGCGGAAGTCGCGGAAGTCGCGGAAGTCGCGGAAGTCGCGGAAGCCTCCGGAGCCGGCAGGACGCGGGCGGCGGTCGTGGTGGCGTCCGGTTCGTGGGCGATGCCCCGCAGGGCCGCGGCGGCGTCGCCGGCGGGGGTCCGCTCGGCCGGCTCCTTGCGGAGCAGCCCGGCGATGACCGGGGCGAGCGGGCCGGCCCGCGTCGGCACCGGCGGTTCCTCGTCCACGACGGCCCGCAGGGTGCTCAGCGCGCTGTCCTGCCGGAACGGCGAGATCCCCTCCACGGCCGCGTACAGCATCACCCCGAGGGACCACAGGTCCGACTCGGGGCCCGAGGGGCGGCCCAGCGCCCGCTCCGGCGGCAGGTACTCGGGGGAGCCCACCACCTCGCCGGTCAGGGTCAGTGCGGTGCTGCCCTCGACCATCGCGATGCCGAAGTCGCTGAGCACCACCCGCCCGTCCTCGGCGAGCAGCACGTTCGCCGGCTTCACATCGCGGTGCTCCACCCCGACGGCGTGCGCGGCGCGCAGCGCGCTCAGCACCTCCGCGCCGATGTGCGCGGCGTGCCGGGGTGTGAGCGGTCCCTCGGCGCGCAGCAGATCGGCCAGCGACTGCCCGCGGATCAGTTCCATGATGATCCAGGGCCGGTCGTCCTCCATGGCCACGTCGTGGACCGTCACCACATTGCGGTCGGGTATCCGGGCCGCCGCCCACGCCTCCCGTTCCAGCCTGCTGTACATCCGCGCGATGTCGCCGGCCCGCAGATGGGCCGGGGCGCGGACCTCCTTGACGGCGACCTCGCGGTGCAGGGTCTCGTCGCGGGCCCGCCAGACCGTGCCCATACCGCCCTCGCCGAGACGGGACAGCAGCCGGTAGCGGCCGGCGATCAGCCGTTCCCCGCCCGGGGCGGCAGGGGCGGCCTCGGGCGCCATCGTGCCCGCGGTCGCCATCGTGCCCGCGGTCATACCAGCGGCCGCGGTCGTGGCCGTGACTGCCGTGGTGGCCGCGAGCGTGCTCTCCGTCACGGTCTCGGATTCCTCGTTGTGCATGGGGGCGGTTCTCCTCTGATCGCCTACCGACGCAAACATCACGTACGAACCGCGACTTCCGGTTCACGAAGTGGCCGAATATTTTTGAATTTGGTTGAACCGAACACCTTCGCGCACGCGTGTTGCTGTCGTACGAGGAGTCAGCAGGCGTCTTTCTCAAGGAGTGTGGAGTGGCTTCGGTCATCGTTGGAAGCACGGGTCCCTTTACCGGCCAGAGCGTGGTCCTGGACGGCGAGCCCGTCAGCTTCGGGCGCAAGAGCGACAACACCGTCGTGATCGTCAGCCCCAGTTCCTCCCGGCTGCACGCCGAGATCCTCACCGAGGACGCCGGTTACGTCCTCTACGACAGGGACAGCCGGAACGGCACGTTCGTCAACGACCAGCGCGTCACGCGGCATGTGCTCCGTCCGAACGACCGCATCCGGATCGGCGATGAAACGTTCCTCTACGAGGCCCAGGACGCCATGGAGACGGTCATGGACCTCTCCCTCCTGGATGTGCCCCGGCCGAGCGCCGCGGACCCCGGAACCCTGCGGGTCACCATCACCGGCGGCGGCCCGGTGGGCCTCGCCTTCGCCCTGGCGCTCGACGAGTTGCTGCCCGGGCGGACCGCCATCACCCTCTACGACGGGCGCTGGACCAGGAAGGGCTCCTCGGTCGTCTGGAAGGACGAGACCCAGGGGAACTTCCGCCGTCAGCAAGTGGTGACCGTCCAGAGCCGGCAGTACCTCGCCCTGCCCGAGGAGGTGCTCGCCGCCCTCTTCGACGACGACGGCGCCTACTCCGAGATGTGGCCCGTCGGCCCCGACTCGGTCGACGGCCGCCCGCCCCGCAACATCCGGATCGCCCACATCGAGGACCGGCTGCTGGACCTGGCCAACCGGAAGCCCTCGATCCGCCTCGTCCCCAAGCGTTTCGACGTGGCGGAGGAGCAGAACCGGATCACCCAGGAACACATCCTGGTCGTCGCCGAGGGCGGCCGCTCCCGCACCCGGGAGTACTACGCCGACCGCTTCGGCGCCGCCGACGCCTCGATCTACTCCCTCGACGGCGAGCACCTCCAGGACGTCGTGCTGGGGCTGCGCGTCAAGTCGAAGCTGCCGGACCCGATGAGCGTGCTGCTCACCGTGTCGCAGAACCGGTTCCTGCTCAACTCGCTGCGCGGCGAGGGCTTCCTGAACATGCGGCTCACCCGGGAGGAGACCAAGAGCGTCATCGGCATCGATCCGGTACGCCACGTCTTCGAGGAGTGCATCGCCGCCCGCCCCTGCCTGATGAGCCGGCAGGAGGAGGACAACGAGTTCCGCTGCCCCACCCACGGCACCCTCTTCCTGCCCGCCCTGCTGCGCGGTTCCCCGCTCTGGAAGGAGATCCGGCAGGGCCTGCGCCTGTTCGGGGTGGCCGAGGAGGACCTGTCCGCGATCACCTCGTTCCGGCTGGACATGGTGCAGCGCCCGCGGTTCACGGCACAGCTGCACCGGCCGACCACGACCACCCCCGGCACTTACGGCTTCCTGCTGGGCGACGCGGCCAACGCCATCCACTTCTGGCCGGGGCGCGGCCTCAACAGCGGTCTGGCCTCGGCCACTTCGCTGGCCCGCTCGCTCAGCCGCGCCTGGCAGGGCAAGCCGCTGCGGGACGCCGACTTCATCCGGCACGAGGCGGCGATGTCCATGCTCCAGTACCGGCACAAGAGCCGGGCCTGGAACGCCATGGTGACCACCGACGAACAGGGCGTCACCCGCGCCATCAAGGACATCATCGCGGGCAGCGCGGAGGCCGGCGGGGGTGCGGCTGCCGGTGCCGGATCCAGTGCCGGTGCCGCCGGATCCGGTGCCGCCGGATCCGGTGCCGCGGACGGGAGTGACCTGGACGCACTGCTGGACCGGATGACGGGAATCCGCGAACGGCTGGCGCCCCGCATGCCCGGCCTGCCCGGCGACGCGGAACTCCGCTCCCACCTCGTCTCGATCGCCCCGGCCACCCTCCGCACCCTGCGCGAGAGCGGCGCCTGGGACACCCTGATCGTCGGCGGCGAGGAGGCCGACATCGACCTCTTCTACCAGTCGGACTCCCCGGTCTTCGTGCCCCGCCCGGCCGACCCCCGCAGCCCCTCCCCGGTCGGCTGAACGCTCCGGGAGGCCGCGGGCCCCGGCCCCGGCCTCCTCGCCGGGCCCGGCGCCCTGCCCTGGTGCCGATGTGAGCCGGGTGCGGTCGGGAGCTTCGGGGCGGCCGCCGGCTGCCCCGGGTCGACCACGACGAACTGGCCCATCACGCCCTTGTCCTCGTGGTACAGCAGGTGACAGTGGTACGTGTACGGGGTATCCGGATCGGCGGGACCGTCGAAGCGCAGTGCGATGCGGACCGTCGGACTCGGGGGCGTTGCGGCGCAGCCACAGGCTCAGCACGGCCACGGCCGGGCTGATGCCGTACTCGTCCCGCAGGGCCGGGATCGCCTGAGCGTAGAGCGCCTGGAGGGCGCCGATCACCGGCCGAGCCGGCCGAGGCCACCGGGGCGTCCGAGATGACCATCCGCCGGGACCTGGAGGTACTGGAGTCCCGGGGAGCACTGCGCCGGGTGCGCGGCGGCGCCGTGAGCAGCCTGCCTGGTGCGTCGAGCCCCCTACGCGATCCGGGCCATGTCCGGATCGCAGGCGAAGGAACGGCTCGCGCGCGCCGTGGTCGAACTGCTCACCGACGGCGAGACCGTCGCGCTGGACACGGGCACGACCGCCGTAGCCGTCGCGAAGCCCCTGTTCGGACCGCCAGTTCACCGTCGCACCCCTCTCACCGCACGCGGCCTTCGCCCTGTCCGCGCACCCCGGCATCCAACTGGTCCTGCCCGGCGGGCAGGTGCGCCCCGAGGAGTTGTCCTTCCACGGCCACGCGCTGGTGCAGGCCTTCAAGGGCTGCTGCGGGGCCGCCCCCGTCCAGGGCGCCACCGCCTACAACCTCGACGACGCTGGGCCGTGTCTGTTCCATGGAGGAGATCGCCGTCGTCGTCACGGACGCCCCCGCGGACTCCCCCGCGGTCGAAGCGCTGCGCGACCAGGGCGTCGAGGTGGTCCATCCGGCGGACGACTGAGCCCGCCGACCGACCCGGCAGCCCTGACGTGCGAGGGCCACCACATCCCCACCCTCAGGCGCCGCAGATGTTTTCGGAGGCGCCTCGGGGTGATAACCATCCCAACACTGCGCGCGGGCCGGCTGGGGGCGACATGAAGTACGACCTGTCCGGTCGCCTGGTGATGGGGATCGCCTCCAGCGCCCTGTTCGACCTCACCGACTGCGACGCGGTGTTTCGCGAGCGGGGAGAGGACGCGTACCGCTCCCACCAAGAGGCGCACGTGGACGATGTCCTGGCCAAGGGGGTGGCCTTCCCCTTCGTACGGCGCCTGCTGTCGTTGAACGACCTCGCGGATCCGTCCGATCCGCTGGTCGAGGTCATCATCCTGTCGCGGAACGACCCGGACACCGGGCTCCGCGTCATGCGTTCGATCAAGGCGCACGGTCTGCCCATCAGCCGAGCCGTCTTTCGGCAGGGTCGTTCACCACACCGGTTCATGCCGGCGCTGAACATGTCGCTGTTCCTGTCGGCCAACGGGGCTGACGTTCGTGAGGCGGTGGCGGCCGGATTGCCGGCGGGGCACGTGCTCGAGACCGCACGGGTCGATGACGAGACCGACCCCGAACTTCGCATCGCCTTCGACTTCGACGGGGTGCTGGCGGGGGACGCCTCCGAGCGGATCTTCCAGGGCGCCGGCCTCGACGAGTTCCGTGCGCACGAGGTCCGCAACGCGACCACGCCTCACGACCCGGGACCGCTGAGCGCGTTCCTCGCCGGCATCAACCGCATCCAGCGCCGCGAGGAGGACGAGCGCCGCAAGAATCCCGGACATCAGCCCCGCCTCCGGGTGTCCCTGGTCACCGCTCGGGACGCCCCCGCGCATGAACGTGCCGTGCTGAGCCTCAAGCGGTGGGGACTACGGGTCGATGACGCCTTCTTCCTCGGCGGCATCGACAAGGCTGCCGTCATGAGCGTCCTGGATCCGCACATGTTCTTCGACGACCAGGTCTCCCACCTGAACGGCACCGCGGCCGCCACCCCCAGCGTTCACATCCCGTTCGGAGTCGTCAACGCGCTCTCATGAGTGCGTGGCCGCGCTGCCGAGGAGTCGGTTCACGAGGAGTTCCGGGTAGCCGGAGGCCGGCGGGTCGATGCGGAAGATCGCCCACAGGCAGAGCGGCGCGACGAACTGGTCGAGGATCTGGGCGGGACGCCGGAGTTTCCGGCCGACAGGCCGACGAGGTCATGCGCCGCTACCTGGAACGTTCACCGGAGTGGACCGAGGACTCGCTTCCCGGCATGCCCGGCAACGGAGCGGCGGGCCGGGTCGCGACCCGGTCGGCCTCGGCGGCGCCGACTACACGGTGGACGCCGCGCGCGCCGGCTCGTTGGCCGCGCTGCGCGGTGCGATCACCGAACTGGTCGGCCCCTGGGCCGACTTGACGATCACCGGCGGCTGGGGGGCCGCCCCTTCGACCGGTACGCCACACCCGCGCCCGCGCGTTCAGGCCCCGGATCCTCCCCAACCGGCGGGAAACGGCCCTCCACCGGCCGAATCGGGAATGTCCCGCATTCCGAGAGCACGGCTCACTCTCCGAGGAAGCGGCGGGCTTCCGAGAGCAGGCGCAGGAGTTCGGTGCGCGAAGGGTCGTCGGGGGCGTACGGGGCGGGCCGGGGCGCGTAGGTGGTGAGGACGTGCAGGGCGACGGCGGCCTGACGGGCGAAGAGGCCCAGCAGGTCGAGCTCCGGCAGGCCGGACCGGGCCTGTGGGGACGGGTCGAGCACCTCCAGGACGCCGAGGACCCGGTCCCTGCGGATGAGAGGGGCGGCCATCAGCGCGTTCGGGACGTAGCCGGTGGACTCGGCGATGTCCCTGTCGAAGGAAGCGCTCTCGTGCAGGTCGTCGACCACCATCGGCTCCCCCGAGGCCGCGACCCACCCGGCGATGCCCCGGCCCGCCGGGAACCGGCGGCCCACCAGGAACTCTTGTCCCTGGCCGGAGACGGCCTCGAAGATGAGCTCGTCCGCCGCGGCGTCGAGGAGCATGATGGAGCTCGCCTGCGCGCCGAAGATGGCGCGCGCGGTGTCCACCACCGACTGCAAGAGCTCCGCCACAGCCGGATCCGGCCTGGATGCTGCGGACACGGCAGGGGCGATCGTCTGAGCCATGGGGCTTCCCTTCCGGCGCCGGTCGTTACCGGCGTCCGTGGACACGGACGTTGGCTGCGGACAGGTACAGGGCGTTCTTCAGCTGGAACGGCGTCAGCCGGGGGCTGCTCGACAGGATCCGCGCGCAGAGCCCCGCGATGAACGGGGTGGCGAAGCTGTTGCCGGAGGTACGGATCGACGTGCCACCGAGCCACGCCACCTGGACTTTCTGGCCGGGGGCGAAGAACTCCACCGGGGGGTCGGGGTTGTAGAGGTGGAGATCCGGATCGTCCTCCTGGTGGCTGCCGACCGAGATCACCGAGGAGAAGCGCCAGGGAAAGCTCTCCACGTGCGTGTTGTGCGCGGAGGCGACGATCACGGTCTGCTGGAAGTACGCCTCGTCGGCGAGTCGGCGCAGCTCGTCCACGAAGCGGTCGTGGGTGGTGGACAGGCTCAGGTTCACCACGTCGAACCGCTGGCGCACGGCCCACCGGATTCCTTCGAGCAGGACGTCCCCGCTGCCGGAGAACCGGTCGCCGAGCACCCGGATGCTGGACAGCTCGCAGTCCGGTGCGGTGCGCCGGATGATCCCGGCGCAGGCGGTGCCGTGACCGCAGGAGTCCCCCTCCTCCGTCTCCTCGACGTGGACCCCTTCACCATCCTTGAAGACCCGCCATGACCGGGCGACCGGGCCGACCATGGGGTGGTCCCGTTCGACACCCGAATCGACCACGCAGACGCGTACGCCGCGCCCGGTACCTCCGAGGAGACCCTGCTCGGGCGGGTCCGGCGGGGCGTCGGCCTCCACGGGTACGTCCGCGGGGCCCCGCCCTCGCAGGCCCCACATGAGTGCGGGCGCCGGTTGCTGCGCGGTGGTCATCGTGGTGCTCCCTTTCCGGCTCCGGTGACGCGTCCGACGGCGGGGCCGTGCCCGGGCGGGCGGCCGTGGCAGCGGGAGACCACGGCTTCGGCGTGGCGTACGGCGGGGAGATGGCCCTTCACCGCGAAGCTCCGGCGGGCGCGCGTCGCCGCCACGGCCGCGTCGGCCGGGCGCCCCAGCGCGAGGGCGGTACGGGCGAGGTCGAGGGCGGCGATGCCCTGGACGATGGGCGAGTCGGTGCGGGCGGCGGTGGCGAGCGCCCTGGCGGCCAGTCGGGTGGCGATGGCGGACTGTCCTCGCGCGGCGGCGATCCGGGCGCGCAGGCCGTCGAGGTCCGCCGACTCGGCTCGCGGTCGGGCCGGTTCCGCCCGCTCCCCGTCCAGTTCGGCGAGGGTGCCGCGGGCGGCACGCCAGTCGCCGAGGTCCAGCCGGATGCGGGCGGTGTCCAGCAGGGCACTGCGCAGCAACGCCGTGGCGCCCAGGTCCCGCGCGGCGGCGGCGGCCCGCTCCAGGTTCCGGAGCGCCTCCTCCCGGCGCCCGGTCAGGTCGTCCACGGTCGCGGTGAAGATCGGCAGGAAGGCGCCGGCCTCGGCGTAGCCGAGCCTCTTCGCGAGGTGCTCCGCCTCCGCGAGGCAGGCCAGGGCCCCGTCCCGGTCGTCGTGGAGGGCCAGCACCACCGCCAGCGGGCAGTTGAGCGTCAGCCGGACGGCCCGGCGGCCGGCCCCCTGGTCGGCGAGGAGCTCGCGGCAACGGGCCACCGCGTCCGCGACCGGTTGGGGGCCGCGCCAGAGCGAGACCCCCATCGCGCCGAGGGCTGCGGCCCGCTCCGGCTCGGCGTCGGCGCGTACCGCGTGGTCCAGCGCGCGGCCGAGCAGACGCTCCGCCGCCCGGTGCCGGCCCTGTTCCTGGGCGTGCTGGGCGAGCCGCAGGCTGGCCCTGGCCTGGCCGAGGTCGTCACCGGCCGCCGCGAAGACCGGCAGGGTGGCGCCGGCGGCTGCTGCCGGTGACTCGTCCGGTCCCGCGGACCGGCCGACCGAGGCCAGGGCGAGGCGGGCGTGCGCGGTCTCCACCGCCTCCCCGCCGCCGGCCAGGGCCTCGGCCAGCACCTCTTCGAGCAGTGCTCTGCCTTCCGTGCCGCGCCCCAGGTCCAGCAGCGTCTGGCCGAGCCGACGGCGTGTCGCCGTACTTCCCGGCTCGCCGGCCGCGTACCGGGCGGTGGCCCTGGACAGTACGTCGGCTGCCCAGACGGGGTCGGCGTGGGCCAGCGCCAGCCGCCCGGCCTCGGCGAGCGCGTCGGCGGCGCGACGGCGCAGCCCGTCGGTGTGCGCGTCCTGGGCGCCCAGCTCGACCCGGTAGCGGTACGCCTGTTCCAGATGGCCCCCGACCGCCGCGCTGCCCCGCTGACGGACCGAGTCCAGTCGGGCCGCCCGTTCGTGCTGGTCGGCGCGGTCCTGCTTGGACTGGCTGGCGTAGACGACCTCCTGGATCAGCCCTCCGGCGAAGCGGAACGCCCCGCCGTCCGGCCTGATCAGGCGGTGCCGGACCAGCCGGTGCAGCAGGGGTCGGAGCTCGGACCCGGTCCACGCCGGCGCGGGTTGTCCGGCGAGCGCCGTCAGTTCGCCGGCGGTGAACTCGCCGCCCAGGACGGACGCCAGGCCCAGGGCCCGGTGCTCGGGCGGGTCGAGCGCGTCGATCCGGGCGCCGATCAGGGCCTGGAGCGGGAGCGGGACGCTGTCCGCGTCGACCGGGTGACCCGCGACCAGCAACTGCTCCAGGTGCAGCGGGTTTCCGCCCACCCGTGCCAGGACCTCGGGGCCGAGCGGCTCGCCGTGCGCCGTGCCCCCGGTCAGCTCGGCCGCGAGGAGCTGCGCCTCGGCGTCGGAGAGCCCGCCGAGCGGCACGGTGTCCAGGGCCAGCTCGGGCCGTACGTCGAACAGTGGGGGGCGGGTGAGCAGAATGATCAGCACGGCCGCGCCGTTGAGTGCCCGCAGCAGCCGGTCGAGGGCGTCGAAGAGCGGCTGCGCGGCCCAGTGACAGTCGTCGATCACCAGTACCACGGGCTCGGCTTCGGCGAGCCCGGCGAGGACCTTGGCGAGCGCGGCGCAGGTGTCCGCCGGCGAGGGGTTGGGCGTCCCGTTGAGGAGCAGGCCCTGGTGGAGCAGGTCCAGTTCGGGCGAGGCTGTGGCCGTGCCGCCGGTCCTCAGCAGGTCGGCCACGGCGTCGGCGAGCGGTCCGAGGCTGGGCTGTTCGCCACGGGCCCGGCAGCGCCCGACGCCGTGCCGTGGACCGCCGGCCGTGGCCGTGGCCGTGGCCCTGTGGAGCCACTCTCGCACCAGTCTGGTCTTGCCCTGGCCCGCCTCCCCGCCGACCACCATGCGATCGGCCCGGCGAGTCCGGGTCACACGGTCCAACGCCTGGTCGATCAGGGCGAGTTCGCGGGTCCGGCCGACGAATGCGAGGTCGAAGCGGCGCAGCGCCTCCGGGCCCTCCCCCTCGTCCAGGCCGAGCAGGCGGTGAGCGGTGACCCGGTCGCTCTTGCCCTTGAGCAGCAGCGGGCCGGCCTCCGTCGTGCGGACGCCCGGCCCGGCGGCCGCCACGGTGTCCGGCCCGATGAGGATCTCCCCGGCGGCGGCGTTCTGCTCCAGACGCGCGGCGACGTTGACCACTTCGCCGGAGACCATCGCCTGCCGCAGGGTTGCCGAACCCGTCACCACCTGACCGGTGTTGAGCCCGATGCGCATCTCCAGCCGTACGCCGACGCCCTGCTCCAGCCGGACATTGAACCCGGCGAGCGCCTCGCGCATGGCGAGGGCGGCGGCGACCGCCCGGCGGGCGTCGTCCTCCCGAACGACCGGCATGCCGAAGACGGCCATCACGGCGTCCCCGATGAACTTCTCCACGGTGCCGCCCTGTTCCTCGATCCGCAGCCTCATCAGGTCGAACCAGCGGAGCGTCACCGAGCGCAGGGTCTCCGCGTCCAGTGCTCCGGAGAGCGCCGTGGAACCCACCAGGTCGCAGAAGAGGACGGTCACCACCTTGCGGCCGGTCGGCTTGGCCGTGACCGGCCCGTGCGCGCACGGGCTGCCGCAGTAGGGGCAGAACCGGGCGTCGGGCGGCAGTGCGCTCCGGCACGAGGTGCACGGCATGGGTTCCTCCGGTGGACGCTGGACGGCGGGGCGGCCTGGGTCAGAAGAGGGCGCCGCCCGCCACGTCGGCGTGGGCCTGCACCTCGGGAGCCGCCGCGTCGAGCCGCCCCCTGATGTCGACGAGCAGGGCCAGTTCCTCCGGGGCCAGCGCGCGCAGGACCTCGTACTGCTCCTCGCTGAGGGCGTCGAGGTCGAACCCCGCGGCGGTCAGCGCCTCCAGGGTGGGCTCGGACGGGAAATCACCGGACGAGGCCTCGTCATACGGCATGGTGTCCTCGGTCACGGGTGTCCTCCGGGGTCGGCGGCGAGGGAGAGGAAGAGCCGGGTGAGCAGGTTCGCCGTGTGCAGCGCGCTGACGGAGACGGCGGTCTGCTGGGCCGGGGGCGGCGCGAGTTCGTCGAGCACCCGGTGAAGGTCGTCGAGGTGGCCGCCGTCGAGCTCGGCGTGTTCCCTGAGGGTGCGGAACGCGCCGTCAGGGAGCCCGGTGGCCTCGGTGAGGCGGTCGGCGAGCCGGGGCCCGGGGGCGTTGCCCTCCAGGACCGCGATGTACCCGAGCAGCGTGACGGGGTGTTCGTGCTCGATCCGGTAGTACTGCGCCCCGGCGAGTTCGACGACGACGGGGGGCGGCACGGCGGCCGGCCCGGCACCGGCGGCGGCGAGGTCTTCGAGCAGCCAGGTGTCGTGGTCGCGCTCTTCCTCGGCGTGGCGGGTGTAGTACGCCGCGAGGGTCCGCGCGGCCGGGCCGTCCAGGTCGGCGCAGCGCTCGGCGGCCCGCTCCAGCAAGGGCACCGAGGCCCGTACGAGCGCATGCATGGCTGCCAGGTAGCGGGGGTAGCGCTGCCGTAGTCCGTCCGGTCGCCAGAGGACCGCGGTCGCGGCCCTCAGGACGGTGGTGGTGGGCGCGAGCTTCGTCCTGAGCGCGAGGGATGCGGTGGCGGTCATCGGCGGCTCCTCTCCTCTGCGGGAAGCGACTCGACCAGGTGCGCGTAGCGGGCGCAGCCCAGGCGACTGACCAGGGCGGCGGGTCCGGCGGCGAGCTGCTGCTCCGCGCTGAGCCGGTCGAGGAGTTCGCCGACCCGGCCGCCGGCGTCGCGGTCCGCGCCCGCGAGGACGTCGGGGCGGTCGGCGAGCGCGTGACAGCTCTGGCAGTAGCCGGCCGGGGCGGGCGAGGTCTCGTAGCGGGCGTGCAGCCGCTGGGGGCCGACGGCGCGCAGCATCCGCAGCACCGGGGAGCCGAGGGAGCGTTCGCGTACGGCCGGCCAGTCGTCGTCGGCGATGTGTCCGAGCCGGAGGTGCCGGGGGACGGGGCGGCGGTCCACGGTCCACTGGTTGCAGCAGGCGGCGACGGTCCCGTCGAA
This sequence comes from Streptomyces sp. NPDC029164, assembly GCF_055563995.1. Taxonomy (NCBI): domain Bacteria; kingdom Bacillati; phylum Actinomycetota; class Actinomycetes; order Kitasatosporales; family Streptomycetaceae; genus Streptomyces; species Streptomyces sp. NPDC029164. The sequence continues at coordinate 170,299 of NZ_JBVHWW010000012.1, read as the reverse complement.
GGCGACCACCGGCCAGGCCGCGAGGGTGCACGGGGTGGCCAGGGAGCCGTCCGGTCCGGCCGGTGTCGCCCGGACGAGGCCCGCGGCGCGGCCGAGCGGCCGGACCTCGTTGACGAGCATGGGCACGCGGCCGGCGAAGACGCGGCGGACGTCCGCGACGACGTCCGCCAGATACGGGTCGTCGGGGCCGGTACCGGTGAGGTGGATGCTGGCGGGGATCCCGGCGTCGAGCACGGCCCGGAGGGCGCGCAACACCTCCGCCCGGGGGACCTCGCGCTCGTGGTGGACGTCCAGGCTCGCCGAGAAGTGGTCGAGGGCCGTGATCGCTCGCATGATCCGGTCCGGGACGCGTCCGTCACGGGCGAAGAACATTCCGCTGAGCAGCGCCACGCGGGAGCCCGCGGCGCGGGCGAGACCGGCCAGGCGAGCGGCCAGTTCCGGCAGCAGCAGCGGTTCGCCGCCGGTCAGCATGACCACCTCGGGGCGGTCCTCCGCGCCGAACGATCCGATGAAGCGCAGCAGGTGTTCCGGGTCGGGCTGCTCGGAGACCGCCATGGAGGAGCTGGTGGAGCAGTGTGCGCAGCTCATGGGGCAGCGGCGGGTGAGCGCCACCAGCAGGCCACCGCAGGGCACCGGCCGCAGGCCGATGAGCTCCGCCAGCTCCATGTCTCCTCCTGCGTGCTCGCGCCGCGCGCTCGTGCCGCGCGCGGATGATGGCTCCGATCGTGCAGGCGCGCGGCAGACTTCCGGTTCACGAACGCCTGGTGATCGGTTGATCCGCAGGTCGAGGCGGCCGGACGCCGGGGCGCGGCGGGGCGTGCGGCGGCTCTTCGGGGGCGTACCGCGTCCGTGTGCTCGGCGTATACCGGCGCCGAACCGGCGGCCAGGCGTTCCCGTACCGGGCGTCCATAACTTTCTTCTCAGCCGGCGAGACGACGCCGTCAACGAAGGAGAAGAACATGCCCGAGAACACGAACCCGGAGACCGAGAACGAGGACATCGAGGTCATCGCCCACGGCGAGGACGAAGAGGCCGAGGCCGGTTGCGTCGTCAACCACTCCCACGAGCTCTGAGCTCGTAGTCGAGCCTGAGCACCGCGCGGGCCCCCCGGCTCTCGGCAGATCCTGCCCTGAGCCGGGGGCCCGCGGCCACACCCTGGCACCGAAACCGGAACCGGAACCGCCATCTCCACCGCCACCGCCATCTCCACCGCCACCGCCACCGAGGGAGCGGCACATCATGAAGATCCTTCTCTGCCCGCTCAGTGACGGCGGCTACCTCTACCCGGCGATCGCGGCCGGCCGGGAACTACGGCGCCGGGGCCATGACGTCAGTGTGCTGGGCCGGTCCACCGCGGAGGCCGTCGCGACCGATGCCGGACTGCCGTTCGCGGCCGCGGAGGAATTCGGCGGCCACCGGGCGTTCTCCGCCACGTGGTGGGGGCCGACCGGCGCGGCGCAGTACCGGGCGACCGTACGCGCGGCCCGGGAAACGGGGGCCGACCTCCTGGTCACCTCCGTACTCTGCAACGGCGCCCTGGTCGCCGCCGAGACACTGGACATCCCGGTGGTGGTGGTCGGGCTCTCGGTGCACCTGTGGGACTACCGGGCCGGCGGCGACGACGAGCCGCACCTGGGCCGGACCCGGCAGAGCCGGACCCAGGACTGCCTGCAGATCCACACCGGCCTCCGAGAGCAGGCCGGTCTGGCGGGGCGTGCCTCCCGGTGGGGGGACGAACCGCTGCTGGGCGACGTGTTGCTGCTGCGCGGGGATCCGGAGCTGGAGTATCCGGGTGCGCAACTGCCCGAGCGGGTCCGGCACGTGGGGCCGCTGTCCTGGGAACCGACGCCCGACCCGGCGGAGGTCGAGGCGATCGGGGATCACCTGTCGCGGAACGGCAAGCCCGTCGTCTACGTCCATCTCGGCCGCTCTTTCGAGGGCAAGAGCCTGTGGCCGCGGCTCAACGAGGCGTTCACCGGCGGCCGGTTCCAGGCCGTGGTCGAGCGGGGCCGCTCGACCGACCCCCAGCCCGCCGCGGGTGCCGACATCCTGCTGGTCCGCAAGCGATGGATGGCACCGCTCGTCGACCGCGCCGGCCTCGTGCTGAGCAGCGGCACCTCCGCGCCCGTGCTGGCCGCGCTCCTGCACGGCCGGCCCCTCGCGCTTTCGCCCAACGGCTCCGAGCAGCCGCTGCTCACCGGCGCCTGTCTGCGGGCCGGCGTGGCCGCGCACTTCCCGAAGAGCCCCTCCGTGGGCGCTTCGGCGCTGCTGGAGTCCGCGTGGCGCGACGACGGTCTGCGGGCTCGCGCCCAGGCGCTCGGCAGCAGGCTGGCCGCGATGGACAGCGCGGCCCGCGCGGCCGACATCGTCGAGCGGGTGGCCGGGGCATCCGCCGCTTCCTCGGCCGGGGCCACCGCCGCCCACCCGGGCGGGGCGCCCGCCGCCCCCTCGGCCGAGGCGTCCGTTTCCGCAAAGGAGAACCATGAGTACGCGATCAGTCGGCCCCGATGAGGCCGTGACCAGCCTGTCGGTGGGCGCGCGGCGGTGGATGGGGCTGCACGCGGCCTACCTCAACTCCACGGCCGCACAAGCCGAACTGCCGGTGACCCCGCGCGCGAAGGCCCTCCTGCAACTCGCGATGCTTCGCCGCTACTGGGAGAAGTGCGCGCCCGCGGACCCCTCCCTGGCCGAGGTGACCGGGGTCGTCGAACAGGTCTGGCAGCGCTCCGACTTCCCGCAGCTCCTCACCCTCGCAGGCAGGCACGCCCGGCAGTTCGAGCTCATGTACGCGGCACTGGCACCGGCCGGGGCCGCCACCGACGCGCCCCGTGCCGTGCTGGCCCGGCTGGCGGCCGGCAGCTACCTGACGCCGGGCCGGAAGCCGCCCTTCCTGCATCTGGAAGCCAGGTTCTACTCCGATCTCGCGGGCGCCCCGCACCGGTTCGCCTCGTACGAGGAGCTGTACGAGGCGAGTCTGCTCCCCCGCGCCGCCACGCTGCCCGTGGCCGACCTGGACGGCTGCCAGGTCGCGCACACCCTCTTCTATCTCAGCGACTTCGGCCTGCGCGATCCCCGCCTTCCCGAGCAGGAACGGGAGCGGGCGCTGCGCGTGGTGGAACGGCTGACGGACCACTGCGTGGGACTCGGCGACTGGGACGTCGTGGCAAAGCTGCTGCTCGCCCAGTACTGCCTGGGCGCGGATCCGCTGCGCACCCCCTCCGGTGCGGCCGGCCTGCGGATGCTCGCCGCGGCCCAGGCCCCCGACGGGGCGATCCCCGGACGCTCCGCCACCGAGCGGGCCTCGGTGGACGCCACGCCCGTGGAGTACTTCCGGAAGTCCTACAAAGTGACCCTCGTCGTGGCGCTGATGACGCTTGTCGTCACCGGCGGCCGGACCGACGAACCTGCCCTGACAGCGGCAACGGCAACGGCAATACGGGAGACCCTGTGAGCATCGACCAAGCGGTGAATATCGGCCTGCCCGTGAACCTCGGCCCCGCCGCCCCGCCGGAGCCCCTCCCCTCCGGCGCCCGTCTCCTGAAGGGCGAGCGGAACTGGTGGTTCCTGGGCCCGGGCGGGGTGGCCCGTCTCCGCGACCGGCACGTCACGGCCAACGGGGCCCTGCGCCCTGAAGCCGAGCAGCGGCTGCACGAGAGCGGCATGTTCACCCCCGGCCGGATCAGCGCCTACGCACTGACCGTCCTCACCAGCACCCACTGCAACCTGGGCTGCGGGTACTGCTTCCAGAACACCGCCCAGGACCAGGCGGGCGGCAGCCGGCCGCCCCGCATCGCCCAGACCCGTCTCACCTCGGAGACCATCACCGAGATCCTCGGCTTCACCGAGCGGCAGATGGCCGCGGTCGGCCTGGACAAGCTCAGGATCCTGCTCTTCGGCGGGGAGCCCCTGCTCAACCCGCGCGGCTGTCTGGAACTGCTGGAGCGGGCCGCGGGGATCGCGCCGACCTCGGCCTGGATGATCTCCAACGCCACGCTGCTCACTCCGTCCCTCGCCCGCCGGCTCGCCGGCCTGGGACTGACGTCCGTCCAGGTCACCTTCGACGGCGACCGCGCCGATCACGACCGGATCCGGATCGGCCGGGCGGACGGCGGCGCCACCTTCGACAAGATCGTCGGCAACATCGCCAAGGCCTCCGCGGACACTCCGCTCCAGTGGACGCTGCGGGTGAACGTCTCGCAGGAGACCTTCCACGGCGTGGACGCCCTGATCGACCGGCTCTCCGCCGCGCTCGACCCCGCCCGGTGCACGCTGTACTTCGCCCGGATCGGCGACGTGGGGGTCGGCTACGCCAACAGTCTGCTGCACACGGGCGAACTGTCGGCCGCCTTCACCCGGTGGCAGCGCCGGGCGCTCGACCTCGGCTTCACCGTGGGCCGCCCCGGCGCCCGCAAGACCTGTGTCACCTGCGGTCACACCGACGGCCGCTACGGCGCGGTGGTGAGCGCGGACGGCACCCTGGCCAGCTGCTGGGAGACCGCGGGCAAACCCGACTGGGAGGTCGGCACGGTCACCGACGGCTATCTGCCGGGCGCGCAGACCCGCGACCGCTGGATCGCCTGCCAGGACCTCTACCGCTTCGACGAGGACGCCCGCACGCTCGCACGGTTCCGCGACTCCGTCGACACGGCCCTGCTCGACTACCTGCAAGAGACGGGGCGCCTGTAGTCATGTCGTCACCTCTGGAGCGGCTCTGCGCCGGCGCGCTCGACTGGCTGGGCGGGAATCTGGACCACTTCGACCCGTTCTCGGCGAGCTCCCGGTCGGCGACCCACGGAAAGGCGAAGGCCGCGCTGGAACTGGCGTTGCTCTGCCACTGCGCGGCCCGCCTGGCCGACCCTCCGGAGGCGCTGGTCGAGGCGAGGGCCCTGGTCCGCAAGCTCTGGCAGGACCCGGACCTGCCGCGGCTGTTCACCGACGTCCCGAAGTACGCGTCCACCTACGGGTTGATCTACGCCGCACTGGCCCCCGACGCGATCGACGACACCCAGGTCCGGGCGACGCTCGCAGGACTCGACCCCGAGTTCCTCTCGCCGCGGGGGAAGTCCCCGTACCAGCGCGTCGAGATCCGCCACTACGCGGACAAGGCCGGTGTCCGCCACACCGTCGAGCCGTACGCCGAACTCCTGCCGCACAGCCCGCTCGTCGCGTTCCGCGCCGCCGAGCCGGGGGACGCCACGTCGCAGGACGGGGCGCCGCTCACCCCACCGCAGGCGTACGCCGTGACGCACACCGCCTTCTATCTCGGGGACTTCGGCCGGACCGCCCCCGGGCTGGGCGGGCGCGCCCTGGCGCACGCCCTGGACCTGGTCGACCGGTTGCTGCGCCACTGCGTCGAGCACGACCAATGGGACCTGGCCGCGGAGCTGGTCCTCACCCGGTTCATCCTGGGGAGCGAGCCGCTGGACACGCCCTCGGGAGCCGCGGCCGTGGAGTGCCTGGTGCGGGCCCAGCGGCCCGACGGGGCGATCCCGGGGCGGTCGGCGGCGCTCGCGGCGCACTCGCAGGCCGCGGGCGGGGAGTTCTTCCGGAAGGCGTACCACACGACCCTGGTCACCGCCCTCATGGCACTGATCGTCTCGTCGCCGAGGCCGTCATGACACCGCGGCTGACGCTGATCAACCGCGACTACACCCGGCTCTGGTTCGGCCAGGCCGTCTCGTCCGTCGGGGACGCCGTCTTCAGCACGACGCTGGTGCTGTGGGTGGCCACCGTGCTGGCGAAGGACGAGTCGTGGGCGCCGTTGGCGGTCAGCGGCATCGTGCTGGCGTCGAGCGTCGCCGTGCTGGTCATCGGTCCGCTCGCGGGCGTGTTCGTCGACCGCTGGGACAAGCGCGCCACGATGCTGCGCACGGAGGTGCTCCGCGGCGCTCTGGTGGCCGTGCTGACGGCCGTCACCTTCCTGCCGGCCGGCGCCCTGCCGAGCGGTGTCTGGCTCGCCCTGATCTACGCGACCGTGCTCCTGCTCCACGCGGCCGGCCAGTTCTTCTCCCCGGCGCGCTTCGCGGTCCTCGCGGACCTGGTGACCGGGGATGCCGACCGCGCCCGGGCGGCCGGCATCGCGCAGGCCACCGGTGAGACGGCCTGGATCATCGGGCCGCCCCTCGCCGCGCCACTGCTGTTCACCGCCGGGCTGCAGTGGGCCCTGCTCTTCAACGGCCTCTCGTACGCGATGTCGTACATCGCGATCCGTTCCATCGGCGTACGTGAGCCCGGCACGGGCTCCGCCGGACCGGGCCGCACACAGAAGCCCGTCGAACGGCACAAGGGCATGCTGCGGCAGGAGTTCACGGACGGACTGCGCTTCTTCGCGGGCAGCAGGTTCCTGGTGGCGCTGCTCCTGCTCGCCGCCATAGGCCAGTTCGGGGTCGGGACACTGGGCACCCTCAACGTCTTCTTCGCCACCGACAACCTCCACGCGGACGCCCACCTCTACGGGTACCTCGGCATGGCCATGGGTGTGGGGGGCATCGTGGGAGCACTGAGCGGGGGCCGGGTGGTGCAGTGGCTCGGGGCGCGAAGGACCACCTGGATCGGCCTGCTGGTGAGCGGTGTGCTGCTGGTCGCCTACTCCCGGCAGACCGGCTTCCTGGGCGGTGTCGCCCTGCTCTTCGTGTTCACCGTTCCGCTCACCATGCTGAACACCGCGATGTCACCGCTGCTGCTCGCGGCGGCGCCCCCGGACTACCGGGGCCGGGTGATGGCCGTGTTCTACCCGGTGACGAGGCTGGCGTCGATGCTCTCCGCGGCCCTGTCCGGCTGGCTCGCAGGATCCGTGCTGCGGGACGTCGGGGGCTCGCTCGGCGGGCTCCGGTTCGGCCCCGTCGACATGATCATCGCCGCGGCGGGGCTGATCGTCCTCTTGGCCGGCGTCTTCGCGCTGGCCGCCCTGCCCGGCGCGGAAGGCACCGAGACGGCCGCCGGAAAGCCCACCGGAAAGGCCACCGGGAAGGCCGCCGGGAGTTCCGGCGACGACACCGCCGTGCCACCCGGTGGCCGCCCGCCCGCGTCGCACCACGTGTCCCGACCGAAGACCCGTCCGTTCGCGCACGGACCGCGCGGCGGACGCCTCACCCGAAGGAGGACGCACATGCCCGAGACCGAGACGACGAACCCGGAGCCGAACGAGGGCGAGGACATCGAGGTCGTCGCCCACAACGACGACGAGGAACTCGCCGCCTGCGTCATCAACCGGTCCAACGACCTCTGACCCACCGACGGATGAGGGAGCGACAAGTGACCCCGGAGCCCCGCCGCCATCCGTACGCGGAGCGGCAGGACGTCGTCGAGGAACTGCACGGTCTGCGCGTCCCCGACCCGTACCGCCGGCTGGAGGACGCCGAGTCACCCGCGACACTGAGCTGGGGCGCGGAGCAGGAAGCGCTCTACGAGGCGGAGCGGGCGTCCTGGGCGGACCTGGAGCACTGGAAGGCGGAGGTGGCGGCGATCGACGCCGTGGACCGCGCCCGGTCGCCCAAGGTCCGCGGCGGCAGGGTCTTCTGGCTGCGGCAGGACGCCGGCCAGGAGCATCCGGTCCTCATGGTGGCGCAGGCAGGGACGGACACGACGGAACGGGTGCTGCTGGACCCCAGTGCCCTCGATCCGTCCGGACACACCGTGCTCGACACCTGGGAGCCCTCCGTGGAGGGCGATCTGCTGGCCTTCCAGATGTCCCGCAACGGCACGGAGGACTCGCTGCTCCGGGTGCTCGACGTGGCCACCGGGAAGGTCGTCGACGGGCCGGTGGACCGGGTGCGGAGGTCGTCGATCGGCTGGCTGCCCGGCGGTGAGGCGTACTACTACGTCAGAAACCTCGACCCTCGGCTGCACCCCGGCGAGGGGCGCTACCACCGCCGGGTGTGGCTGCACCGGGTCGGTACGGACCCCGAGACGGACGCGCTGGTCTTCGGTGAGGGGCGGGACAAGACCCGGTTCTACAGCGTCTCCGTCACCGCGGACGGCCGCTGGCTCGGCGTCACGGCCACCCTCGGCACCGGCCGCGGCACCGATCTCCACCTGGCCGACCTGTCGGCGGGGCCGCTCGAACGCCCGGAACTGCGGCCCGTCCAGGAGGGCATGGACGCCGCCACCCGCCTGTACGCGGTGCCCGGCACCGGCCCGCGGGACCTGGTGTGGCTGCGCACCGACCGCGACGCCGCTCGCGGACGCGTCGTCGCGTGCCGGCCGGCCGAACTGCGCCTGGGCCCCGGCGCCTGGCGCGAGGTGATCCCCGAACGGCCCGACGCGGTGCTGACCCACCTCGTCGTGCTGTCCGGTCCGGAGCTGAAGCACCCGCTCGGCCTGGCCGCCTGGACCCGCGACACGGTGGCCGAGATGACCGTGCACGACCTGGTCGAGGGCCGGCAGATCGCCACGGTCCCGCTGCCCGGCACCGGCGCGGTCGGCGACTTCTCGGCCGGGCCGCCCGGCAGTCACGAGGCCTACTTCGCCTACACCGACTTCGTCACACCGCCACGGGTGCTCCGCTTCGACGCCCTGACCTGTCGTGCGACGCGCTGGGAGCGCGACGCCCCGGACGTCCCGGGCGTCGGCGGCGCGGTCACCCGCCAGGTCGCCTTCCCCTCGCGGGACGGCACGACGGTGCGCATGTTCGTGATCTCCCCCACCGGCCGCCCGGACGTGCCGCGCCCCGCCCTGCTCACCGGCTACGGCGGCTTCGGCAAGACGATGTCGCCCCGGTACCGCGCCCAGGTCCTCGCCTGGGTCAGGGCCGGCGGGGTGTTCGCCTGGGCGGGCCTGCGCGGCGGCGGCGAGGAGGGCGAGGCCTGGCATCTGGCGGGCAGCGGGAGGAACAAGCAGAACACCTTCGACGACTTCGCCGCGGCCGGCGACTGCCTGATCGCGGAGGGCTGGACCGAGCCGGGCCGCCTCACGATCATGGGCGGCTCCAACGGCGGGCTGCTGGTGGGCGCCGCCCTCACCCAGCAACCGGGGAAGTACGCCGCCGTGGTGTGCATGGCCCCCCTCCTGGACATGGTCCGCTATGAACGGTCCGGCCTCGGGCCCAGCTGGACGCCGGAGTACGGCAGCGCGCAGGACCCCGCCCTGCTGCCGACGCTGTTCGGCTACTCCCCCTATCACCGGGTGACGCCCGGGACCGCCTACCCGGCGGTGCTGCTGGTCGCCGCGGACGGGGACACCCGGACCGATCCGCTACACGCCCGCAAGATGTGCGCTGCGCTCCAGTACGCCTCTTCCGGCACCGGTCCGGTGCTGCTGCGGCTGGAGCGCGGCGTCGGGCACGGCGACCGGTCCGCGTCCCGCGCGGTGGCCCTGCAGGCCGAGTGTCTCGCCTTCCTGGCGGAGCAGGTGGGGCTCCCGGCCCCGGCACGTCCTGGTCCGGCGACCCCCTGAAACGCCGGCTCCGGCCGCCCGACGGGGGCGGCCGGGGCCGGTCCGGGAACAGCGGTGGTCCGTGGCCGCACCGGCCCGGGGCGCCGCTCAGCCGCAGGTCGGCACGGGGGTCCCGAACCCCGAGCCGCGCGCGTACATCCGTATCAGGTGCGGCAGTTCGTACTGCGCCGCGTGCGCGGTGACCTCGCCGCAGGGCGAAGTCACCATTCCGGCGTCGATGAGCGCCTCCACCACCCGTACGGCGTGCCGCTCGTCGCAACCGAGGGCCTCGGCCGCCTCCGTCAGGCCGAAGGGACCCTCCCCGGTGCCCGCGGCGAGCCGTCCCGCGTCCCGGCCCCACTCCTCCGGCAGCGCCTCCCAGCCGTCGGCCAGCCACCGCCGGACGGACACGTCCCCGGAGGTCAGTTCGTCCAGCGCCCCTGCGGGGTCGGCGAGCCGGTCCGCGAACTCCCGCAGCGGCACGTGGCGGAGCACCGCGAGCCGCATCCCGCTCACCCGGACCGCCAGCGGCGATCCGCCGCAGGCGCCCACGATGCGCAGTGCGGCCTCCCGGTCGGCCCGCACCCGGCCCTGGCCGACGAGCCTCGCGAGCAGTTGCACCGACTCGGCGGTGCCGAGCGGCGGGACGGAGACCCGGTGCACGGGTGCCAGGCCGCCCAGCTGGCCGCGCGCGGTGAGCAGCACTCGGCCCCGCCCGCCGCACGGGAGCAGCGGTCGTACGGCGCGTTCGTCGGGCACGTCGTCGAGGATCACCAGTACCCGGTGCTCCGCCAGCCACTCCCGCCACGCCTCGGGCCCGGACAGCCCGACCTGGCCGGTCCGTTCACCGAGCTCCGCGAGCACCGTCGACAGCGAGCGGGTACGGCCGTCCGCGTCCCGCAGGGAGACGCAGAGCCGCCCGTCGGCGAACCGGTCGCCGAGCAGATGGGCGGCCCGCACCGCCAGCGTGGTCTTCCCGGCCCCGGCGGGGCCCGACAGCAGGACGACGCGGCCGGCGCTGTCGTCCTCCAAGAGGTCGACGAGGTGCCGCAGTTCCTCACCGTGTCCGGTGAAGTCGACGAGGTCGGGCGGCAGGACGGCCGCCGGCCTCGCGGCCGCGCCCGCCCCGGTACGGGCGTCACCCGCGAGGATCATCCGGTAGCGGGCCGCCATGGCGCCGCCCGGCTCCAGGCCCAGTTCCCGGGCGAGGAGCTGCCGGTAGTCGTCGTACGCCGCAAGTGCCTCGGCCTGCCGGCCGGATGCGCTCAGCGCGCGCATCCAGGCGGACCGGAGCCGCTCCCGGAGCGGGTGCCGTTCCACCAGGTCGCGCAGCCCCTCGACCACCGCCGGAGCGCCGCCCAGCTCCAGCTCGGCCTCCGCCCAGCTCTCGTAGGCCGTCAGATGGCGCAGCTCCAGCCGCTCGGCCTCCTCGGCCAGCCGGGGGGACTGGCACAGGTCGTCGCCCAGCGGCGGCCCCTGCCACAAGTCGAGGGCCTGACGCAGGAGTCGGGCGGCCGGGCGGGACCCCTGCTCCTGTCCCTCTGCGGCCCGCACCAGGGAGCGGAACCGCAGGAGGTCGAGCTCGTCCTCCGCCACGCGCAGCACGTATCCGCCACCCGTGTGGGTGAGCCGCGGCCGGTTCTGGTCGTCGTCCGCGAGCAGGGCGCGCAAGGCACTCACGTACACCTGGAGGTTCTTGCGGGCGGTGCGCGGGGGTTCCTCCTGCCAGACCGCGTCGGTCAACGCGTCGACGGAGACCGGATGGTTGGCGGAGCCGAGCAGGGTTGCCAGCACGACCCGCTGCTTCAACGGGCCGAGGGGCAGCGCCCGGTCGTCCCGGTGGACCGTGAGCGGGCCGAGGACGGAGAACCGGAGCGTGCCGGGTGGCGCTGCGGGCTGCGCGAACGGACGCGGCATCGAGCGAACCTCCGTGGGGTGACGGGAGTTGGTCGGTCCACTCCATGATCCGCGGCCCGTACCCGTCACACATCGGTGCCGGGCCCGCACAGTCACGCCGCCCGTGACCCTCTCATGGGGGACCGGGCCCCCATAGAGACGGGAGAGTCCCCCCATCCCCAGGGCCGGGCCGGGCCGGCTACGTGTCCGCGCACTCCGCCGACAGGGCGCACAGTGCCGAGCGGTCCGCGGAGCCGGTCTTGCTCATCAGGCTCGCCATGTGCTTCTCCACCGTTCGGGGCGAGATGCACAGGCTCTGGGCGATCTGCTGGTTGCCGGGGCGCTCCGCGAGCAGCACGAACACCTCGTACTCGCGCGGTGTGACGCCCGCGGTGCGCAGGCTCGCGGGGATCCGCTCCCGGCCGCCCCGGCGCTGCGGGACGCTGACCCCCGCCTGTCGCAGGGCGGCCCGGCAGGCCCCGGCCACCGGCAGCACGCCCGCCTCGTGGAAGTACTCCTCAGCGGTCCGCAGCCAGGCGACCGGCTCACCCCAGGAATCGGCGAGCGCCGCCTCGGCGGTCAGCCGCAGGGCGAGATGCCACGCCTGCGGGAACACCGTCGCCGCACGGCCGGCCTGCTCGACGGCGCGCTGCGCACCGTCCGGGTCGCCGTCCCGGCCGCGTAACACCGCGTCCGCCATGCCGAGGAACATCCGGTTCCAGGCCAGCTGCCCGCCCGGCGAGGCCAGCGCCTCCCGGTACGCCTCCCGGCCGGCTTCCTCGCCGTCGAGGATCCGTAACAGGGGGGCGAGTCCGTACCGGCCGCTGAGGTAGAAGAAGCTCGGGTGCTCCCGCTCCCAGGCCAGCGCCGCGTCGAGCTCGGCCTTCGCCCGTTCCCGGTCCTCCCCCATCAGCGCGCCCACGGCCTGGCACAGTCCGCGTTGCAGGGGCACGAGCATGGACTCCTCGCCGCCCGCCCGGCGGAACCGGACCAGGGCACGTTCCTGCTCGCGGGCCCGCCCCTGGTGGGCGGCGAGCGTGGCGTCGACGAGGAGCAGATAGCGGTGCGTCGAGAGGTTCTGGAGGCGGGCGCTGGCCTCCACCGAGCGCTCGACGATCCCCCGGGCCCGGTCCCATCGCCCACCCAGCACGCTCTGCATGGCGAGCAACCCGTCGACGGACTGGAGCAGGGCCAGCGAACCGAGTTCGTGCGCCGCCGTGCGGGCGGTCTCCAGCCGGGTCGCCTCACCGGTCCGCATGAACGCGTTGGTGCCGAGCCGCACGAGTGCCTCGGCCCGGTATACCGCGAGCCGGTGCTCCTCGGCGACCGCCAGCATCCGTTCCAGGCAGGCGTCGGCCTCGTCGAACCCGCGCTCCCGGGACAGCATGGCCAGCAGCTGCCACGCCTGGCAGGCCACCACGGGCCGGCCGCGTTGCTCCGCGGTGAGCGCGGCCCACCGGGCGGAACGTTCCTCCTCTTCCAGCCGCTCGCGGCCGTCCTCGCCGCCCGGGTCCACCGGACCGCGCCCCCCGCCCCGGCCGTCCCGCTCCGGCAGCAGCGCGAGATGGCCCTCGACCACCGCGAGCGCCGCCTCCTGCTCCGGCCGCGGGGCGACCCCGAGCAGGGCGCGGGCCGCCCGGATCCGGCGGCGCGCCTCCCCCTGCTGCTCGGCCATGGTCGCGACCCACGCCACCTGCGTGTGTGCCTGCGCCCGTTCCTCCGCGGCACGCGATCCGGCGGGTGCCGGCGGAAGATCGTCGAGCAGCGCGGCCGCCTCGTCGAGCCGCCCGGACTCGGCCTGGGCGATCGCCAGCTGCACCGTGACCTCGTCCCGCTCCTCGTCGGCCGCGAGCCCCCGGGCGCGCTCCAGCAGCACGGCGGCCGAGCCCGACGCACCGGCGTCCAACATCTGTCGGCCGACCTGGGCGAACTGCCGGGACGCCGCCACCTTGTCGCCCGCCGCCAGCCGCAAGGTTGCCACCAACTGGCGCTGATCCCCCGAGAGTTCGCCGGCCGACTCCTCGATGGCCGAGGCCGCGCGCCGGGCCAGCGCGGCCTGCTCGGCGGGCGGCAGCGAGGCCCTGAGCGCGTCCGCCGTCAGGACGTGACGGAACGTGTAGTGGTCGTGGGCGGCCCCGTCCGGGGCGATGATCCCCACCTCGGAGGCCGACCGGAGGTGGGCGAACAGCGCCCGGTCGTCGAGTCCGGTCACCGCCCTGAGAGCGCCGACGGAGAACCGGCCGCCGAGCGTCGCCGCGACGAGCAGCAGGTCACGCACCGGCTCGTCGAGCCGGTCCAGCCGGCGCGCCCAACTGCGGACCGCGCCCGTCGGTACCGTCGCCTCGCCGTGCTCCGCGAGCTGCCACCCGCCGTCGGCCCTGCTCAGCCGTCCCGTGTCCAGCAGATCGGCCAGAAGCACCTCCACCAGGTACGGGTTCCCGCACGCCCACTGCCAGAGGTGCCGATGCGCGGCCGGGGGCACCTCACCCGGTCCGACGTCCAGACACGCGGCCGCCATGTCCCGTACGGCGGCCTCGTCCAGCGGCCGCAGCTCCCTCAACGAGGCGGTGTTGCGCAGCTCGGCGGCGAGCGCGAGGTCCAGCGCCGGGCCGGGGTCGGGCCGGAGCGTGCCGACCAGGAGGACCGGTAGATCCGCCACGTTGTCGACGACGTATTCGACGACCGCGATCGTCTCGGTGTCGGAGTCGTGCAGGTCCTCCAGCAGGATCACGCAGCCCCGCTCGCGGCCGAGCACCGCCAGCAACCTGAGGAGCGCCTCGGCCAGTTCGACCAGCGAGATCGCGTATCCGGGCGCCACCGTGCCGGCCCGCCACTCGGGCACGAGGCCGGCCAACGCGGGCCGGTAGGGCTGGAGTTCCGGGTCGTCCGGAGCGCCCGCCGCCCGGAACCGCGAGGACAGCGCCTCGACCAGCGGCCGGAAGGGCACGACGAGCCCGGTGGACGTGGCGCGGCCGCGCAGCACCGGCATGTCCCGGTCGTACGCGCGTAGGGCGGACTCGCCGGCCAGCCGGGACTTGCCGATCCCCGCCTCGCCGACGAGGAACACCGCCCGTCCGGCACCCTTCCCGACGCTCTCCAAGGCCTCGTCCAGCAGTCGGATCTCGGCGTCCCGCCCCACGATGACCGACGACGTCGCTCGCATGGGCGCAGGCTACTTGATCTTTTTCGCGCGCGGCAGAGGGCCTGGGAGGCCCCCGGCCGCCGCTCGATCCGTCAAGGTGTCATACCGGCCATGTCACCGGGCGACGTACGCGTCCGCTCCTCAGAACAGCGTGAGGGAGCCGGTGGTCCAGGGCACGTCCACGGAGGCGGCGGCGTCGGAGTCCGACGTCCTGAGCAGTCGGCTGCGCAGTCCCAGCATGCCGCTCGCCCCTAACATCACCTCGCCCACCGGGTGGTCGTGGGCCGCGGTGTCCGCGCCGACGCTGCTGTCGACGTACCTCACCGAGTCGTTGATCTGCATGGTCATCGTCCGTCCTTCGTATCCGCGGGTGTGGTGGTCGTGATGAGGCGTGGGGTGGTGTGGGGTGGTGCGGTGTGTCCCGTCGATCGGTCGGGATGCTCCGTGGGAGAACACCGCGGACGGCGGCGTCCGTGATGCCGGGGGGCGGTCGGGCGGCGGGCGGCGGGCCCGTCGTCCGGATCAGTCCTCAGCCGGGCGTCTGCAGGAGGAGCAGCGACGGCACGCGCTCCGGGAACCCCGCCCGGAGGAGTCCGTGCCCGATCCCCGCCAGCCCGGTCAGCAGACCGGGATGCGGAACCCCGTCCGGAGCGCCGCTGCGGGCACCGGTCTCCTCGACGGACGCGAGGAGCGCTCCGGCCCGACGGATCCAGTGCGGGCGGACCTCCGGGACGGCGCTGTGGCCCAGGAGTTCACACAATCCGGCCTCGCCGTGGCAAAGACTGTCGTCGGCGGCCGGCCTGTCCCGGCCGAGCCCTTCGACGGTCCTGCGGGACCAGGCCGCGAGGTGCGGGTCGTCCAGGGCGCCCGGCGCGTCCAGCACCGCGAGCGCGATGCCGGCGCGGCCCCCGCACCAGGCCGAGGCCCGGGCAACGTAGGCGGGCCCGTCGGCCGGTGAGCGTACGGAGGCACCCCCGTGGCCCCCCGGACCCGGACCCGGGCCCGCGTCCGGTTCCCCGCCCACGGCCGCCCGCAGCGCGGACAGGCCCGCGAGCCGGTACCGCTCACTGCCGTCGGCGGCCCCGCCCCCGAACCCCGCCGCCGCCCCGCCCCCGCACCCCTCGGTGGTCTCGGCCTCGGCGAACCGCAGCAGGGCCCAGCCGAGCCCGGCGGCCCCCGTCGTGAAGCCCCGCCCGCCGGCCGTGGGATCCACCGCGGCCAACCGGTCCGCGCAGGCCCGCGCGTCCCGCCAGGTCGCCTGCCGCTCGTCCCGGGCACCGGCACCGGCCCGGTGGGCGGCCAGCAGTGCGGCGAGCCCGCCCGCGACGCCCGCGCCCACCCCGTGCTCCTCCTCGGACAGAGCCGCCGCGCCCGCCAGCCGCAGCATGGCCAACGCCCATGAGCCGACCTCCGGATCGTCCAGCAGCCGTGCCGTCTCGGCGAGCGCGTACGCGATGCCGCCGAGGCCGGAAAAGGCCCCCGAGCCCACCGCGCGGAGGTCCGCGGGCCGGGCGCGCAGCGCGTCGAGCAGCCCGGGCACGGGCGCCAGGGCCGTACGGGCCACCTCCGCGTAGTGTCCGGCACCGGTGAGCGCCGCCAGCTGGGCCAGGAACAGGGCCGGCCCGGTGTACCCGCCGGCCAGGTCGGCCGGCATCGGCCCGATCCGCCAGTAGCGGTCGTCGAGGAGCTCCAGGCCGATCCAGTTGCTGCGCGGTCCTTCGCGGTACGCGAGGGAGACCAGCCGGTCCCCGACGGACCGGGCTGCCGACAGCAGCCGCTCCGGCTCCGGGGCGCGCTCCGCCGTCCGGGTGCGCCGGTCCTCGACGGGCCGGTGCACGGGCGCGCGGGAGGCCGTCGCCATCGCGGCCCGCACGATCCACTCCTGGTCCTGGCGGTCGACCGTGTCCAGGGCGGCGAGCCGCGCGGCGACTCGGGCGATCCCGGACAGGTCCGTTCGGCCGGCCAAGGGCCGCTCCGGCGCGCCCCACAGGCGGTCCCGGCCCGGACGGGCGGTGAACACCGGTACGTCGCCCGCCCAGAGCTGGGCGATCTCCTCGTCGACCAGGTCGGGCGCGTGGACCGTCCCGAACACGTCGGTCCGCAGGGTCTCCAGAACCCGCTGCCGCTCGGCCGCGTCCTTCAGCAGATCGGGGTGCGTCGACTCGTCGAGCAGGGTGCTGTACACCCAGGTGGGACGTACCACCACCCGCACCTCGTCCTCGGCGAACGCCTTCAACAGGGCCGTCTCGTGCAACAGTTCCCCTCTGGCCGCGCCGATCGCCGTGTACCCGGCGCGGAATCCGGCGCACAGTGCCTCGATGTGGGCCGCCGGCTCGATGGACCCGCCATCCGCGAGACGTGGCCGGTTGGCGGACTCGCCGAACTTCCCGGCCCTGCGGACCAGGCGCATCCGGTCGGTGCCGGCGTCGGCCCAGTCCGCCCGGACGACGGGCGACACCGCTTCGCGGCCGCCGCCGACCGCGGACACGTCCAGGGCACTGTGGTCGCCCACCAGCAGCTGGGGCAGCAACCCGACTCGGTACACGGAGTCATGGAGCGCGCGGGCGGCGGGGTCCTCCGTGTCGGTGCCCGGCAGCGGCGGGTGGAACAGGGTCTCCACGTCGACGAGCACCGGGTGGGCGCCGGCGGCGATCAGGTTCTCGTGGTGCAGGTCGGTCCCGTCGATCAGGTGCAGCAGCGCCAGCAGCGCGCCCTGGCGGCGGTAGAACGTCTCGATCTCCGCGACCGAGGCGCAGGGCCCGCCTGCGACGAACTCCACCCACCCGTAGTCGCCCCGGTCGAGCAGCCGCAGCGTACGAAGGTCCACGGAGCCGGGCAGTCCGTTGAACCAGGCAACGAGGTCGTTGAAGTGGTGGTGCGCGGAGAGGGGCCGTGGCTTGTACACCAGCCGGGTCCCGTCGGCGAAGCGCAGCAGCATCACGCTCCGTCCGCCCCGGTGCCCGTCGCCGGCGCCCGGCTCGACGCCCACGAGCAGCCCCGGATCCCCGCCGGACTCCTCCAGCAGACCGGAGGTCAGACGGGCGTGGTCGTCCGCCAGCCGCTCCAGCGCCTCCGCGACGGCGTCCGCCGCGTCGAGGGCGGCCCGCCCCAGGATCCTCGCCAGCACCGGCCGGCCGGCCAGCAGGGCCGCCAGTCCGCGCCGGGACGCGGTACGCCCCAGGAAGTCCCGGAACCGGGCCCGCGTGTCGTCCCCGTCGAGCTGCCCGGCGCTCCGCGCCTCGTACAGCTCCAGCACCAGCGTCCGCGCCGCTGCCCGTGCCAGCCTGCCGCTGAGGTGCCTCTCCAGATCCTCCCGCACGGCGGTCATGTCCACGAGGCCCCGCGCCCGCCCCGACAGGCCCCGCTCCAGCCGCTCCCCCGCGCAGACGGTGAACGGCCGCAGCACCCACTCGAAACCGCTCAGCCCCGGATGGTGCCCCTCGGGCGCCACGGCCTCCTGCGGCGCCTCAGCCGACGCCTCTTCGGCGAACGCGGCCCAGTCCGGCCGCCCTTCACCCCCGCCACCGCCGACGAGCCCGGCTCCCCACCACCGCTCGACCGCCGACAGCGAATCCCCGGCCCGCACCTGCCCCTGCCCCTGCCCCGCCACCATCGCCGCTCCCCGCCCCGACCCACCGCTCCGTGCCACGCACGATCCTGGTACGGGGGGTGCCCGTCCCGCATGGGGGAGAGTCCCCCATGTTTTCCCCACCCGGCCCGGGATCCCGGCCAAGCGCCCACATCGGTGGGATACCGGTCGCATGCCGCCGCCGAACCGAATCCATACCTCCCCGCCCTAGCGTCTGGCACGACCGATGCGACCGCCCACCACCACCCCGCAAGGAGATCCCGTGCTCGAAGGCTTCGGCGAAGCGCTCGCGGACCGGGAGTACTACCTGCCGCTGCCCAGCGTGGCCGACCCCGGGCCGCGCTTCGCTCCCGGCGAGGTGCCGCCGGGCGTGCGCGGCGTCGCCCAGGGCATCTGGACGGTCTGGGGCGGTCAGCGGACCGCCCTCGCCGAAGAGGGCTGGAAGATCCACGTGTCGGCGCGGCTGGACCGGGCGCAGCACGTGCTCGACACGGTCGCCGCGATCTGCTTCTCCGAAGGCGTGCCGTTCAAACACCTGAGCGCCCGGCTCTTCTTCCTGTTCCTCCACCACAAGCACGCCGGACGGGCCCAGTCGGGCAAGTTCTGCGCCGTGTACCCGCCGGACACGGCGACCGCCCGCCGGCTGCTGGAACGCCTGCGCGACGCGCTCGACGGGGAGGAGGGGCCGTACGTCCTCACCGACCGGCGCTTTCGCGACTCGCGGACGGTCCACTACCGCTACGGCTCCTTCGGTGCCCTCAGCCGGCTGCGGGCCGACGGCACCCGGGAGGGGCTGGTCCGCGACGGCTCCGGCCGCGAGGTCCCGGACCCGCGGCTGCCCGCCTTCCACCTGCCCGCGGGGATCACGGACCCGTTCGCCGAGCAGGAGGAGCAGCCGCACGCGGGCCCGATCCTGATCCGCGACTACGAGGTGACCCGCGCGGTGCGCCTGAGCAACGCCGGCGGCGCCTACCAGGCCCGGGACCGGCGGACCGGCCGCACCGTCTTCCTCAAGGAGGCCCGCGCCCACAACGGCCTGGTCTTCGACGGGACCGACGCGCAGCAGCGGCTGCGGCACGAATACGGCGTGCTGCGCGAGCTGCACGCCGCCGCGCCCGGGGTGGGCCCGGAGCCGCTGGACCACTTCACCGAGTGGGAGCACGACTTCCTCGTCACCGAGTACGTCGCGGGGCAGCCGCTGGTGGGCTGGCTGAGCCGGTCCTCCCCGCTGGCCCGCGCCGACCGCACGGCCGGATCCGTCTCCGCGTACTACGAGGCGTGCCGGAACCTGCTGGCCGCGCTGGACGCCTCGCTGGAGCGGCTGCACGCCGCCGGCTACCGGTTCGGTGACCTCAGCCTGGGCAATGTCCTGGTCACGCCGTCGGGCGGGGTCCGGCTGGTGGACTTCGAGGCGGCCTCGGCGCTGTCCGGGGCACCTTCCGCGATGGGCACCCCGGGGTTCACTCCGCCGCCCGGCCTGCTCCGGGCCGACGCCGATCCGCTGCTGCAGGACCGGTACGGCATGTCGGCGGTCGCGTTCGCCTTCCTGGCACCGTTCCACGAGATCGCCGAACACGCGCCCGCCAACCTCGCGCTGCTGCGCCGCGACCTGGCGGACGTGGCTCCGCCGCGGGACCTGTGGCAGCGGGCGACCGCCTTCCACCTGACGGAGGACCGGGCCCGGGACCAGGACGGTCCCGACCGCCCGCCCTCCCCCGCCGAACTGGACAGCGATCCGCGCGGCTGCCTCACCCGGCTGGCCGGGGAGGTCGCCTCGGGCCTGCTGGAGATGGCTGACGCCGACCGGCCGGAGTGGGCCTTCCCGCCCTCGCCCGAGGCGTTCCACACCAACAACGTGTGCCTGGCCTACGGCACGGCCGGGGTGGTGCACGCCCTGCACCACGCCGGGGCCGCGGTGCCGGAGGAGATCCGCGAACGGCTGCGCCGCGACACGCTGGCGCTGCGCGACGCGCTGCCGCCCGGACTGCTCGTCGGCTCGGCCGGCATCGCCCGGGTCCTGGCCGGCCTCGGCCTGCTGGACGAGGCCGTCGACCTGCTCCGGGACGCCGACGACCACCCGCTCACCGCCACCTGCGGCACGCTGGCCGGCGGGCGGGCCGGGGTCGGCCTGGGCTGGCTCGCCCTGCACCGGCTGACCGGGGAGAACAGCCACCTGGAGCGGGCCGCCGCGGCAGCGGAGGGACTGCTGCGCACCCCCGACCTGCCGGCCGCCCTCGGCGAGCACGACGCCCGCGGCCTGCTGCACGGCCGCTCGGGGCTCGCCCTCTTCCTCCACCGCCTGGCCCGCGACACCGGCGAGGCCCGCTGGCTGGAGGCGGGCCGCCTGCTGCTCCACCAGGAACTGGAGCGGACCTTTCCGCTGGACGACGGCTCCCTGTCCGTCTCCGACAACGCGCGGCTCACCCGTGCCATGCCGTACCTGGCCACGGGCGCGGCCGGGGTCGCGTCGGTGCTCACCCGCTACGTGGCCACCTCCCCGGACGAGCGCTGCGCCGCGGCGCTGCCGAGGCTGGTCGCCGGCGTCCGGGTCTCCTGCGCCACGAAGGAGGCGGGCCTGTACCGGGGGCTGGCCGGACTGACCTGGTTCCTGACCGAGCACGCCGAGCTCACCGGCACGGACGCCGCCCGCGGGGACGCCGTGCGCGCCGCGACCGGCCTGCTGAAGTACGCCGTCCCGTACCGGCGCGGTGTCCGCTTCCTCGGAGCGGGTTCTCAGCGGTTCACCGCCGACCTGTCCAGCGGCGGGGCCGGTGTCCTGCTGGCCCTGCACCGCCTACTGGCCGGCCCGCTCCTGGCGGAGCCCCGGCACGCGCGTCCCCGGATCCCGGCAGCCCGCTGACGGCGCCGGGAGGGCGCCCCATGAACACCTGGGCACGGCGGCGAGCAGCTCCGTGCCGAGGTCTGCGTGACCGACCGACACGACCCCGAGAAGAAAGCGGAGAGCATCCATGAGCCAGATCCTCGCGCTCCAGGCCCTGGACACCGAGCCGGAGACCTACTCCTTCCCGCCCTGCTTCAGCGTCGCCTGGAGCATGATGGACATCTTCCCCGATCCGATGTAACGAGCCGGTACCCCGGAGGGCCGGGACCTGTGGCGAAGCCACCGGTCCCGGCCCGGTGCGTCAAGGGGTGGTCTCCGGGGCCGGGGGAAGCGGGTAACGTCTTTGTCATGTTCTTCCAGAGGCCGATTTACGAGTGAGGGCGTGATGGGCCCCTGCTGACGTCCTTCGACGTCGCTGCCCGTCCCCCACCGATGAATCCGTAGATCACTTCACATCTTTACCGGGAGAACCCGTGACCGTGAGCAAGAACATCAACAACCCCGTGGGCCAGGGCGGAGGCCAGCGCAAGAGGCTGTCCCGCGCCGAACGGCAGAACAACGGCCCGCACCGCAACCTCGACCGCCGGGGCGCGGCCGACCAGAAGGCGGAGCTGGTGCGCAAGATGCGCGAGAAGGCCGGCGCAACCGAAGGCGCCGCGCGAGCGGGCGACGACACCGCACAGAGCTGACGCACCGCCGCCGCAGGCCGGCACCGCACGGGGCAGGGGGGGGGGGGGGGGGGGGGGGGGGGGGGGGGGGGGGTGGGCGGCGGGGACAACGAAGAAAGCACTCCGTATCCCCAACGAAAAAGAGAGGGAAACACGAACCAAGGAAAAAGCCAGACACCGAAGGGACCAACCCCCCCCCCCCCCCCCCCTCCCCCCCCCCTGCTGCCGTACCGACTCGAACACCGCACGCGCCCTCTGCGTCCCAGACGCAACGGTCAGGCGGTGGCCGGTACCCGCTACATGTGCGGCTGGCCGTAGTACTTGGCGAACTGCTCGAGGTAGGACGGCTCGCCGCCGTACTTGGCCGCGTCGAACTCGGGAGCGTCCTTGATCTGGTCCTTGGTCCGGTCGACGTAGACCTTTTCCTCCGCCGTGTCGATCAGTCTGATCGTTCCGGCGGGCAGCAGCACGTCCTTGCCGAAGATCCACGCCCCGGTGTCCACGACCAGGTAGGAGGCACCGACTTTCTCGGAGTGCTTGCTGATCTTGCCGATGCTGCCGTCCGTGGCCTCGACCTTGTAACCGACGATGTCAGTACCGGCCTGGTACCCCGTGTCCGGACGATAGACCCAGATGTCGAACTCGGTCACAGCAGCCTCCTCTCCTCATGCGCACAGACCGTTCAGTGGCCCAACGCCCGCTTCAGTTCTGCCTTGTCCATCTTCGAACGGCCCTCGATCCCCTTGTGCTTCGCCTCGTTGTACAGCTGTTCCTTGGTGGGGCCCTGCGCACCGCTGTGGGAGCGCTGCCCGCCGCGCCGGGAGGAGGACATGTCCTCGGTCGAGGACCGGGAGGCGGTCTTCGACTCACCGGAGCGGGCACGTTCCTTGTTCACGGTGCGGGCGGCGATCTCCTTGGCGCGCTTCGTGCTCTCGCCGCGCTCCTCGGCGCTCTCCTTGATGTGCTCGTACTGCCGTTCCCGCTTGGGGCTGGAACCACGAGGCATGACGACCCTCCTCGGCTCGTATGTGCGATCCCGGCACTTGTGCTGCGCCTTCCCGCCCCCGGTCATCTCATTCCGGGTCCGGCGCACCCGTTCAGGTGAGGAGTGAGCGGGTGCCGGTGAGGTTCAGGAGCCGTTCGTCACCCGCCGACCGTGCGGCCGCCGCGACCTGCCCGAGCGTGCGGCCGGTACGGGCCGACCGGGCCCGCCGGGGGTCGGGCGTATCGGCGGAGGTGGCCCGCTCGTCCGCCTCCTTGACCAGGAGCCACGCCTCTCGCGTCCCGTCGCCGGTGTCTCGGATCCGGGTGAGCGCGTAGCCGCCGTGGAGCTTGCGGCCGTCGAGGCGGAACGATGCGTGGCCGCGGTCCAGTGCCTCGGCGAGCGGAACCTCGTTGCCGTCCCGGTCCGACGTGAGGTTGCGGTAGGTGCCCTCGTCCCAGACGATCACCGTCCCTCCGCCGTACTCGCCCGGTGGGATCACGCCCTCGAAGTCGCGGTACTCCAGCGGATGGTCCTCCGTGGGCGTGGCGAAGCGCTTGTCGTGCGGATCCCGGGAAGGCCCCTTGGGCACGGCGAAGGATTTCAGCACGCCGTCGGCTTCAAGACGAAAGTCGAAGTGCATGCTGCGCGCATCGTGGATCTGCACGACGTAAGAAGGCGCACCGTCGGCCGCAGCTCCCGC
The DNA here is from genome assembly GCF_055563995.1 of Streptomyces sp. NPDC029164. NCBI lineage: Bacteria > Bacillati > Actinomycetota > Actinomycetes > Kitasatosporales > Streptomycetaceae > Streptomyces > Streptomyces sp. NPDC029164. The sequence goes on along the minus strand of NZ_JBVHWW010000012.1, from coordinate 147,105 downwards.
AGCCCCGCCCCGTGGCTCGGCCGTCTTCGCGAAGTCCCGCCGCCTGTGATATTTCGCCAGCCTTTCCGCGCCGGTCATGGCCCCTCCTCACGTTCTCGCGCGGTCGTGGAAGCAGCCCCGATCAAGCGACTACCCCGGGCGTGGGCCCGCTAACGGAAGGCGTCGGCCGCGGTCACGATGCGGGCGGACCTGTTGATCTCCCTCATGCGCGGGGCCGCCTCGGCCAGGTCCTTGAGAAGGTGCGCGACGGCGTCCCGGGCGACCCCCGGGCCTGTTCGAGCACGTCCGCCACCGCGGGGCTGGGCCCGTGAGACGGGCGGGATCAGGCGTTCGGCGTCCTCGTGGTCGTACGCGTTGAGTCTGTCGATGATGACGGGTGCGGTCGTCTTCGCCACGGCCCACCTCCCGGCGGCACCGTCGACAGCGTTGGCCTGCGATGTTTGTCCCTCCGCGTCATGGGCACGCGCCGACCGGGGGCGACCGCTCCGTCTCCACCGTCTCCACGGAGGTACGAGACCCATGACGTCGTTCGGCTACTTCCTGGCCTGCGAGGAATTCACCCCGGGCCAACTGCTGGAGCAGGCCCGCCGTGCCGCGGACGCCGGCTTCACCCGCCTGGCCATCTCCGACCACTTCCATCCCTGGAACGACGCGCAGGGCAACAGCCCGCTGGTCTGGTCGATGATCGGAGCACTGTCGCAGACCGTGGACCTGCCGGTGACCACCCTCGTCACCTGCCCCACCATGCGCCTGCACCCAGCCGTGACGGCCCAGGCGGCCGCCACGTCGAGCCGACTGCTGGAGGGGCGTTTCGCCCTCGGCGTGGGTACCGGCGAAGCACTCAACGAGCACATCCTCGGCGACCGCTGGCCCTCTTTCGACGAGCGTGCCGACATGCTGGAGGAAGCGGTCGAGGTGATGCGCGAACTCTTCACCGGCCGCCAGATCAGCCACCGCGGCACGCACTACACAGTCGACAACGCCCGCCTCTACACCACGCCGGCCGGCCGGCTGCCCGTCCACGTCTCCGGCTTCGGCCCCAAGGCCGCGGAACTCGCCGGCCGCATCGGCGACGGGTTCGTCACCATGGGCCCCGACCAGGAGGCCATCGGCCGCTTCCGGGACGCCGGCGGTGGGGAAAAACCGGTGATCGGCGGTCTCAAGGTGTGCTGGGACACGGACCGCGACAGAGCCGTGGACACCGCACACCGGCTGTGGCCCACGGAACACCTTCCCGGCGAGCTCGCCCAAGTCCTCCCGACACCGGCCCACTTCGAGCAGGCGAGCCAACTCGTCACCCCCGAGCAGGTGTCGGAGAACGTGCCCTGCGGCGACGACGTCGAGGAGCACGTGGCCGCCGTATGCGCCTACGTGGACGCGGGCTTCGAGGAGGTCTATGTCGGGCAGATGGGCCCCGGGCAGGAGGCCTTCTTCGCCGCCTACCGCGAGAAGGTGCTGCCCGCCCTCGACGGATGACCGGCCGTGGCCGCGTCCGAGTCCGCCGGCCCGTGCAGGCGGCCGGCCACCGGTGCCGGATGCCCCGATCGGAGGTTTCGCCATGCGCGACGTCAAGTCCCCGGCAGGACCGGGGCCGTCCTTCCTCACCGTGTACCTCAACGATCACCTCACCGGCTCGGGTGCCGGCGTACGTCTCGCCCGGCGGGTCGCCCGGCGCCAGCGCCGCGCGGTGAGCCGCTGTCGCAGGGTGACGGCAGCCGGGCCGAGCCGGTGGAGGAGCACCACCGCCGGGTGGTGGCCCGGATCGTCTTCCTGCGCTCCGCCGGCCGCGCGGACGCGCACGGACAGCCGCCTCACCCCGAGCCGAAATTCCGGCGGGGCGATCCGGTCAAGGGGCCGCTGGCCAGGGACGATGCGTGTCAAGGCCGTGCTTGCCTGAGCCCTGCGGAGTGACTACTGTCGCGAACGCGGGATGTCCGTACCAGTCCCGGTCCGCGGGAGGGTGTGTCCGTGACCAGCCCGTCTCGGACCCCGGGCCCCGGACCCCGGAGCCTCTGTACGCCGACGCCACCGCATGATCCGCATCGCACCGATCGCGTCGTCTGGCAATATGAACCGACCGTGTGGCCGCGCAGCGTTCGAGGTTCGAGAACGTCTTCGACAAGGGATGCGTCCGGGTAGGGAAGACATGTGGGACGCAGTAAATCTTTCGCGCGCAATGAAACGCCATCGGGACGAACTCTTCGCAGGGGTGTCGCGCCCGGCCGAACAGGATCCGCATGAGCTGTTCCGGGCGATCTGCGCCTATCTGACGGAGAGCAGCGGCCGAGAAGTCCGTTTGATGCTGGCGACGTTCCCCCCGAACACCGTCAGCGGGCTCTGGCTGGACCTGGGCGACCACGAACTGGTCGTGGTGGAGGAGAACACCCTGCACATGCACCAGATGGTGATACTGGGGCACGAGCTGTGGCACCGCCAGGAGCACAGGTCCGGTCGGCCCGGCAGGGTCGCCGACAGGGCCGTGGCCGCGCGCGCGCTCGGGAACCAGTGGACCGTCGGTGACGTGGTCACCGATGTCGCGGCGCGCACCGACTACAGCGTGGCCGAGGAACGGCGGGCGGAGAGGTTCGGCCGTATGCTCGCGGCGAAGTTCCGGCCCTTCCTGCTCGGCAAGCGCGGCAGCACGCCGCCCGACGATCTGGCCGGCCGCATCTGGGCATCGATGGGGGGCTGATGGTCCACCAAGGCGCCGATTACTACGTTCCCGCCCTCCTACTGGGCGCCGCCCTCCTGGCGAAGCTGCCCGCACTCCTGCGGGGGTGGCGGAGTCCGGCGGTCCGGATGGTGAACCTCCTGTTGCTCCTGCCCTGCGCGGGCTTCGTCTTCTCCTCGGCACCGACCATCACCGCCGTCAACCGGCTGACCGGCATCAGCAACCTCTCGGCCCTCCTCGTCCACTGCATCCTGACCGCCTTTTCGTGCGCGTCCCTGGTGCTGCTGGACTACTGGCGAGGCGGATCGGGGGAGTTCGCCCGTACGCGCCGGCGCGTGCGGGTGTGGAAGATCGGATGCGGCGTCGTGATCGTGGCTCTCGTAGGGCTCTTCGCCCTGGGCGAGGTGCCGGTGGAACGTCCGCGGGACTTCGACACGTACTACGCCTCCACCCCGTTCATCAGCGCGATGCTCGTGACCTATCTCCTCGCGTACGTCGCTGCCGGCGTGGCCACGACCGTCGTGTGCTGGAAGTGGGTGCTCGACATCGACAGCAGGACGGCGCACGAGCCGAAGACCACGGTCGACAGGTCCTTGCGGGTCGGGCTGCTCGTCCTGGTGATCGCGGCCCTGGGCAACATCGTTTTCGGCTCGCTCAAGCTGACCGCCATAGCGGCCCGCTGGACGGGACGGAACTGGGACGCGCTGAACGAAAGCCTGGCGCCCTTCATCACGGTGAGCGGGATGATGATCAGTGTCGGACTCCTCGTACCGGCCTACGGACCCGGTCTGATCGACCGGGTGTGGAACCCACTGCTCGGCATCACCGCCCTGCGGCCCCTGTGGCGTCTGGTACGCCGCCCCGGTCCCTCCCCCAGGAACGCGATGTTCCTGCCCCCGCCTTGGTACGCCGGACCCGAGCAGGTCCTGCTCTACCGGATGACCACCATCCACGACTGGATGCTCGAACTGTGCGCCTACTGCACGGACGAGGTGCGCGAGCCGGCCTACCGACGGGCCAGGGACAGCGGGGCCCCGGAGCGCGAGGCCGTGGCCGCCGGACTCGCCGCCATGTTCACGGCGGCGGCCGACGCCCGTACGCGCAAGTCGCCGCCGGGGACGGACCAGAGCAACCTCGCGGTGGCCGCCATGCACGCCGCGGAGGCCGAGGACCGCGACCTGCTCGTGTCGATCTCCCGCGCCCTGGCGGCGGCACCCGACCGCACCGACCGGCGCGCGCGCATGTCGTACGGGCACGGACCCGCCCGGGGCACGGACGAGACCACCGCGGTGCCGACGCCCTGAGGGTGTTCCGGTATGCCTTGGCTCAGGGCGCGGCCATCCGGTTGAGGATCGCGCCGAACCCGTCGAACGCGCCCTTGGAGAGCTCGCCGACGGCGTGGGAGACGGTCGGAACCGGACGCGGGGGTCCGGGCTGGAAATGGCGCGCGGCTGTCCTGCCTTCGGCCTGTTCTGATCGTCACCTCCGGACGCAGCGCCGGATCCCGCATCGGACCTTCGTGCCGACGGAGCACCACTGGCTTCGGCTCACCCGGCGTCACCGAGGGGCGCGGTGTTCGTCACGGCCGCGAACTGCCTCTCCGCTGCCGCGGCGAGGGGGAACTCCGTCCAGACGGTTTTGCCGTCCCGGGTGTAGCGGGTACCCCATCGCTCGGTGAGCTGGGCCACCAGGAACAGACCGCGCCCGCCCTCATCGGTGATACGCGCCCGCCGAAGGTGCGGAGCGGTGCTGCTGCCGTCGGAGACCTCACAGATCAGGCTGCGATCACGGATGAGCCGCAGCATCACCGGCGTGCCGCCGCCGTACCGGTAGCCGTTGGTGACCAGTTCGCTGACGACCAGTTCGGCGGTGAACGCCAGCTCCTCCAGGCCCCACTTGGTCAAGGTGGCCGCCGTCAGGTGCCGTGCCCGGGCGGCGGCAGCAGGCTCCGAGGGCAGTTCCCAGGAGGCGACCTGCTCCGGCGCCAGCACGCGGGTGCGGGCGAGGAGTAGCGCGACATCGTCCGGTGGGTGATCCGGCAGCAGGGCGTCCTGCACCGCCGTGCAGGTCTCCTCCAGCGAGCGGCCGGGCCGGGACAGGGCTTCTCGCAGCCGCGAGAGTCCCTCATCGAGGTCGAGGCCACGGGCCTCGACCAGGCCGTCCGTGTACAGCGCCAGCAGACTTCCCTCCGCGAGCTCCAATTCGGCCGATTCGAACGGGAGTCCCCCCAGACCCAGCGGCGGCCCCTCGGGAAGGTCGGGCAGGGTCACCGTGCCGTCGGAGGCCACCACGGCGGGGGGCAGGTGGCCCGCCCGGGCCAGGGTGCAGCGCCGCGAGGTGGGATCGTAGACGGCGTAGAGGCATGTCGCGCCGACGATCTGCCGGCCCCCCGAGCGTCCGCCGGCAGGCTCCTGCTCATCTGCCAGGCGGTTGACCAGGTCGTCCAGGTGGGAGAGGACCTCGTCGGGAGCGTAGTCGAGGCTGGCCAGGGTGTGCACGGCTGTCCGCAGGCGGCCCATGGTGGCCGCGGCGTGCAGCCCATGGCCGACGACATCGCCGACGACGAGGGCGACGCGTGCTCCGGAAAGCGGGATGACATCGAACCAGTCGCCGCCGACGCCGGTGGCGGGATCGGCCGGCAGATAGAGGTGCGCGACCTCGACCGCGCTGTATTCGGGCAACTCCTGCGGCAGCAGGCTGCGCTGCAAGGTCAAGGCGGCCTGGTGCTGCTGGGTGTAGCGGCGGGCGTTGTCGATGCACACGGCGGCCCGGGCGGCGAATTCCTCCGCGAGCGTGAGGTCGTCCTCCTCGAACGGCTCGGGCCGCCTGGCCCGCCACAGGCTGAGCAGGCCGAGGAGCAGACCGCGCGCCGTCAGCGGTACGACGATCAGTGAGTGAGCGTCCAGGGCGAGGGCGCGCCGCCTGCGCTCCGGATCCGCGAAGTACCAGCCGGTGCTGCTCCGGAGCACCGGTTCGAGGATGGGCTGCTGTTCGGCGAGGCACCGCGCGTGCGGGGTACGGGGGTCGAAGCGGAAGACGTTTCCGGCGGAGTACATGACCTTCAGCGCCTCTGGCACGACCGAGTGGACGGCCATTCTGCGGACCGGTCCGCTCGCCTCCTCGGCGGTCTCGTCGCCTCGGGCGACCGACTCCAGCAGATCCACCGAGACGGCGTCCGCGAGGTCGGGGACGGCGACGTCGGCCAGCTCCCGAGTGGTCTGGCCGAGATCCAGTGTGGTCCCGATGCGGGCGCTCGCCCGGTTGAGCAGGGCGAGCCGCCGCCGGGCCCGGTAGCGGTCGGTGACGTCCTCCACCAGTTGGGTGACGCCGAGGATCCCGCCGGAGGGATCCTCCATCCGAAACGCCGACACCGACACCACGCGCTCGTGCTCGGGGTCGCTCCTCAGGCGACAGGGCTGCTCGGTGAAGATCAGGGGGGCGCCCGTCTCCAGCACCCGTCGCAGCCGGGTTTCGATGGTCTCCACGTCCGGACCGATGAGGAAATCGCCGATGCGCCGGCTCCGGATATCCGCCGCGGAAAGCTGCGTGAACCGGGCCAGCGCCCGGTTGATCCGCAGGATGCTCAGATCGGGGGCGTGGACGGACAGACCGATCGGGGAGCGCCGGAACAGACCGTCCAGGACCGACCGATCCGTCTCCCACTGGCGCATCTCCTCCGCCGGGGCGACGACGAGGAACCACTCGCGGGCCGAGCCGGCGCGGATGACGGCGCGCGCACGGAACCCCAGCTCCACCCGTCGCCCGCTGCGGTGCAGGACGGGCAGGACGCCGGACCAGCCCCGGTCGCGCTCGCACGCGGCCGCCGCTTCCCGGACCACGCCATGATCACGGCGGTCGAACAGCAATTCCAGGGCCATGCGGCCCAGCACCTCCTCGGGCGGGTAGCCGAGGTGTTCCTGTGCGCGCTCGCTCCAGCCGACGACCCTGCCGTGGTCGTCCAGAACCGCCGAGGCGGAGTTGTGCAGCTCGAACGGGTCCTCGGGCACCTCGCCCGAGCCCGGCGCCGGTGCGTCCATCGCTGCCACCCTTCGACCTGCTCGACCTGCCGAACGGACCGCACAGCGGGCATTGCCGCGGCGACTACCCAGAGTGATCAGAGACCAGGGATTGAGCAGTCGGCCTACTTTCAGTATCACCGCGCCGCTGTTCGTCGGCAGCGGCTGATCGGCTCGGACCTCCAGCACCGGGCAGGCGGCAGGCGGCAGGCGGCTTCTAGGATCTCAGGCATGGCGACAAGACTCGTACAGATCAATATGAAGGCCCAGGACGACTCCGCGCTCGGCCGGTTCTGGGCAGAGGCACTCGGGTGGGGTGTCGACAGCGAGGGACCCGGCGTGACCAACCTCGAACCCGTGGGCTTCGCGTACCCCGACCCCGCGGCCGTCTGCATCGACATCATCGCCCGCCCGGAACCCAAAACGGTCAAGAACCGGGTGCACCTTGATCTGGCCACCACCTCGACCGCCCATCAGGCGGAGTTGGTCGCGCGCCTGAAGGCTCTGGGCGCGACGCTCGCCGACGTGGGTCAGGGCGATGTCCCCTGGACGGTCATGGCCGATCCGGAGGGCAACGAGTTCTGCGTCCTGGAGCCCCGTCCGATCTACCGGGACACCGGGCCGATCGCCGCGGTCGTGGTCGACTGCGCCGATCCGCGAGCGATGGCCCGGTTCTGGGACGAGGCGATGGACTGGACGCTGCACGAGGTCACCGACGACCACGCGGCCATGCGCTCCGCCAAGGGCGTCGGCCCCTACCTGGAGTTCAACCGCACGCCCGATGCCAAGAGCGTGTGGAACCGCGTCCACCTCGACATCTGCCCGTACCCCGGTGACAACCTGGAAGCGGAAGCAGCCCGACTGCGCGCCCTGGGCGCCACCGACCCCGGCATCGACCAGTCCGCGATCGCCTGGACGATTCTGGCCGACCCGGAGGGCAACGAGTTCTGCCTCCTCACCCCTCGCTGACCTGCACGCGGGGTCCTCCCTCGTCGAGGCCGAGGGAGGACCTTCCTGAGCGGCGGGCTAGTCCCGCCGTGCGGGCCCGAAGGCGGGTGGCCTCTGGTCGTCCCCGGCAGGGCCGGAGTCCCCGTTCTTCCACTCCGGATCGTAGGCGCAGGGCATGCTGACGCCGCCGGTGAAGTACTCCCGGTCCGGGTACCAGGTGAAGGACATCCGCTCGTCGCCGCCGGCCCGCTGGACGAACAACTCCCAGTCCCTGCCCTGCCCGCCCTCGCCGTAGGACGTGACCTTCCAGCCATTGTCCTGGAAGAACCGGTGCAGTCGGCGGAGGCCGGGAACCGCCTGGCTCGCCGGCACGTGGTCCAGTGCCCAGTTGTGGCTCATCGAGTAGGCGCCGTCGACGGTCTTGTCCTCCAGTCCCAGCAGGCCCCCGTCGTAGCAGAACCCGGAGCCGAAGGTGTTCTCCGTACTGACTCCGATGTCCTCGACTCCGGGTTCTATGGTGCGCTCGAACCCCATGACCTCGTAGGCCTTCTGGGAACGCTGGAGGGCACGGTCCGCCATCTCCTCGGGTGCGACGCGTGGGAGGTCCGTCGACCCCCACGCGAGCGTGACGACCAGAGCGAGTACGCCGACGAGCGCCGCGCCGCCGCATCCCAGAGCCCTGAGGAGGCAAGAGGAGGCCCTGGACTGGATCGAGTCAGGGGTGGCGAGGTTTGGCACGGTCTCGTGGGGCATACGAGGACGCTATGCGAGCGGGATGTGCGGCGGATGAGTGCGGTTACCGGTCCCGGAGTGAGTACGCGTACTCACGTGGGTGAGTGGGCGGTTTTGTTCGTCGTGGTGCCGTCTTCGTCCTGGGCCTCCCGCTCAGCAGGCTGTTGTGGAACGGGCGGAGTGCGGATCAGCAACGCGACCAGCACGGCCAGGGCGCCGAGCACGGCGCCGACGCCGAATCCCCACCGGATGCCCGTGGCGAGGGCGCCGGTGGCGTCGGCGCCCTCGGCTGCCGCCGTGGCGGCGTGTCCCGACATGACACTGATGACCAGGGCGGTGCCGGCGGCGGCCGCGACCTGCTGGAGCGAGCCCAGGATGGCGGAGCCGTGGGGGTAGAGGTGCGGCGGCAGTACGGCCAGGCCGGAGGTGAAGACGGGGGTGAAGACGAACGCCATGCCCGCACTCAGTGCCACGTGCAGGGCGAGCACCAGCCACGGCGAGGTCTCTTCGCCCGTGAGCGCGAACAGCGCGAGGCAAAGCGCTGTGAGCACGGCTCCGGGTACGACCAGGCGCGGTGCGCCGAACCGGTCGTAGAGCTTGCCGACCTGTGGTCCGAGCAGGCCCATGGTCAGGCCACCGGGGATGAGGAGCAGCCCGGTCTGCAATGAGGTCAGGCCGCACACCTCCTGCAGGTAGATCGGCAGCAGGATGAACGCACCCATGAGGGCCATGAAGGACAGGCACATCAGGCCGAGCGCCACGGAGAAGTGCCGGAACGTCAGTGCGCGCAGGTCGAGCAGCGGTGCGGACGAGCGCTGCAGTGCCAGCTGTCGCCATACGAACAGTCCGACGAGCACGGCGCCGGCCAGGGTGATGGCCTCCGGGGGCACGGGGGCCTGGGCCGCGTTCTCGGCACCGAGCCCGCTCAGACCGTAGACCAGGGCGCCGAAGCCCGCTGCCGCCAGGGGCACGGACAACCAGTCGATCGGGGCCGCCTGCGGCTCGCCGATGTTGACCAGGTTGCGCCGACCGAATATGGCCATGGCTCCGGCAATGGGAATCACGGCCAGGAACAGCAGGCGCCATGACCCCAGCTGCAGCAGCACACCGGAGAAGGCGGGGCCGAGGGCGGGTGCGACGGAGATGACGAGGGTGATGTTGCCCATGACACGGCCGCGGTCGTGCGGGGGCACGAGGGTCATCAGCGTCGTCATGAGCAGGGGCATCATGACGGCGGTGCCGCTGGCCTGGATGACGCGGGCGGCCAGCAGTACGGGAAAGGCGGGCGCGGCCGCGGCCAGAGCCGTGCCGGCGAGGAAGAGCGCCATGGCGAGACCGAAGGCGGTTCGGGTCGTCACGCGCTGGAGGAACCACCCCGTCACCGGGATGACGACGGCCATGGTGAGCATGAAGGCCGTGGACAGCCACCCTGCGGCGGCTGCGGTGACCTCGAAATCGCGCATGAGCCGCGGGATCGCGTTGACCATGATCGTCTCGTTGAGGAGGACGACGAACGTGGACAGCACGAGAATCCGCAGCACGGCGGTGACGCGGGCGGGCGAGAGGGTGGGGGTTTCGTGTGGTGCGGGCATGGTGCCTTCCGTCATGTGAGTGTCCTCCGCGCGTGGCGGTCCCACTGACAGACTGCGGCGCCGGGCAGAACTCATCGGTCTTCTCCGATCCTGTCGGTGCCGCCGCCAGAGCTCAAACCATTTTGCCGACCCGGGACGGCGAAGGCATGGCTTCCGGAGCAGACCGGCGCCGACGACGCAGAGACCCCCTTCTTCCGCTCTGCGCCGGATTCTTCGGCACCGAAGTCGTACAGGGGGCGGTACGGCCGGTGGCCTACGCCTTCGTCGACGCACAGCGACGAGAAGTGCGGCACCTGGTTCCCCGCCGGGCGGGGAACCACGCTCATCCGTTTCGTTCAGTCGCAGCAGTCGCAGCAGCACTTGCACGGATTGCAGCAGCCACCGCCGCCACCACCACAGCCGTCACCCGAGCCACCGCCGGAACCACCAGAGCCACCGGACCCATGACCGCCGCCCGAACCACCGGAGGGCCCACCCGGGTTGCCGCCGCCCTGGCCGCCGAACCAGCCGTCACCCCCGGAACCGTCCCTGCCGGAACCATCCCGGCTCGAGCCGCCGTTGCGGTTGCCGTCGCCGAACTGCACGGGCTCTGCGTCATCCTGGCCGGCGTCGTCGTCACAGCGGCAACATCTGGAGCACAACCGGCAATCCCGGCACAACCGGCCCCACGCGTGACACCGCCGGCACTGCCCCTCCGACGGTCGGCCCGACGCCATCACCCCGCTCTCCGGGGCCGCGCCCGTAAGCTCCCCCACGCCGCAGGCCGTGCCCGTGCCCGTACCGGCCCCCGAGCGCGTTTCCGGCTCCGTACGGCGGCCCAGCCAGGGCAGCATGCGCGGACCCGGCGCCTGGCGGCGGTGCTGATGGTGACGGTGCCGAGGGTCGAAGACCCGATCGACGGCACGCTCCAACTCGCCACCCAGAAGTGCCTGCACCAGTCGCCCGTCGACGAACACGGCGTCGTTCAGGGCGAGTCGGATTCCACGGACGGCGTCGTCGCAGAGCCGGCGCACCTCGGCGCGGTCCGCGCCGGTCACGGCGATCGGGTTCCACGCGCCGGACGCCTCGTCCGCTTCCAGGTCCTCCACCGCGTCCAGCAGATGCGCCAGCCGGCCGAACAGGCGGCCGGCTTCCGCCAGCGGTTCGGCGTTGCCCGGGCGGTCCGTGAGCACGGCGGTGTACGCGAAGGCGGCTGCCGTCGCCGTCTCCGCGGGCTCCGTGACCGTCAGCAGCGAGCCGCCGAGGCCGGTCGACCGCTCGATGTCCGGCTGGCGCTCGACCGCCGCGAGCAGCAGCGCGGTGTCGAAGCCGAGTCGTTCACCGCCCGCGACGCCCGCACGGTCCCATTTGCGGGCGATCCGGCGTGCCGCCAGCGCCACCGGGCGGCGCCCCACCAGGCCGTCGCCGTCGGCCACATGGTCACGCATCTTCGCTGCGGCCAGCACCAGCGACACCGTCGCCGCCAGCCGCGCGCCCTCACCCTGTGCCACGTCCGCCGACCGCATCCCGCGCAGCGGGCACGGACCGGCACCCCGCCGCCAGTCCCCGGTACGCACCGACTGCGCTTCGGTCAGCACCGAGACGATCAAGCCGTCGTAGTTGGTGGCCACCCTCGCGAACTGCCCGTACTCGCTGCGCAAAGCCAGGCACAGCCCGCACAGATGCGCCATCCACTCGGTACGCAAGCCCTCGCCCAGGCGATGACGGCATGGCCTGATCATTCCGAACACCGAAGTTCTCCCCCGTAGGAACAGCTACCCGGACGGCTCACGGACGCAAGACAACCCATGAGGCACGGCCCGGCGCGACGTCAACCGCACGTGACATCAACGCGCGGCCGACATCCTAGATGGTCCCGTCCGAGGGGTGTCTGCGAACCGGGCCGGCCCGGCGCGGGCGCCCTGGCAGTAGCCGGGGCCCGTCCCCGGCCGAGGCCCCGGAGGGCGCTTGCCCTCACCGGTTGACCCGCGTATATGAAACGTAGATGGACGGCTGCGAGTCTCCTCGGCAGAACCGCCCGCAAGCCAGCCAGGGGCCGCACACGGCACCTGGACCAACAGACAGGATCCACCGTGCCGCACCTCCGCACGTCCGTCACGCGCCGTCTGGCCTTCCTCGTTCCCGCCGCGCTCTTCGCGCTGCTCGCCGTCGGTGCCACCGCCGGCGCCCCCGTCCTCACCGCGGACCGCGGCACGAGCGTCACGGCCGACGATGCCACCGGGCCCCGCCCGCGCCACGACCACAACGAGTTCAACAGCCGCGCCTGACCGCCACGCCCGATCCCAGCAGGGTGCGGGCCTCCTCGGCCTCCGGGAGGCCCGCCCGCTCGAACACCTCCAGTGCCTCGCCCGCGTGCCTCAGCCCCTCCTCGCGCCGGCCCGCCGCCAGGCAGACCCCGGCGTGGATCAGCAGGGCGTAGCCGCGGTCCCGGCCCCGGCCCGGCACCGTGCGCAGATGGGCCACGGCCCGGGCGGAGGCCTCCAGCGCCTCCCGGCTCCGGCGGAGGTCGCTCAGCGTCCGGGCGCAGCGGTACTCGGCCTGCGCGCGCTGGCCCGGGATCCGGACCGCGTCGCACAGGTCGAGGCACTCCTCGTACGCGGCCAGCGCCTCCTCCAGCCGGCCGAGCTCGTGCAGGGCCTGCCCGCGCACGCACAGCGCGTGGGCGACCCCGTGGTGGTCGGCCATCTCCCGCAGCGCCTCCAGGGCCTCGTCGCACGCGGGCAGCGCCTCGGCCGCGCGGCCGCCGCGGACGCGGGCCAGGGCGGCGTTGAGGGTGATCGTCAGGGCGCCCGAGCGGTGGCCCTGCTCCCTCGCCAGGACGAGCGCCTCGTCGAAGCACTCGGCCGCCTCGCCGAAGCGGTGCTCGAACTGGGCGATCACCCCGAGGTCGTTGTACGCCTGCTGCAGGATCGCCCGGTCGCCCGCCCGGCGGCAGGCCCGCACGGCCAGCTCGGAGGCGGCGCGGGCGCGGCCCAGATCGGTGGCCTGGAGCGCCGCGTTCCCGGTGAGGAAGTGGGCGCGCCCGGCCGCGCGGTCGTTGCCGCGCAGCGTCGCGGCCCGGGCCAGTTCGGCGGCGGTCGCGGTGATCCGCGCGTACGGGATGTCCTGCCCGAACGAGCTGAGCGCGACCAGCAGGTCGGCGGCCATCGTCAGTTGCTCCGTGTCCGCGGCGTCCGGCCGCCGCACCACGAGCTGGACGGCGTGCAGTGCGCAGTCGAACTCCGCGACGACCCAGTCGCGGGCCTCGGTGAGGTCCGCGAGCCGTCCCTCCCCCGGTTCGGCGGCCGCCGCGACGATCGAGCGGTGCACCGGGTCCCCGGGGATCATCCACTGGAAGGCCTCGGCCGCCATGTCCAGCAGGTGGTGCAGGAGGCGGTGCTGCACCGGCGGGCCGGGCTCACCGGCCGGGGCGGGCAGGTTGAGCGCGAAGTCCCGGCCCAGCTCGTGGTGGCGGTAGCGGCCCGGCTCCGGTGATTCGAGCAGGGCGGCGTCCACCAGGGCTTCGAGCAGTTCCTCGGCTTCCGGCTCGGCCAGGTCCAGGGCGGCGGCCGCCGCGGCGAGCCCGATGCCGGGCCGGGAGACGGGGGCGAGCCGGCGGAACACGCTCGACTGGGGCGCGGTCAGCTGGCGGTGGCCGAGCTCGAAGACGGCGGCGACGGCCAGGTCGTCGGCCCGCAGTTCGGTCAGCCGGCGCCGCTCGTCGGCGAGGCGGGCCACCAGGTGCGCGACGGTCCATCCGGGCCGGGCGGCGAGGCGGGCGGCGACGATGCGGACCGCCAGCGGCAGCCGGGCGCAGGCCTCGACCAGCGCGGCCGCGGCCGCGGCCTCCCGGTCCACCCGGTCGGCGCCGACGATCTGGCGCAGCAGCCCGAGCGCCTCCGCCGGGGTGAACTCCGCGAGCTGGACGTGGCGTCCCGACAGCAGCCCGCCCAGGCGGGCCCGGCTGGTGACGACGACGGCGCAGCCCGCGGCGCCCGGGAGCAGCGGCTTGACCTGGGCGATGTCCCGGGCGTCGTCGAGCAGCAGGAGCAGCCGGCGGCCGTCCAGGACGGTACGGAAGAGCCGGGCGCGGTCCTCCGTCGAGGGCGGCACCTCACGGCGGGGCACGCCGAGGGCGCCGAGCAGGCTGGCCAGGACGGTGCCGGGGTCGGCGGGGTCGCTGCCGGTGCCGCGGAGGTCGGCGTAGAGCTGGCCGTCGGGGTAGGCGTCCTTGACGTGGTGCGCGACCCGCAGGGCCAGGGCGCTCTTGCCGATGCCGCCCATCCCGCTCACGGCGGCGACGGCCAGGGTGGTGCGGGCCGGGTCGCTCAGGACGCCGGTGAGGGCGGCGAGTTCGGCGGCACGGCCGCTGAAGTCGGCGATGTCGGCCGGGAGCTGGGCGGGTCGGGCGTACCCGGCCGCGGCCGCGCCGTGCCCCTGCGCGAGGTCAGGCGCTGCGGCAGGCCCGGGCTCCGCGGTCCGGGCCCCGTCCTGCGTCCCGGCATGGTCGGCTCCCGGGTCCCCGGCCCGCGGAGCCCCGAAGGCCGCGGGAACCCCGGGGACCCCGGTGGCTGCCGCGGCCCCGGGCCCGTGCGCCCCCGCCACCGTGGTCCCCGGCCCCCCGGCCGGACCGATGCCGTACGCCCCCGCCGGCCCTGCGGCGAGCGCCCCCGCGAACCCGGCCGGTACCCCGGCGGCCCCGGCAGCCCCGGCGGTCCCGGCGGCCCCGGCGGACACCACCGGGAACCCCTCGGGTCCCGCGGGCGCGCCACCGGAAGCCGGTGCGCCGCCCGGGGCGACACCGTGCGCTCCCGCGGGTGCCGTCGGCGCGGCGCCGGAGGGCGCGGCCGGGAACCGTGCGGGCGGTATGCCCTCGCGGCCGGGGGCCGGGGACGCGGCGGCGGGGAGGAGGGCCGGGTCGCCCGACAGGACGCGGGCGTGCAGGGAGCGGAGGTCCGGGCCCGGGTCCAGGCCGAGTTCGTCGGCCAGCACCTCGCGGGCCCGGCCGAAGACGGCGAGGGCGTCGCCCTGCCGCCCCGCGGCGTACAGCGCGCGCATCAGGAGCCCGTACGGGCGCTCCCGCAGCGGCTCCTCGCGGATGAGGGCGGTGAGCTCGGGGACGGCCCGCTCGTGCCGCCCGAGCAGCAGGTCCACCCCGAGGCGCTCCTCCAGCAGGTGCAGCCGGAGCTCCGCCAAGCGCGAGCGCTGGCTCTCGGCGAACGGCCCCGGCACCCCGGCCAGTGGCTCGCCCCGCCACAGGGACCCGGCCTCGGCCAGTGCTTCGGCGCAGACCTCCGGCTCCCCGGCCGCGTGGGCGCGGGCGGCCTTCGCGGCCAGCTCCTCGGCCCGTACGGCGTCGACCGAGCCCGGCGGCACCGCGAGCCGGTAGCCGTCGTTCGCGGACTCCAGGATCTGGGCCCCGCTCTTCCCGGGCTCCCCGCCCTCCAGCAGCTTCCGCAGCCGCCAGACGTAGGTCCGCAGGATCATCACCGCGGAGCCCGGGGCGGACTCCCCCCAGACCGCGGCGGTCAGTTCGTGCAGCGGCACGACATGGCCCGCGCGGAGCACCAGGACGGCGAGGGTGGCCTGCTGCTGCGGCGGTCCACCGGTCTGCACCGGTCCCCCGTGGGACACGCCCACGGATCCGAGCACGAAGAATTTCACGAGTTCCCCCTGTGCGCGCGCACAGCTCCACACGGCGGTTGGTCCCCAGTTGTCCTGGCCCGCCGATGTACGGAGCGTCATCCTAAGCGGTTCATATGACCATTCCGTCGGAATGGGTCGCGGTGGCGGCCCGGCCGGGTCCGCGCGGCGGAGCGGAGGGACCGCGTCCGGGTCACACCCATCCGAGGCGGGCCGCGCGCAGCCCCGCCTCGAACCGGCTGCGGGCGCCCAGCCGTTCGATCAGCGAGGCCATGATCCGCCGGGCGGTGCGGGCCGAGATGTGCAGCTGTCCGGCGGCGGATTCGTCGGTGTGGCCCTCGGCCAGCAGGCCCAGCAGGGAGCGCTCCTGCTCAGTGGGTACGTACACGCCCTCCGACGGATCCGCGCCCAGCGGTACGGCCGCGCCCCACTCCCGCTCGAAGAGCGCGACCAGCGGGGCGATCATGCCGGGCGCGGAGAGGAACAGCGCGCCCCGGCGGCTGTCCGCCGGGTCGATGGGAACGAGGGCGTGGGTCCGGTCGACGAGCACCATCCGGGTCGGCAGCGCGGCGACCGTACGGAAGGCCCCGCCGCCCGCGAGCAGCTCCCGGCTGTAACGCAGGGTGCCCGGATCCTCCCGTACGAGGTCCAGCCCGATGGTGCGGATGGCGACGCCGCGGCCGAGCACGAGGGCGTCGTTGCGTTCGGCGGCCTCCAGCGCGGCCGCGGACTGGGGGCCGCCCGGCATGAAGGTCAGCACCTCGGTCCTGGCCTCCAGCGCCAGGCGCTCCAACCGCCGCTGCACGGCGTCGAGTCCGGCCAGCCGCTCGACGCCCTCGGCCGGGCGGCCACCGGAGCCGGCGCCCGCGAGGATCCGGACGAGGGCCTGCTGGTGGCCCGCGGCCTGCCGGTGCCGGCGCACGAGTTCCTCGTGTTGCCGGTCCAAGAGCCGCTGCATCCCGAGGACCGGGTCGACGACGGTGAAGCGGCCGGGCGTCTCGAAGGACGCCTGGACCAGGCGCAGCTCGAAAAGCCGGTCGAGGCAGTCGCGGACCCGGTCGGGCTCCACCCCGAGCCGGGCTGCAAGTTCGACCAGGCCCAGTTCGGGCCGGGCCAGCACCTCCTCGTACACCGTCTGGTCGAGCTCCTCCAGGTCGAGCGTCACGGACATCGGTTCCCCTCTTGAAATGCGGTCGCCCCCATCGATCTGCGAGCAGCCTGTCTGCCGGAGATCTACGTGACATAGACACGCCCTCTACGCGGGTCAACGCGGGTCAACGCGGCTCCGGCCGGCCGCCGGCCGGGGGCCTGGCCGGGGGCGGCTGTCCCAAAGCGTCCTGGCCGCTTCCGCCACCCCTGAACCCGTTCCCCCAGGTCAACACCTTGGCGAGGATGGAGGCGTGCCGCTCGGCACCCCTTCCCCACTCCCGATGAGGGCACCTCCATGACTTCTCGCGTCCGCACCACCGTCCGTCCGGTCCGCACCGCTGCCGTGGCCGTCGCCGCGGCGGTCGCCTGCGCCGCCCTCGCGCTCACCGCCGGCGGCGGGCCGTCCGGTGCGGACACGGCCGGGGCCGCCACCGTCCTGGCGGCCTCGGCGCCCCTCCCGGCCGCCCCGGGCGCGGTCACGTACGGCCTCATCTGGGACTGACCCGGGCGCGTGGAGCTGACCCTCGTCTCTCTCGTCCCGCCCGGGCCCGGCCCCGGCCCCGGCCCCGCGGACGACGGCCGCCTGCTCCGCCTGCTCTGGGGCGCGGCCCGCCCGGGAGAGCGCCTGGAGCACATCAGTGTGCGGAGCGGTCCGCACGGCGTGGACCTCGGACTCTTCACCGTGGCCACGCCCGGGACGACCGCCGCGGAGGCCGCCCTGGCCATCTGCCGCCGCGTGCTCGCGCCTCCCTCCCCCTTCCACGGCTGGCAACTCGCCACCGGACCCACCAGCCTCGCGCGACCCGGCGCGATCCCCACCACCACGACGTGACTGGAGCACCCGTGACCAACCCCTTCGAGGACGACGAAGCCACCTACTTCGTCCTCGTCAACCAGGAGAACCAGCACTCCCTGTGGCCCGCCTCGATCGAGGTGCCCGCCGGCTGGACGGCCACCCACGGCCCGGCCGGTCGCCAGGACTGCCTGGACCACATCGAGAAGACCTGGACCGATCTGCGTCCGGCCGGTCTGGTCGCCGCCCTCGGGGAGGTCTGAGCCGATGACCGTCCAGCGCACCGCCCGTCCCCGGCACTACCTGATGTGCCGCCCGTCCCACTTCACCGTCGACTACCGCATCAACCCCTGGATGGACCCGGCCAAGCCGACCGACACCGACCTGGCCGTCCTGCAGTGGGAGCGGCTGTACGCCCTCTACCAGGAGCTCGGGCACACGGTCGACCTGATCGAACCGGTTCCGGGGCTGCCCGACATGGTCTACTCGGCCAACGGTGCCACCGTGCTCGGCGACCGCGTCCTGATGGCCCGTTTCCGCCACCCCGAGCGCGCCGCCGAAGCCCCCGCCTACCAGGCCTGGTTCGAGGCCAACGGCTACGCCGAGGTGGTCGCCCCGGAGCACGTCAACGAGGGCGAGGGCGACTACCTGGTCGCCGGGTCCCGGATCCTGGCGGGCACCGGCTTCCGCACCGACGCGGCCTCGCACGCCGAGGCCGAACGGGTGCTCGGCGCCCCGGTGGTGGGCCTGACCCTGGTCGACCCGCGCTTCTACCACCTGGACACCGCCCTCGCCGTGCTCGACGACGACGAGATCATGTACTTCCCCGGTGCCTTCTCGGCCGAGTCGCAGGCGGTGCTGCGCGAGCTGTACCCGGACGCGCTGCTGGCCACGGAGGAGGACGCCGAGGCCTTCGGGCTGAACGCGCTCTCCGACGGGCGGAACGTCCTGCTCGCCGAGGCCGCCCGCGGGCTCGCGGACCGGCTGGCCGAGCGCGGTTTCACGCCGATCGGCGTCGACCTGTCCGAACTGTTCAAGGGCGGCGGCAGCGTCAAGTGCTGCACCCTGGAGCTCCGTCACGCCGCGCAGGCGCCGACCGCGGGTGGTGCCGCATGAGCCCCCACCCGACCACACCCGCAGCGGCCACCGCCGCCGAGGCCACCGCCACGGAGGCCGCCCCCCTCGCGGGTGTCCTCGACTGGCTCATCGAGCCCGGCGCCCCGGCCACCGTCCGCGCCCCCGAGCTGGCCGACGCGGCCGCCGCTCGGGACTGGGTCGCCGAGCACGGCGCCGAACTGCGCGCCGGACTCGACCGGTTCGGCGCCGTGTACGTGAGCGGGCTGCCGGTCCGCAGCGTCGACGACTTCGCCGTCGTCCGCGACGAGCTGGTCCGCCGGGCCACCCCGTACCGCGAGAAGGCCACCCCCCGCAGCGACTTCGGTTCCGGCGTCTTCTCCTCCACCGACCTGCCCGCCGCGCAGGCGATCCGCCCGCACAACGAGAACAGCTACACACTGACCTTCCCCGGCCTGCTGCTCTTCGGCTGCCTGACCGCCCCCGAGGAGGGCGGCGCGACACCCGTCACCGACTGCCGCGAGGTGCTGCGATCGCTCCCCGCCGCTCTGGTCGAGCGGATGCGCGCCTCCGGCTGGGTTCTGACCCGCACCTACTCGGAGACCCTCTCGGTCGCCTGGCAGTCCGCCTTCGGGGCCACCACCCGCGAGGAGGTCGAGGCGTACTGCGCCGAGAACGCCATCGCCTGCGCCTGGGACGAAGAGGGCACGCTGCGCACCAGCCAGGTGCGGCCGGGCATCGTCCGCCACCCGCAGACCGGCGACGAAGTCTGGTTCAACCACATGGCGTTCTGGAACCGTTTCTCGCTGGACGAGGAGCTGCGCGAGGTCCTGCTGGACGAACTCGGCCCCGAAGGGCTGCCCTTCGACACGGGTCTCGGTGACGGCGTCCCGCTGACGGAGGCGGACCTGGCGGCCGTCAACGCCGCCTACGAGCGGGTCACCGTGCGCCGCGCCTGGCAGCCCGGGGACCTGCTGATCGTCGACAACGTCCTGACCGCGCACGGCCGCGACCCCTTCCGCGGCGACCGGCGGATCGTCGTGGCCATGGGCGACCCGGTCGCGGTGGCGGACTGCGCCCCGACCGTCGCCCCGCGCGCCGGAACCGTGGCGGCGGTGTCCCGTGGCTGAGCCGACGAACCTGGTGGAGCGGTTCCTGGAGACCGCCCGGACCTTCCCCGGCCGGGCCGCGGTGCACGCCGCGGACGGTGCCCTGACCTTCGAGGAGCTGGCCGGGCGCACGGCCCGGCTGGCCGCGGCGCTGCGCGGGCTCGGCGTCCGCCCGGGCGACCGGGTCGGCGTGAGCCTGCCCCGCGGCACGGGCTGGGCCGTGGTCCCGCTGGCGGTGTGGCGGGCCGGTGCGGCCTACGTCCCGCTGGACCCGGCGTACCCCGGGGAGCGGCTCGCGCACATCGCGGCCGACGCCGGGCTGCGTGCGGTGGTCGGGCGGGCGGGGGACGCGCCCGAGTGGGCCGAGGGCCTGCCGGTCCTGGACCCGGACACGGCTGCCCCGGACACGCCCGCCCCGGACACGGCGTACCCGGGCATGGCGGCGCCTGCCGCGCAGGCCGACGCGGAGCCGTCCGGCCGTGCCGGGCACCCGGCCACCGCGGCCTACGTCATCCACACCTCGGGCTCCAGCGGGCTGCCCAAGGGTGTGGAGGTCACTCACGCCGGCGTCACCGCCCTCGTCGCGGGCCTGGAAGAGCGGGGCGTCTACCCGCCCGGCCACCGCGTGGTCGCCTGGAACGCCAGCCTGTCCTTCGACGCGTCCGTGCAGCAGTGGGTCCGCGTGTGCCGCGGCGACACCCTGGTCGTCCTGGACGACGAGGACCGCACGGACCCGGCCCGGCTCGACGCGCTGCTCGACGCGTACGGCGTGACCGACCTCGACTGCACCCCCTCGCACTGGCGGCTGACCGGTCCGCGGCTGCGGCCCGGGCGTCCGCTGCGGCTGCTGCTGGGCGGCGAGCCGGTGCCGGTACCGATGTGGCGGGCGCTGGCCGAGGACCCGGCCGTGGAGGCCTGGAACCTGTACGGCCCGACCGAGTGCACCGTCGACGCCACCGCGACCCGGATCACCGGGGCCACCCCACGCCTGGGCGAGCCGCTGGCCGGGGTCCGCGCCCAGGTCCTCGACGAGGGGCTGCGGCCGGCCGCCACGGGCGAGCTGTACCTGGCCGGGCCGGGAGTGGCCCTCGGCTACGTCGGCCGGCCCGGGCTGACCGCCTCGCGGTTCGTCGCGGACCCCTTCGCCACCGACGGCAGCCGGATGTACCGCACGGGCGACCTGGTGCGCTGGCGGGCCGGCTCCGGTCTGGAGTTCCTGCGCCGCACCGACCGGCAGCTCAAGGTCCGTGGCTTCCGGGTGGAGCCGGGCGAGCTGGAGGACCGGCTGCGCGACCACGCGGCGGTGGAGGCGGCCGTCGCCGTGGCCCGGACCGGGCCGGACGGCGACACCCTCCTCGCGGCGTACTGCGTCCTGCTTCCCGGGGCCCGGGTGACCGACGCGGAGCTGAGCCGGCACTGCGGGGCCACGCTGCCCGCGTACTTCGTCCCGTCCGTCTTCGTCACGGTCGACGCGCTCCCGCTGACGCCGAACGGCAAGGTGGACACCGAGGCGCTGCCGCCGCTGCCGACGGCCCCCGCAGCCGGGCCGGAGTCCTCAGGGCGCGCCCCCGAGGGCCCGCTGGAGGAGCTGATCGCGAGCGTGTGGGCCGAGGTCCTCGGCCGGGACGGCGTCGACGCGGAGGCGAACTTCTTCGCGCTCGGCGGCCATTCGCTGCTGGCGCTGCGCGTGGTGTCCCGGCTGAAGAAGAACGCCGGGATCGCGCTGCGGACCAAGGACGTCTACCGCTTCCCCGTCCTCGCGGACCTGGCCCGGCACGCTCGGTCGGTGCGCGCCCCGGCCGTCGGGGAGGCCTCGTGAGCGTCCTCGACACCACCGCGGTGCGCCTGAAGGAGACCGGGGAGGGAGCGCCCACTCTGGTCTGCCTCGCCTTCTGCGGCGGGGGCACCGCCACCTTCCACGACTGGATCCCGGCCCTGCCGGACGGCGCCGGCCTGGTGGCCGTCTGCTATCCGGGGCGCGAGGGGCGGTTCGCCGAGGAGTTCGCCCGGACCTGGGACGAGCTCGCGACGGACGCCGCCGCCGGGGTCGCGGCGGTGGCCGGGCAGGGCCCGTACGTCCTGTTCGGGCACAGCATGGGCGGCTGGATGGCCTTCGACGTCACCGTACGGCTCGCCGCGGCGGGCGCGCCCCCGCCGCGCGCCCTGGTCGTCTCCGCCTGCAACGCCCCGGACCGCGGGGTCACCGACCGGGACCGGTTCCTGGCCCAGGGACAGCGCGACGACGAGCTGCTCGGCTGGATGACCACCCACGGCCTGCTGCCCGGACACGTCCTCGAAGAACCCGAGCTGACCGAGATGGCCGTGGAGCTGATGCGGGCCGACCTGGCCGCACGGGACACCTTCACCCACACCCCCGGTGCCCGGACCGGCGTCCCGCTCCAGGTCTTCTCCGGGGACGCGGATCCGGTCATCGGCGAGGACGTGGGTCCGCGCTGGGCGGCGCTGGCGGACGGCCCGTTCCGCCACGACGTCCTGCCCGGCGGCCACTTCTACACCCCGGAGGTGTGGCGGGGCCTGCCCGCCCGGATCCCCTCGCTGACGAACGGGGCCGCCGCGGCCCCCGCCCCCGTCCTCTCCTTGTCCGCCGCCCCGCGAGGGACGGCGGCCCCATGACGAACGGCAGCTCCATGACCTTCTCCCCCGCCTTCGGCATCAGCCACGTCGAGTCCTACGTCGCCGACCTCGCGTCGGCGGCGGCCGAGATGACCGGCCGCTTCGGTTTCCGTGCGGTCGCCCGCGCCGCGTCCGCCGACGCGGAGTCCCTGCTCCTGTGCCAGGGCCGGATCTCCCTCGTCCTCACCCAGGCCCGCTCGCCGCACCACCCGGGCGCCGCCTACGTCCTGGCCCACGGCGACGGCGTCGCCGACATCGCGCTGAGCGTGCCCGACGTGGCCGCCGTCTTCGACGAGGCGGTCTCCCGCGGCGCGGTCCCCCTGACCGTGCCGCGCCGGCACCCCGACGGCCGCACCCGGGCCGTGATCTCCGGGTTCGGCGACGTCGTGCACACCCTCGTCGAGCCGGACCCGGCCGGGCTGCCCCCGGGCTTCACCCCGCTGCCGGGCGCCGCCGCACCGGACGCGGACGGCGAACTCCTGGAGGAGCTGGACCACTTCGCGGTCTGCCTGCCCGCCGGGCAGCTCGCCCGGACGGTGGAGTTCTACACCCGCGTCCTCGGCTTCCGCATGATCTTCCAGGAGCTCATCCGGGTCGGCGCGCAGGCCATGAACTCCAAGGTGGTGCAGAGCGCCTCCGGCGAGGTCACCCTGACCCTGATCGAGCCCGACACCTCCCGCGATCCGGGGCAGATCGACCGGTTCCTCGCCGAGCACGGCGGCTCGGGCGTCCAGCACATCGCCTTCGCCTCCCGGAACGTCGTCCGGGCGGTCGGGACGCTGCGCGAGCGCGGCGTGGAGTTCCTGAGCGTCCCCGACACCTACTACACGATGCTCGCGGACCGGCTCGACCTGGCCCGGCACTCCACGCAGGAGCTCCAGCGCATCAGCGTCCTGGTCGACGAGGACCACGACGGGCAGCTCTTCCAGATCTTCACCCGCTCCACCCACCCGCGCCGCACCCTCTTCCACGAGGTGATCGAGCGGTTCGGCGCCCGCACCTTCGGCAACGGCAACATCAAGGCCCTGTACGAGGCCGTCGAGGCCGAGCGGCTGGGCGCCGGAGAGGTCCTGCGGTGAGCGGCGGTCACGACACCTCGACGGTCCCGGTCCGTCTGGAGGACTTCGCCGGTCCCGCCCGCCGGGCCCTGCCCCCGGAGGTCTGGGACTTCATCGCGGGCGGCAGCGGCGAGGAGCTGACCCTGGCCGCCAACCGGGCCGCCCTGGACCGGATCCGCCTCGTCCCCCGCGTCCTGTCGGGCCCCGGGGCCCTCGACACGTCGGCCGAACTCCCGGGCGGCCGGGCGGCGCTGCCCGTGGCGGTCGCGCCGATGGCCTACCAGCGGCTGCTCCACCCCGAGGGCGAGCTGGCCACGGCCCGTGCGGCGGCGGCCGCCGGGGTGCCGTTCACCTTGAGCACGCTGAGCAGCGTGCCGGTGGAGGAGGTCACGGCGCTCGGCGGGGTCACCTGGTTCCAGCTGTACTGCCAGCGGGACCCGGGCCTCACCGCCGAGCTGGTGCGGCGCGCCGAGGACGCGGGCTGCGCCGCGGTGATGGTCACGGTGGACGTCCCCTCGATGGGCCGGCGGCTGCGCGACCTGCGCAACGGCTTCGCCCTGCCGGCGGGCGTGGCGGCCGCGCACCTCGACCCGGCCACGACCCGCCGGGCCGCCGAGCGCCGGGCCGGGACGTGCGCGGTGGCGGAGCACACCGCCGAGTCCTTCGCCCGCGCCCTGGGGTGGGACGACCTGGCCCGGCTGCGGGAGCAGACGGGACTGCCTCTGATCGTCAAGGGGATCCTCGACCCGGGCGACGCCGCGACCGCGACCGCGGTCGGTGCGGACGCCGTCGTCGTCTCCAACCACGGCGGCCGACAGCTCGACGGCGCGGTCGCCAGCGCGGACATGCTGCCCGCGGTCCGGGAGGCGGTCCCGCCGTCCTGCCGGCTGCTGCTGGACAGCGGGATCCGCGGCGGGACCGACGTCCTGAAGGCCCTGGCGCTCGGCGCGGACGGGGTGCTGCTGGGCCGGCCCGTCCTGTGGGGCCTGGCCGCGGACGGCGCGGAAGGCGTGTCCCGGGTGCTGGGGCTGCTGGCGGCCGAACTGCGCTCCGCCCTGGAGCTGTCGGGCTGCGGCACCCCCGCCGACGCCCCCTGGCTGACGACGCTGGGGGCGGGCCGGTGACCCTCACCTCTGTGGCCCTGGACCGGGCCGATCTGCACGCGTCCCTCGCGGACCCCGCGCTGCTGTCCATGACCTTCCTCAACGAGATCGCGGCACGGTTCCCCGAGGCGGTCTCCTTCGCCCCCGGGCGGCCGACGGAGGACTTCTTCGACCCATCCGACCTGCACCGCTACCTCGACACGTACATCCACCACCTCACCGCGGACAAGGGCTACGACGAGGCCGGGGTGCGGCGGGAGCTGTTCCAGTACGGCCGCACCAAGGGCGTCGTGCACGAGCTGATCGCCCGTCACCTCGAAGGGGACGAGGGCATCGTCTGCGACCCGGAGGCCGTCCTGGTCACGGTGGGCGCGCAGGAAGCGCTGTGGCTCGTGCTGCGCGCCCTGAAGGCAGGCCCGCGGGACGTGGTGCTGGCCCTGGACCCGACGTACGTCGGGCTGACCGGCGCGGCCCGGCTGCTGGACCTCCCGGTGCGGTCGGTGCCCGAGGGCCCCCGCGGGGTGCGTCCGGAGCAGGTGCGCGAGCGGATCCGCGAGGTCCGCGCGGCCGGCGAGCGGCCCCGGGCGCTGTACCTGGTGCCGGACTTCTCCAACCCGAGCGGCCACTGCCTGGATACGGGAACGCGCCGGGAGCTGCTGGAGGTCGCGGAGCAGGAGGACGTGCTGCTGCTGGAGGACAACCCGTACGGGTACTTCCGGTTGGCGGACGGCTCCCGGCCGCCGACGCTGAAGTCCCTCGACACCGGGCAGCGGGTCGTCTACCTGGGCTCGCTGGCCAAGACCTGCTTCCCCGGCGCCCGGGTGGGCTTCGCCGTCGCGGACCAGCGGGTCACGGGGGCGGGCGGCCCGGCGCTGCTGGCCGACGAGCTGGCCCGGGCCAAGAGCATGCTGACCGTCAACACCTCGCCGGTGACGCAGGCGCTGGTCGGCGGCATGCTGCTGGAGCACGGCGGCAGCCTGCTGGAGGCCAACCGCCGCCAGATCGACGTCTACCGGCGCAACCTGCGCTGTCTGCTCCAGGGGCTGCACCGGCGGTTCGCCCGGATGCCCGGGATCCGGTGGATCACCCCCGCGGGCGGCTTCTTCGTCGTGCTCGACGTGCCGTTCCCGGTGACCGACGCCCTGGTCGAGGAGGCCGCCGTCCGGCACGGGGTGCTCTTCACGCCGATGCGCCACTTCAGCGACCAGGAGCGGGCCGGGCGCCAACTGCGGCTGTCGTGCAGCTCGTTGGACCCCGACCGGATCGAGGACGGGCTCGACCGGCTGGCGGCGCTGATCGGCGAGCACGGCGCGGCACCGCATGCCTGAGCCCGTCGCCCCGCCCGCACTCCTCCCCCCTTGCCCCGCACCATCCCCAGAAGGAACGTCCATGCACACCGACGACGCGCCCGGACCGCGGCATTCGCTCGTCCGGCCCCTGATCCGTGCCGTCCGGCGCGACCCCGCGGCGGTGGCCGTCGTCGACGGCGGCGTCGCCCGCACGTACGGCGAACTCGACCGGCTGTCCGCCGAGATCGCGGGCGGGCTCGCCGCCCGCGGCCTGGGACCGGACGACGTGGTCGCCGTCCACGGCGAACGGTCCTGGGAGCGCTGCGCCGCGGTGCTCGGCGCCTGGCGGGCCGGCCTGGGCGTGGTCTGCGTCGACCCGGGCATGCCCGCGCCGCGGGCCGCGCGGATCGCCCGGCTCTGCGCCCTGCTGGTGCGTCCCGACCACACCGCGCCGACCGGGCTCGGCCCCGCCGAGGTCGCCTTCGGCGAGCTGCGCGGCGCCCCGCTGGAGGAGCTGCGCGAGGGGACCGTCGGGTACGTCATCCCCACGTCCGGATCGACCGGTGAGCCCAAGTCGGTGGCCGTTCCCCCGTCGGTGCTGGCCGCGCTCGGCGACTGGCACGTGCGGCACTGGGCCCACGACCGCCCGCCGCACACCCTCCAGGCGGCCTCGATCGGCTTCGACGTGGGCTACGAGGAGATCGTCGCCACCTGGCTGGCCGGGGCCGCGCTGGTCGTGGTCTGCGACGAGGAACGCCAGGATCCGTTCGCGCTGATGGACCTGATCCGCGCACAGCGCGTCGCCCGGCTGTTCCTGCCGGTGGTGGGGCTGCACGCGCTGGCCACGGCCGCCGTGTTCGAACCGGACGCGATGCCCGACCTGCGGGAGATCGCGGTCGCGGGCGAGCGCCTCGTCGTCAACTCCGAGGTGCGGGACTTCTGCGCGGCCGCCGGGGTCGCCCTGGTCAACGAGTACGGGCCCAGCGAGACCCACGTGGTCACGCAGTACCGGCTGGACCCGCGGCAGGCCGCGTCCTGGCCCGAGCACCCGCCGATCGGCGGTGCCGTCGCCGGGGCGGAGCTGCTGCGCGAGGCGGACGGCGTGCTGCGGCCGTTCGCGGCGGGCGAGGAGGCGGAGCTGGTCGTCGGCGGGGGCAGTGTCGGCCTCGGCTATCTGGGCGACCCGGAGCTGACCGCGGCCCGCTTCCGGACGCTGCCCCACCGCGACGGGACCCCGCGCCGTACGTACGCCACGGGGGACGTCGTCCGGTTCGACGGGGCGGACTTCCACTTCGTGGCCCGGGCCGACGACCAGCTCAAGGTGAGCGGGTACCGGGTCGAGCCCGGCGAGGTCGAGGCGGTCCTGGGCGCGGTCCCCGGGGTCCGCCGGGCCGTGGTGGTGGCGGTGGAGGTCGCGGGGTCTCGCCGGCTCGCAGCCGTGTGGACCCGGACGGGAGCGGACGGCCCCGGGCCCGTGGAACTGGCCGCGGCGTGCGCGGCGCACCTGCCCGCGTACATGGTGCCCCGGCACTTCCGGCCCGTGGAGGACCTGCCGGTGACCGCCAACGGAAAGGTCGACCGGGCCGCCCTGCGGGCGCTGTTCGCCCCGGCCCGCGCCGCCGTCTGACAAGCACGCGCGGGTGCCCGTGGAGGCCCGCGGCGAACGAGAACGAGGAAGACCATGAGAGGAATCGACGTGACCGAGGCGGAGCGGATCCTGTGCGGTGTCCTGGCGGACCTGTTCGGAATCCCTGAGGTCGGCCCGCAGGACGGCTTCGTCCGGCTCGGCGGTGACAGCATCATCGCCGTGCAGGTGGTCGGTGCGGCCCGCCGCGCCGGGCTGCGCATCACCGTCCGGGACGTGCTGGCCCTGCCGGACATCGCGGCCCTGGCCGCCGCCGCCCGGCCGGGTGCCGGGTCCGCCCGGCCGGGTGCCGACGACGGGGTCGGGCCGGTCCGGCCGACGCCGGTGATGCGCTGGCTCGACGAGCGCGGCGGGCCCGCCGACCGCTACTACCAGTACCTGGTGGTGCGGACCCCGGCCGGGCTGACCGGGCAGAGCGCGGCCGAGGTGCTGCAGGCGGTCCTGGACCGGCACGACATGCTGCGCGTGGTCCGGGACGGCTCCGGCTGGCGGACCCGCCCGGCCGGGTCGGTGCGCGCCGCGGAGTGCCTGCGCCGGGTGGCGACGGAGGGCCGCGAGGCCACCGCCGAGGAGGTCGGGCGGGAGGTGCGCGCGGCCCGCGACCGGCTCTCGGTGGGCGGCGGGGTGATCGTGCAGGCCGTCTGGTTCGACGCCGGGGCCGGGCTGCCCGGGGCGCTGGCCCTGGTCGTCAACCACGTGGTCGTGGACGGGATCTCCTGGCGGGTGCTGACCGGCGACCTCACCCGGGCCTGGGGGGCGGTCGCCGCCGGACGGGCTCCCGCCGGCGCCCTCGACCCGGTGGCCACCTCGTTCCGCCGCTGGTCCGAGCTGCTCACCGCGGAGGCGGCCGGGGAGCGGACCGCGGCCGAAGCCCCGTACTGGAGCGGTGTGGTGCGGCCGGGTGCGGGCATCGCGGGCCGCCGCCCGCTGGACCCGGCCCGCGACCACGAGGACCGCGCCGGGCACCTCGCCCTGACCCTGCCCGCGGCGACGGCCGGGCCGCTGCTGTCGTCGGCGGCCGACCGGCTGGGCGCCGACGCCAACGAGGTGCTGCTGACCGGGCTCTCCCTGGCCCTGGCCCGGTGGCGGCCCTGCGGCCCGGAGGTCCTGGTGGAGCTGGAGGGCCACGGCCGGGAGGACATCGGAGCCGAGGCCGACCTCTCCCGTACCGTCGGCTGGTTCACCACTCTCTTCCCCACCCGCTTCGCCCTGGACGGTCTGGGCGCGGCGGACGCCGAGGACGGCGGCCCCACCGCCGCCGAGGCGCTGCGGCGGGTCCGGGAGCAGTTGCGGGCGATCCCGCGCAAGGGCATCGGGTACGGCCTGCTGCGCCACCTCGACCCGGTCGTCGGCAAGGAGCTCGCCGCGGCGGAGCCCGCGGGCCTCGGTTTCAACTACCTGGGCCGGCTGGGCGGTCCGGGCGGCGGCGACTGGCAGCTGCTGCCCGCCCACGGGGCCCGGCTCGACGCCCCCGGCCCGGGCATGCCGATGGCGCACGCCGTCGAGGTGAACGCCTTCGTGCTGGAGTCGGCGGACGGACCCGTCCTGCACGCCGACTGGGCCTGGGCCGACGGCGTCCACGACGAGGCGGAGGTCCGGGCGCTGGCCGAGGGCTGGTTCCGGATGCTCGGCGCCCTCGTCGTCCACGCCGACCACACCGGCCCCGCGGTCCCGTCCACCGTCCCGCCCGCCTCCGGCCTGACGCTCGACGCGATCGGCCAGGACGAACTGGACGACCTCGCGGCCTCCCTCGGCCTCCTCTGACCCCCACCGGACCGCACCCCCGCCCCGCCGCCGCTCTCCGACGGTTTCCCAGAAAGCGACATCAGCCATGAACACCAGCCGGCCGGCCATCGAGGACGTCCTGCCCCTCTCCCCGCTGCAGGAGGGCATGCTCTTCCACTCCGGGTACGACGAGGACTCCAAGCACCTCTACATCGCCCAGTTCACCGTCGACCTGGACGGGACGCTCGACGCGGGACGGCTGCGCCGGGCCGCCGGGGAGCTGCTGCGCCGCCACGCCAACCTGCGGGTGGTCCTCACCCACCGCAAGAACGGCGATCCCGTCCAGGTGGTCCGCCGGGACATGGAGCCGGCCTGGCAGGAGCACGACCTCGGCGCTCTGCCCGCCGGGGCGGCCGCGGAACGGGCCGCTGAGCTGACGGAGGAGGACTGGGCACAGGGCGTCGACAGCCGCCGCCCGCCGCTGCTGCGGTTCACGCTGCTGCGGCTGGCGGACGACCGGCACCGGCTTCTGGTGACGGCTCATCACATCCTGTTGGACGGCTGGTCGTTCGGGCTGCTCTTCCGCGAGCTGTTCACCCTGTACGCGGGTGGCGAGCCGGAGCCGGTGCGGCCCTATCGGGAGTACCTGGCGCACCTCGCGCGCTGCGACCGGCCCGCCGCCGAGGAGGCCTGGCGCACCGCCCTGGCCGGTCTCGGTGCCCCCGGCCGGATCGCGGACGGCGCCGGCCGGGTCTCCCCCGGCGCCACCCCCGAGGACGTGGTGGTGCGGCTGGACGAGGAGCGGACGGCGGCGCTGACCGCGCGGGCCCGGGAGTGCGGGCTGCTGCTGACCAGCGTGGTCCAGGGCGCCTGGGCGGTGCTCATGGCCCGCGCCACCGGACAGGACGACGTGGTCTTCGGTCTCACGGTCAGCGGCCGCCCCGCCGAACTGCCGGGTTCGGAGCGGATGATCGGCATGCTGATCAACACCGTGCCCGTGCGGGCCCGGATCGACGCGGCCGCCCCGCTGCGCCGGGTCTGCGCGGAGCTCCAGCGCGACCGGGCAGAACTGGTGGACCACGATCACCTGGGGCTGACGGAGATCCAGAAGCTGGCCGGTTCCCCGTCCGCCCTCTTCGACACGAACCTGGTCTTCGAGAACTTCCCGATGAGCGACTACGCGCTCGACCTGCCCGGCTTCGGCCTCGAAGCGCGGATCCGGTTCCGGGACACCACGCACTTCCCGCTGACCCTGGTGGTCGAGCCGGGCGCGGCGCTCGGGCTGCGGCTGAGCCACCACCCCGCGCTCATCGCCGCCGAGCGGGTGCGGGAGCTGGGCGAGCGGCTGGTGCGGCTGCTGGAGCGATGGACGGCCGACCCGGACGCGCCGGTGGAGGTCCTGGACGCGCTGACCGCGGCCGAGCGCCACCGGGTGCTGGCCGAGTGGAACGACACCGCCGCCGCCCTCCCCCGGTCGACGCTGACCGCGCTGCTCGCGGAGCAGGCGGCCCGGACCCCGGACGCCACCGCCGTCGTCTTCGAGGGGGAGTCCCTGACGTACCGGGCGCTGGACGAGCGGGCGGGCCGCCTCGCGGACGTGCTCGCGGCACGCGGCATCGGACCGGAGAGCCTGGTCGCGGTCGCCGTACCGCGCTCCCTCGACCTGATGGTCGCCCTGTGCGGGGTGCTGAAGGCGGGGGCCGCCTACCTGCCCGTCGACCCCGGCCAGCCCGAGGAGCGCAACCTCGGGATCATGGCCGACGCCGCCCCGGCACTGGTGCTGAGCACCGGCTGGGAGACGCCGGGGACGCCGACGCTGCGGCTGGACGTCCCGCTCCCCGCGGCGGATCCCGCACCGCGGCCGGTGGTGCTTCCCGACCACCCGGCGTACGCGATCTTCACCTCCGGGTCCACCGGCCGCCCCAAGGGCGCGCTGGTCCCGCACCGGGCCATCGTCAACCGGCTGGAGTGGATGCAGCGGGAGTACGGTCTGGGGGCCGGGGACCGGGTGCTGCAGAAGACGCCGAGCGGTTTCGACGTCTCGGTGTGGGAGTTCTTCTGGCCGCTGCTGACCGGGGCGACCCTCGTCGTCGCGAAGCCCGGCGGCCACCAGGACCCCGCCTACCTGGCCGACCTGATCGCCCGGGAGTCCGTCACCACCGCGCACTTCGTGCCGTCCATGCTCGACGTGTTCCTGCGCGAGCCCGCCGCGGCGGACGCCCGCTCGCTGCGCCGGGTGATCGCCAGTGGCGAAGCGCTGCCCCCGCACACCCAGGACGCCTTCTTCCGGGTCCTGCCCGGCGCGGAGCTGCACAACCTGTACGGCCCGACCGAGGCCGCGGTCGACGTCACGCTCTGGCCCTGCCGGGCCGGGGACGCCACCGTCCCGATCGGCCGTCCCGCCGCCAACACCCGTACGTACGTCCTGGACGGCCGGCTCGCCCCGGTGGCGCCCGGTACCCCGGGCGAGCTGTACCTGGCCGGCGTGCAACTGGCCCGCGGCTATCTCGGCCGGCCCGCTCTGACCGCCGATCGGTTCGTGGCCTGCCCCTTCGAGCCGGGGGCCCGCATGTACCGCACGGGCGACCTGGTGCGCTGGCGGGCCGACGGCGTCCTGGAGTACCTGGGCCGCACCGACGACCAGGTGAAGATCCGCGGCTTCCGCATCGAGCCGGGCGAGGTCCAAAGCGCCGCCGCGGGCTGCGCGGGCGTCTCTCACGCGGCCGTCGTCGTCCGCGAGGACCGCCCGGGCGATCCCCGGCTCGTGGCGTACGTGGTGCCCCGCCCGGGCGCCGCGCCGACGCCCGCCGGGGTGCGCGGCGAGCTGGCCGCCGCGCTGCCCGAGCACATGGTCCCGGCCGTGGTCGTGCTGGACGAGCTGCCGGTGACGCCGAACGGCAAGCTCGACCGTCGGGCCCTGCCCGCCCCCGCCCTGCGCGCCGGCGGCCGCAGTGGCCGCACCGAGCGGGAGCGGATCCTGACGGGCCTGTTCGCGTCGGTGCTGGGCCTGCCCGAAGTGGGCGCCGACGACGACTTCTTCGAGCTGGGCGGCCATTCGCTGCTGGCGATGCGGCTGGTGGCGCAGGTGCGCGGGGCGTTCGGCGCGGAGCTGGGCATCCGTGAGGTGTTCACCGCCCGCACTCCGGCCGCGCTTGCCGCGCTGATCGACGGCGCGGACCGGGCCCGTCCCGCGCTGCGGCCGCAGGCGCGCCCGGCGCAGCTGCCGCTCTCCCCGGCGCAGCGCCGGCTGTGGTTCCTGGACCGGCTCGACGGGCCGAACCCGGCCTACCACAGCGCGGTCGCGCTCCGGCTCGGCGGTCCGCTCGACGTGGAGGCGCTGCGCGGGGCACTGGCCGACCTGGCCGAGCGGCACGAGATCCTGCGCACCGTCCACCCGGAGGCCGACGGCGAGCCCCGTCAGGTCGTGCTGCCCCCGGCCCCGCCGGCCCTGGAGCTCCTCGACGCGGCCGGCGCGGACATCGACGAGATCGCCGCACGCCCCTTCGGCCTGGCCACCGACACACCCCTGCGGGCCGCGCTGCTGACGGCCGGGCCCGAGAGACACACGCTGGTGCTGGCCCTGCACCACATCGCCACCGACGGCGAGTCCTGGGGGCCGCTGCTCGGCGACCTCTCGTACGCCTACGCGGCCCGCACGGGCGGCGGCGTCGAGCCGCGGCCGCCGCTGGCCGTGCAGTACGCCGACTACACGCTCTGGCAGCGCGCCCTGCTGGACCGCGCGGCCGAGGAGCAGCTGTCGTACTGGCGCACCGCGCTGGCCGGGCTGCCGGAGGAGCCGGTGCTGCCCACCGACAGGCCCCGGCCGGAGGTGGCCGATCCGGCGGGCGCGGCCGTTGCCTTCGGACTGGACGCGGCCCTGACCGCGCAGGTGGAGGGGCTGGCCCGGGCGCACGGCTGCACCGTCTTCATGGTGCTTCAAGCCGCGCTGGCGGTGGTCCTGTCCCGGCTCGGCGCGGGCACCGACGTGCCGATCGGGACGGTCGTCGCGGGCCGTACCGACGAAGCCCTGGACGAGCTGGTCGGCTTCTTCGTCAACACCCTGGTCCTGCGCACCGACGTCTCCGCCGATCCGACCTTCGCCGAACTCCTGGAGCGGGTCCGGGACACCGACCTGGCCGCCTTCGCCCATCAGGACGTCCCCTTCGAGCAGGTCGTCGAGGCGGTCAACCCGCGCCGCTCGCTCTCCCACCACCCGCTGTTCCAGGTGGCGCTGACGATGCGCCGGGCGGCCGCCGCCGGCCTGGAGCTGCCTGGGCTGACCGCGGTGACTGAGGAGGTCGACGTACCGCGGGCCGAGTTCGAGCTGGCGCTGCAGTTCACCGAGGCGG
This sequence comes from Streptomyces sp. NPDC029164, assembly GCF_055563995.1. Classification (NCBI taxonomy): domain Bacteria; kingdom Bacillati; phylum Actinomycetota; class Actinomycetes; order Kitasatosporales; family Streptomycetaceae; genus Streptomyces; species Streptomyces sp. NPDC029164. The sequence goes on along the minus strand of NZ_JBVHWW010000012.1, from coordinate 113,596 downwards.
ACTCCGCGGGCGAGGGACTGCGCGCGGTCGCCAAGTACCGTACGGGCCTGTTCGACGAGGCCACCGTGCGCGCCCTCGTGGAACGGCTGCGGGGAGTCCTGCGGGCCGCGGTGCGCGCGCCGCGCGGCCGGGTCTCGGCGCTGGAGGTCCTGCTGGAGCAGGAGCGCGAGCAGCTGCTCGGCGCCTGGCTGCCGCAGGGACCGCAGCAGACCGCGGCGGGCACCGTGCACGAGGAGTTCGCCCGCCGGGCCGCGCTGCACCCGGCTACCGTGGCCCTGGTGTCCGGCCCCGACGCCATCACCTACGGGGAGCTGGACCGGCGCGCCGACCGGTTGGCGCGGCGGCTGGCCGGCCTCGGTGTCACCGCCGAGACCCCGGTGGGGCTGCTGATGGGGCGCTCCCCCGACGTGGTCGTGGCGATGCTGGCCGTCCTCAAGGCGGGTGGCGCGTACCTCCCGCTGCACACCGGCCAGCCCGCCGCGCGCACCCGGCGGATCCTGGACGCCGCGGGCTGCTCCGTGCTGCTGGTCGACGAGGCGCACGCCGGGCTCGCCCCGGAGGGCGTGCGGACGGTCCTGGCCGGCGCGGCGGAGGCCCCCGGCGCTCTCGCGGACGGCGGGGGGTTCACCCCCGCGCCGTGCCCGCCCCAGCAGCTCGCCTACCTGATGCACACCTCGGGCTCGACCGGCGCGCCCAAGGGCGTCGCCGTCACCCACCGGGACGTCCTGGACCTCGTGGCCGACCGGGGCTGGCACACCCGGGGCGCCGAGCGCGTCCTGTTCCACGCGCCGCACGCCTTCGACATCGCCGACTATGAGCTGTGGGTGGCGCTGCTGTCGGGCTGGCAGGTCGTCGTCGCCCCCGAGGGCGAGCCGACGGTCGCCGGGCTGGGCGCCCTGATCCGCGGGGCGGGCATCACCGCCGTGCACCTGACGGCCGGTCTGTTCCGCGTGGTCGCCGAGGAGGACCCCGGCCTGCTGGCCGGCGTCCGCGAGGTGCTGACCGGCGGCGACGTCGTCAGCCCCGCCGCGGTCCGCGCCGTGCTGGCCGCCTGCCCGGACACCGTGGTCCGCCACCTGTACGGGCCCACCGAGGCGACCCTGTGCGCGACCACCCACCTGATCACCGGCGCCGCGGACGCCGACGGCCCGGTGCCGATCGGCCGCCCCCTGGACGGCACCCGTGCCTACGTGCTCGACGAGCGGATGCGGCTGGTGCCGCCGGGCACCCCGGGCGAGCTGTATCTCGCCGGTGCCGGAGTGGCGCGCGGCTATCACCGACGTCCCGCGGCCACCGCGGAGCGGTTCGTCGCCGACCCGTTCGGCGCGCCCGGGACGCGCATGTACCGCACCGGCGACCTCGCCCGGTGGCGGGGCGACGGGCTGCTGGAATTCCTCGGCCGGGCCGACGAGCAGGTGAAGGTCCGCGGCTTCCGTGTGGAGCCCGGCGAGGTCGAGGCCGCGCTGGCCGCCTGCCCGGGCGTCCGCCAGGCCGTGGTCGCCGTACGGGCCGCCGCGGACGGCGAGAAGCGGCTGGCCGGGTACGTGGTCGGGGAGGTCTCCGGCCCCTCGGTGCGGCGTCGGCTGGAGCGGCTGCTGCCGGATTACATGCTGCCTTCGTACGTCCTGGTCCTGGACGCGCTGCCGCTGACGCCCAACGGCAAGGTGGACTACCGGGCCCTGCCCGAGCCCGCGCTGCCCGCTGCCGGCGGGCGTGCCCCCCGTACCCCCCGGGAGGAGATCCTGGCGGGGTTGTTCGCCGAGGTGCTCGGCCTCGACGCGGTCGCCGCCGACGCGGGCTTCTTCGACCTGGGCGGCCACTCGCTGTTGGCGACCCGGCTGGTCAGCCGGATCCGTACGGCCCTCGGGGTCGAGCTGCCGCTGCGCGACGTCTTCCGCGCGCAGACCGTGGCCGCGCTCGCGGAGCTGGCCGGGAGCGCCGACCGGGCGCGGCCGCCGCTGCGCCGTGCGGAGCCCGGGCAGGGCACGCCGTTGTCCTCGGCGCAGCACCGGCTGTGGTTCGCGCACCAGGCGGAGGGCCCGTCCGGCCACCACAACGTGCCCTTCGCCTACCGGCTGAGGGGCCCGCTGGACGCGCCGGCTCTGCGTGCGGCGCTCGGCGACGTGGTGGCCCGGCACGAGGTGCTGCGGACCGTCTTCGACGAGTGCGGTGGCGAACCGGTGATCCGGCTGCTGGAGGGTGCGGCGGCCGACGTGCCGCTGGAGGTCCTCGCCGTCGCGGAGGCCGGTGCCGTCGCGGACGCCGGTGCCGTCGCGGACGCGGTACGGGAGGCGACGGGCCACTGCTTCGACATCTCGGCCGAACTGCCGCTGCGGGCCCGGCTGCTGGAGCTGGGGCGGGACGAGTGGGTGCTGGTGCTGGTGGTGCACCACATCGCCACCGACGGCTGGTCGTGGGGGCCGCTCCTGACCGACCTGGCCACCGCCTACGCCGCCCGCCTGGCGGGCGCGGAGCCCGCCTTCGAGCCGCTGCCCGTGCAGTACCGGGACCACACCGTCTGGCAGCGGTCCGTGCTCGGCGCGGAGGGCGCCCCGGACGCGCCGATCACCCGTCAGCTCGACTTCTGGGCCAAGGAACTGGCCGGCGCCCCGGCCGAGCTGGCCCTGCCCTACGACCGGTCCCGCCCGGAGGTGGCGAGCTTCGCTGGCGGCTCCGTCCCCCTGGAGCTGGACGCGGAGCTGCACGGACGGCTGCTGGAACTGGCCCGGCAGCACGGCTGCACCCTCTTCATGGTCCTCCAGGCCGGCCTGTCGGTGCTCCTGTCCCGCCTCGGGGCCGGCACCGACATCCCGATCGGGACCGTCGTCGCGGGCCGCACGGACGAGGCACTGGACGACCTCGTCGGCTTCTTCGTCAACACCCTGGTCCTGCGCACCGACCTCTCCGGCGACCCGTCCTTCACGGACCTCCTCGCCCGGGTCCGGGAGGCCGGCCTCGCCGCCTACGCCCACCAGGACGTGCCCTTCGAGCGGGTCGTCCTGGGGGTGAACCCGGAGCGGTCCCTCGCCCGGCACCCGCTCTTCCAGGTGCTGCTCCAGGTCCAGAACGAGCCGCCCGCCCTCCCCCGCCTGACGGGCCTCACGGCGGAGCCGCACCCCGTCGAGTGGGCGGTGTCCAAGTTCGACCTCGGCGTGGACCTCGGGGAGCAGCGCGCCGCCGACGGCACCCCGCTGGGCCTCATCGGGGAACTCACCTACGCGACCGAGCTGTTCGACCGTACGAGCGCCGAGCGGCTGGCGGCGGACCTGGCCCTGGTGCTGCGCGGTCTCGCGGCCGCCCCGGAGCGGGCGGTCGGCTCGGTCGACGGCCCGGCCCCGCGCACGGCCGCGGCCGCCCCCGCCGCGCCGGAGCCGGCCGCGGACCCGGGCGGCAGCACCGAGGACCGCGTCCGCGCCCTGTACGCCGAGGTCCTCGACCGGGACGAGGTCGGCCCGGACGACAACTTCTTCGCCCTGGGCGGCCACTCCCTGCTCGTCACCCGACTGATCAGCCGGATCCGGACCGAACTCGGCCGGGAGCTGAAGATCCGCCAGTTCTTCCAGCACCCGACCCCGGCCCGCACCGCCGCCCTGCTCACCGACGCGCCGAAGGCCCGTCCCACGCTCCGCCGCGCCGCCGGTGCCTGAGCCGTCCCCCCGCCCCCGCACCACCACGCACGCCCCCGGAGGTCCCGTGTTTCCCGTTTCGTTCGCCCAGCGGCGGCTGTGGTTCCTCAACCAGCTCGGCGAGACCGGCGCCGCGTACAACTGCCCGCTCACCACCCGGCTGCGCGGTCCGCTGGACCCGGGGGCGCTGGCCGCGGCCCTCGGCGATCTGACCGGGCGGCACGAGGTGCTGCGGACGGTCTTCCCCGAGGTGGACGGCGAGCCCGTGCAACAGATCACCGACTGCGCGCCGGAGCTGCCCGTCGTCCGCCTCGGCGAGGCGGCGCTCGCCGACGCGCTGGCCGCCGAGGCCGGGCACGTCTTCGACCTGACCGCCGAACTCCCCCTGCGGGCCCGCCTCTTCGCCCTGGGCGACGAGGAGTGGGTGCTGGCCCTGGTGATCCACCACATCGCCACCGACGGCTGGTCCTGGGGGCCGCTCCTCACCGACCTGGCCGCCGCCTACGCCGCCCGGTGCGCGGGCGGGGCGCCCGCCTTCGAGCCGCTGCCGGTGCAGTACCGGGACTACACGCTGTGGCAGCGCGAACTGCTGGGCGCGGAGGGCGACCCGGAGAGCCTGCTCGCCGAGCAACTGGCCTTCTGGACGCGGGAGCTGGCCGGATCCCCGGCCGAACTTGCCCTGCCCGCCGACCGGCCGCGCCCCGCGGTGGCGAGCTTCGCGGGCGGCTCCGTCCCCGTCGAGCTGGACGCGGGGCTGCACGGACGGCTGCTGGAACTGGCCCCGCAGCACGGCTGCACCCTCTTCATGGTCCTCCAGGCCGGCCTGTCGGTGCTCCTGTCCCGCCTCGGGGCCGGCACCGACATCCCGATCGGAACCGTCGTCGCGGGCCGCACGGACGAGGCACTGGACGACCTCGTCGGCTTCTTCGTCAACACGCTCGTCCTGCGCACCGACCTCTCCGGGGACCCGGCCTTCACCGAGCTCCTGGAGCGGGTGCGGGAGAGCGACCTCGCCGCCTTCGAGCACCAGGAGGCGCCCTTCGAGCAGGTCGTCGAGGCGGTCAACCCCGAACGGTCCCTCGCCCGCCACCCCCTCTTCCAGGTGATGATGACCCTGGACAGCGGCGAGGGCCCCGCCTTCGCCCTGCCCGGCCTGGAGTGCGCGGAGCAGTCCGCCGCCTGGGACGTCGCCAAGTTCGACCTCACCGTCGACTTCCAGGAGCGGTGGGACTCGGGCGGAGCCCCGGCCGGGATCGGCGGAGCCCTGGAGTACGCGACGGACCTGTTCGACCGGGCCACCGCCGAGAACCTCGCGGCCGCCCTCACCCGGGTGCTGGAGCGCCTCGCCGCCGACCCCGCCGCCCCGGTCGGGCAGGCCGACCCGCTCTCGGCCGAGCAGCGCGCGCTGGTCCTGTCCGGCTGGAACGACACGGCCGCGCCGGTGCCCGCGGAGACCCTGCCCGAGCTGTTCGAGGAGCGGGCCGCCCGCACCCCCGGCGCGACCGCCCTGGTCTTCCGGGACACCGCGCTGACCTTCGCCGAACTCGACGCCCGCGCCGACGTACTGGCGCACCGGCTCGCCGGGCACGGGGTCGGCCCGGAGCACCTGGTGGCCCTGGCTCTGCCCCGGTCCGCCGACTCCGTCGTGGCGCTGCTCGCGGTGCTCAAGGCGGGCGCCGCCTTCGTTCCCGTCGACACGGACTACCCGGCCGAGCGGATCGCCCGGCTGCTGGGCACCACGACCACCGTCGTGACCGACGCCGCGACCGCCCCGGGGCTCCCGGACACCGGCGCCGTCCGCGTCCTCGTCGACGCGCCGGGCCCGGTCCGGGAGGGCGCCCCCGGTCCCGTCCCGGGCCGCCGGATCCTGCCCGGCAGCGCCGCGTACGTGATCCACACCTCGGGGTCGACGGGCGAGCCCAAGGGCGTCGTCATCGACCACGCGGGGCTGCGCAACCTCTACGCCTTCCACCGGGCCGGGGTCATCGCCCGCGCGGAGGAGCTGCACGGCGGGCGCCGGATGCGCATGGCGCTGACGGCCGCGCTGTCCTTCGACACGTCGTGGGAGGGGCTGCTGTGGATGGTGGCCGGCCACGAGCTCCACCTCATCGACGACGACACCCGCCGCGACGCGGCCGCGCTGGTCCGGCACATCGCCCGCGCCGGCATCGACGCCCTGGACGTCACCCCGACCTACGCCGAACAGCTCGTCGAGGAGGGCCTGCTGGACGATCCCGCGCACCGGCCGAAGGTGCTGCTGCTCGGCGGCGAGGCGGCGGGCGCGGCCCTGTGGACGCGGGTCCGGGCCGCCGACGGGATGCTCTGCCACAACCTGTACGGGCCCACCGAGTGCAGCGTCGACACCCTGTGGTGGGACGCCGCCCTCAGCGAGGAGCCGCTCGTGGGCCGCCCGCTCGCCAACACCCGGGCGTACGTCCTGGACGCCGGGCTGCGGCCCGTCGCCCCGGGCATCCCGGGCGAGCTGTACCTGGCCGGACCGAGCCTGGCCCGCGGCTACCTGAACCGCCCCTCGCTCACCGCGGGCCGCTTCGTGGCCTGCCCGTTCGAGGACGGGGCCCGCATGTACCGCACGGGCGACCTCGTCCGCTGGGACCGCGAGGGCGGCATCGAGTACCTCGGCCGCGCCGACGACCAGGTCAAGATCCGCGGCTTCCGCATCGAACCCGGCGAGATCGAGGCCTGCCTGCGGGCCTGCCCGGAGGTGGCGCAGGCCGCGGTGCTCGCCCGGGGCGGCGGGCCCGCCGGGAAGCGCCTCGTGGCGTACGTGGTGGCGGCCGCGGGCCGCAGGCCTGAGCCGGGCGCGCTGCGCGGCTGGCTCGCCGCACGGCTGCCGGACCACATGGTGCCCTCGGCCTTCGTGGTCCTGGAGGCCTTCCCGATGAACCGGAACGGGAAGCTGGACCGGGCGGCGCTGCCCGCGCCGGACTTCGGCGCGCTGCTCTCCTCCCGCGCCCCGCGCGGGCCCCGCGAGGAGCTCCTGGCGGAGCTGTTCGCGCAGGTACTGGGGCTGCCGTCGGTGGGCGCCGAGGACAGCTTCTTCGAACTGGGCGGGCATTCGCTGCTCGCGACCCGGCTGCTCTCGCGGATCCGGGCCGTCCTGGGCGGCGACCTGGGCATCCGCCTGCTGTTCCAGCACCCGACGGTGGCCGGGCTGGCCGCCTGCCTGGCGCAGGGTTCCGCGGCCGGGGCGGCCCCCCGTCCGGCGCTGACCGCGGCGGCGGAGCGGCCCGGGGCCCCGCCGCTGTCGGCCGCCCAGCGCCGGCTGTGGTTCCTGAGCCGGGCGGGCCAGTCCGTGGGCTACCACTGCCCGTTCGCGCTGCGGCTGCGCGGCCCGCTGGACACGTCGGCGCTGGCCGCGGCCCTGCGGGACGTCACCGACCGGCACGAGGCCCTGCGCACGGTGTTCCCGGAGGCGGCGGGCGAGCCGTACCAGCGGGTGCTGCCCGAAGGGGGCGGCGTGCCCCTGGACCTGGTGGAATGCGGTCCGGGGGGAACCGCCGGGGCCCTCGACGCGCTGCTGGCCCGCCCGTTCGACCTGGCCGCGCGGCCCCCCGTACGGGCGGCGCTGCTCGCGGCCGGGCCCCAGGAGTGGGTGCTGGCCCTGGTGGTGCACCACATCGCGCTCGACGGGTGGTCCTGGGGGCCGCTGTTCCGGGACCTGTCCGAGGCGTACGCCTCCCGGTGCGCGGGCGCCGCGCCCGGTTTCGAACCGCTACCGGTGCAGTACGCCGACTACACCCTGTGGCAGCGGGAGCTGCTCGGCGCGGAGGACGACCCCGCGAGCCCGGTCTCCCGCCAACTCGTCTTCTGGACCGACGCACTGGCCGGCGCGCCCGCCGAGCTGGCCCTGCCCTACGACCGGCCGCGCCCGGCGGTGGCGGACTTCGCGGGCGGCTCCGTCCCCGTCGGCCTGGACGCCGAGCTGCACGGCCGACTGCTGGAACTGGCCCGCGAGTCCGGCTGCACCCTCTTCATGGTGGTGCAGGCGGCGCTGGCCGTGACCCTGTCCCGGCTCGGCGCGGGGACCGACGTACCGATCGGGACGCCCGTCGCGGGCCGTACGGACGAGGCCCTGGACGACCTCGTCGGCTTCTTCGTCAACACCCTCGTCCTGCGCACCGACGTCTCGGGCGATCCGACCTTCGCCGAACTCCTGGGCCGGGTCCGGGAGACCGACCTCGCGGCGTACGAACACCAGGACGTGCCCTTCGAGCGGGTGGTGGAGGCGGTCAACCCCGAGCGGTCCCTCGCCCGCCACCCCCTCTTCCAGGTGCTGCTCCAAGTGCAGGACGGCGAGGACGGGACGCTCGCGCTACCCGGCCTCGACGTCCGCCCCGAGCCGTTCCGCTTCGACGTCGCCCAGTTCGACCTGACGCTGGACGTCCAGGAACGCCGGGACGCCGAGGGCCGCCCCGCCGGGATCTCGGGCTTCCTGGAGTACGCGGCCGAGCTGTTCGACCACGCCACCGCCGAGGACCTCGCCGCGGCCCTGGTACGGATGGTCCGGCTGCTCACGGCGGCGCCGGAGCTGCCGGTCTCGGCCGCCGACCCGCTGACGCCCGCGGCCCGCCGGCGGATGCTGACGGAGTGGAACGACACCGCGCTGCCGGTGCCGGACGCCACCGTGCCCGAGCTGTTCGCGGCGCGTGCCGCCCGCACCCCGGACGCGACCGCGCTGGTGGACGGCGCCGAGCGGATCGGCTTCGCCGCCCTCGACGCCTGGTCCGACCGGCTCGCCCGGCGTCTCGTTCGGGACGGGGCGGGTCCGGAGCGGGTGGTGGCCATCGCCTTGCCGCGCTCCCCGGCGGCGGTGGCCGCGATCCTCGCCGTCCTCAAGGCCGGTGCGGCGTTCGTCCTGGTGGACACCGGATACCCGGCCGAGCGGATCGCGCACATGCTGGCCGACTCCGCCCCGGCGCTGCTGGTCACGGACTCCGCGACCGCCCCGCTGCTGCCGCTCGCGGGGACGGCGCGGGTCCCGCTCGTCCTCACCGACGAGGAGGACGCGGCCGCCGCCTCCGCGCCCGGTGCCGGGCCGCTGCGGCGGCCCCGGCCGGGCGACGCCGCGTACGTCGTGTACACCTCGGGGTCCACGGGCCGGCCCAAGGGCGTCGTCGTCGACCACGCCGCGCTGCGCAACCTGTACGCCTTCCACCGCGCCCACACCATGGCGGAGGCGGAACGGATCTCTGCGGGAAGGCAGTTGCGGGTGGCGCTGGTGGCCTCGCTGTCCTTCGACGCCTCCTGGGACGCCCTGATGTGGATGGTGGCCGGGCACGAACTCCACCTGATCGGCGACGCCATGCGCCGCGACTCCGCCGCCTTCGCCCGGCACGTCGCCGACGCCGCCCTCGACGTCGTCGACACCACGCCGACGCACGCCGAGCACCTGATCGAGGAGGGCCTGCTCAACGCCCCGCCGCGGCTGCTGCTGATCGGCGGGGAGGCCGCGGGCGAGGGCCTGTGGAGCCGGCTGCGCGCCACGGAGGGGATGCTCGCCTACAACCTGTACGGACCCACCGAGTGCACGGTCGACGCCCTGTGGTGGGACACCGCGCGCAGCGAGCGCCCGCTCATCGGCGCTCCCGTCGCCAACGTCCGCGCCTACGTGCTCGACGCGGCGCTGAACCCGGTGGCGCCGGGGGTGCCCGGCGAGCTGTACCTGGCGGGTGCCGGGCTGGCGCGGGGCTACCTGCGCCGCCCGGGGACGACGGCGGAGCGGTTCGTGGCCTGCCCCTTCGAGGACGGGGCCCGCATGTACCGCACGGGCGACCTCGTCCGCTGGGACCGCGAGGGCCGCATCGAGTACCTCGGCCGCGCCGACGACCAGGTCAAGATCCGCGGCTTCCGCGTCGAACCCGGCGAGATCGAGGCCGCGCTCGCGGCGGCGCCCGGGGTGGACCGGGCCGCGGTGACCGTACGGGAGGACGGCCCCGGCGGTGCGAAGCGGCTGGTCGGGTACGTGGTCCCGGCCCCCGGCGGCGACGGCGGCACGGGCTCCGCGGTGGACGCGGCGGACTTGCGCGCCCATCTGGCGGGCACGCTGCCGGCGCACATGGTGCCGTCGGCGTTCGTCGTGCTCGACGCGTTCCCGCGGACGCCGAACGACAAGCTCGACCGGGCCGCGCTGCCCGCGCCGGAGCCCGGCGCGGCCGGGGACGGCCGTGTGCGCCGGGCGCCGCGCAGCCGGCGGGAGGAGGTCCTGGCGGGCCTGTTCGCCGAGGTGCTGGGGCTGCCCGTCGACGTCGTCGGCGCCGACGACGGCTTCTTCGACCTGGGCGGCCACTCCCTGCTGGCGGCCCGGCTGATGGCCCGGGTGCGCGAGGCGCTGGGCGAGGAGCTCGGGGTCCAGGACCTGTTCGCCGCGCCCACGGTCGCCGGGCTCGCCGCCCGCTCCGGCGGCGCGGTCCCCCGCGGGGACGCGGACCCGCTGGCGCCGATGGTCACGCTGCGCACGGGGGCGCCCGGCGCGCCCGCCCTGTTCTGCGTCCATCCGGGCGCGGGCACCGGCTGGGTGTACCGGGGGCTGCTGGAACACCTGGACCCGCAGCGGTCCGTGCACGCCCTGCAGTCGCGGGCGCTGAGCGAGCCGGGGGCACGGCCCGGGAGCGTCGCGGAGATGGCCGCGGAGTACGCGGCGCGGATCCGCGTGGCGCAGCCGCACGGCCCGTACCACCTGCTGGGCTGGTCCTTCGGGGCGGTGGTCGCGCACGAGGTGGCCGTGACGCTCCAGCAGGACGGCGAGGAGGTGGCCGGGCTCACCCTGCTGGACGGGTATCCGGCGGCCCCCGGCGAGACGGCGGCCCCGGCCGCGGACCCGCTGCGGGACCTGCTGGAATCGCTCGGCTATCCGCCGCGGGAGGAGTACGGCGCGGCCGGAGGGGGTCCGCTGACCCTCGCCGAGCTGGTGGCGGCGGCGGCCGCCGAGGAGGGCCCGCTGTCGGTCTTCGACGGGGACACCGTCGCCGCCCTGGGCGCGGCCTACGTCCACCACGACCGGCTGGCCGCCGCCCACCGTCCGGGGGTGTTCCGGGGCGGTGTGACGCTGGCCGCCGCCGCCCACGAGCCGGACGCGCCCGGGCCGCGGGTGTGGGAGCCGTACGTCACCGGTTCAGTCGCCCACCACGAAGTGCCCTGCGCGCACGGCGAGATGATGGCGCCCAAGCCCGCCGCCGAGATCGCCGCGCTGCTGGGCGAGGGCACGGTGGGCCGGTGAGCGCCCGTCGCGGCGCGCTGCGCCGCCGGGACTTCCGGCTGCTGTGGGCGGGAGAGTCCGTGAGCCAGTTCGGGAGCGCGGCCACCCGGGTGCTGCTGCCGCTGATCGCGGTGGACACGCTGGACGCGGGGCCCTTCACCATGGGGGTGCTGAACGCCGCGGCCTGGGTGCCGTGGCTGCTGTTCGGGCTGCCCGTGGGGGCGTGGACCGACCGGATGCGCCGCCGGCCGGTGATGATCGTGTGCAACGTGGTGTCGGCGCTGCTGATGCTGTCGCTGACCGCGACGGTCTGGCTGGAGGCCCTGACGACCGCTCAACTGATGCTGGTGGCCGTCCTGGCGGGCACCGCCGACGTGTTCTTCCGGGCCGCCTACAGCGCGTACCTGCCGACCGTGCTGCCACACGAGGAGCTCGCCGACGGCAACGCCCGGCTCCAGACCAGCGAATCGGTCGCGGAGGTCCTCGCACCGGGGGCCGGCGGAGCGCTGGCCCAGGCCGGGAGCGCGGCCGCCGGTTTCCTCGCCGACGGCCTGAGCTTCCTGGTCTCGGCGGCACTGCTGATGCGGATCCGGACCCCGGAGGGCCCGCCGGGCGGTGGGGAACGGGCCGCCGCGAAACGGTCGTTGGTCAAGGAGATCCGCGCGGGCGTGGCCTTCCTCACCCGGGACCCGTTCCTGCGGACGATCCTGCTGTGCGACGCCGCGATGAACCTGTTCCTGGCCGGGGCGCAGTCCCTGTCGATCCTGTTCCTGAGCCGGACGGTGGGCGCGCCGGGCGCGCTGATCGGTGCCCTCATCGCGCTGGCCGGGCTGGGCGGGGTCCTGGGCGCGGTGATCTCGCCGCGCCTGGCCCGCCGGTTCGGCACGGCCCGGGCGGTCCTGCTGTGCGCCTTCTGCGGGGGCCCGTTCGGCCTGCTCATCCCGCTCACGACGGACGGGGTGGGGCTGCTGGCCTTCCTGGTCGGGGAGTTCTGCCTGATGACCGGGGTGGTCGCCGGGAACGTCATCATCGTGAGCTTCCGGCAGGCGTACTGCCCGCCGGACCTGCTGGGCCGGGTCGGCTCCACCATCCGCTTCGTGATGTACGGGACGATTCCCGTCGGCAGCCTCCTCGGCGGCGCCCTCGGCGCCCTCCTCGGCGAACGCGACGCCCTGTGGCTCCTCTACGGCGGCAACGCGCTGTGCGCACTGCTCCTCCTGACGGGCCCACTCCGCGCCGGACAGGACCTCCCGCCGGCCCCGGAGCCGGCCAGGAAGGCGGACGAGGTCACCCCGTGAGCGCCCCGTGCAACCGACACCGGACCCGGTCACGTCCCCCGAAGTCGTCCATCGGCGGTGAGGTACAGGAAATCCCGGCCGGCTTTTCGGTCTTCGTGGGCTGGAGGACCTGCTCCTGGAGGCGCTGCCGGAGGCGCACGGGGGCGCGGGGCCCGATGGGGCCGGTGCGCCTTGGCGCGGTGCGCGCGCCCGGTGTCGCTGCCACCCGGACCCGATCAGCGCACATACCTTCCCCGTTGGCAGGACCGCGCAGGCCATCGGTGGTGCGACACCGGCGCGGGCGCCAGGCGTACCCGGGCAGCCAGAACGGCCACCGGGGCGCGGCACCACCCGGCCGAAGGCGGTCCCTGCGGTGACTCATCCGACTGACAAGGCAAGGCGGCAGTACATGGCTATGCGCAATGGCGAACCGAGGGTCGACGTCAGCCCCGATCCGTGGACGGACGCGGAAGGCGCCGACAAGAAGCAGGGCAGCGCGCCGGAATCCCTGCGGCAGGGAGTGCTGTTCACCCCCGCACTGCGGGCGGACACGGCCCGCAAGGTGAACAAGCCGAATACGGTGTGGCAGCTCACCGGCGCGTGGGAGTACGAGGGCGAGACGGCCACCGGCACCGCCGCCGTCTACTACGGCCTCGCCCCCGACGGCACGCCCCACAAGGGCCTCGTCAACCCGATGATCTTCGCGGACGGGTTCAACTACGGCGAGAGCGAACTCGGCGGTCTCTACGCCCACCTCGACGCGCCCTACAACGCCGACGGCAAGCGGCTGCTCAGCCAGCTGCTCGCCGCGGGCGTGGACGTCATCCTGCTGGGCTTCAAGGAGCGCCACACCCACATCCAGGCCAACGCCGCCGTCGCGGTCAGCGCCATCCGCAAGGCCATCGCCGACCGGCAGGAGGGCGGCGCCCCCCTGATCGTGGGCGGCGTCAGCATGGGCGGACTCATCACCCGATACGCGCTGGCCTGGATGGAGAACGAGGGCGAGGACCACGAGAGCCGCATCTACCTGTCCTACGACTCCCCGCACAACGGCGCCTGGATCCCGGTCGCACTCCAGCAGCTGGCGTACTTCTTCGAGTCCGTCCCCGATCCCTCCGGCAAGCCGAAGCAGGCCGAGCTGATCAGGAGCGCCGCCGCCCAGCAGCTCCTGTGGGCCTGGGTGCCCAACGCCAAGGACTCCGGCGCCGTCGCGACCTGGAGCGAGAAGCGTGTCCGGTTCCTCCAGGACCTGAAGGACATCGGATGGTTCCCGTCCAAGCCGGGCCTGCGCAGGATCGGCGTCGCCAACGGCACCGGCGACGGCACCGCGGGCCCGCTGCTGCCCGACGAGCTGGTCTTCGACTGGAGGGCCCCGGGAATCGCCCGCGCGGTACTGCGCACCCAGCCGGCCTTCGGCCGGCTCCAGGAAGTCGTACGGATGTCGGCCCTGGTCCTCGGCTACCGTACGAGCCGAACCAGCGAGGTCCCCCCACTCGACGGCGCGCCCGGTGGCACCCTCGCCTCCTACGGCATGCTCGCCGACGCGCTCGGCGCCACGATCGACGAGCGCCACCGCTCCGGCTGCTTCGTGCCCTCGGTCAGCGCCGTCGCCCTCAAGTACGACCCCGTCACCTGGGACGTCGACCTCACCACCCCCCTCAACGACCTCCCTGCCGGCCGTAGCGAGCTGGACGCCTTCCACTGCGACGACACCAACTCCGAGCACAGCCTCGTGACGGAGCGTCTCGCCGAGTGGATCCTCGCCGAACTCATCGGCTGACCGCACCGGCCGCCACCGGCACGGGCGGAGCCGTACCGAGTACAGCACCGGGCTGACCGATCCGGCGAAGCTCCTGATCCCTCCCGGCCGGCCCGACAAGGACTGAGCCACCGCCACCGGGCCCCCGCGCACGCAGCGCGGGGGCCCTTCGCGTCAAGCTTCTCCGGTCCATCGGCCTCCCCCGGATGTGCGGGCCGACGGGCGACACAACGAAAGCCTGCCGGCACGGCCCTTCCCGGGGTACCGGGGCGTTGCTCCCCTCCTGCGGCACCGTCCACGAGCCGAGTTGAACGCGTTCAGAACATCTGACAGCATGGCGTTCGGAAAGGCCTGCCAGACCAGGGGGACGTGGATCCGTCTGCCTTCGGCGCGAGTTGGCCATGAGATCCGGAGGTCGGTACGACATGATCATCGCCTTGCTCGTCTTCTTGTTCCTGGGCCTGATGGTGGCCGTCGCGCCGGGGCTGCTCATCGGGTATGCCCTCGTCGCGGTGAGCGGCAAGCTGTCGCTCACGGCGAGGATTCTGTTGCTGGTGGCCCTTGCGATGGGTACGGCAGCGCTGTGGCTGGGCCTGGGGGAACCCGCCAACGTTCTGCTGCCGCTGGCCATGGTGGTGTCATTCCTCGCGACCCTCGCCTCGGGAGCCATGTTCCTCGGGCTCGAAGCCCGCAAGCGGCGCGCACCCCTCTACCCCGCCCCGGCGTGGCAGAGCTGGTAGCGACAGACTCAAAGCCCCAGGTCGCTGACCTGGGGCTTTGCCATGGAGCGATGACCACGTCACCGACGTGTGGGGGGCAAGACGGACACAGGAACGCAGCGCCCACCGGCCCCGGCAAGAGAGTTCTTGCCGGGGCCGGTAGGCGGGCGACGTCGGAGTCCGGGCCGGAGCCCGGTGCCGGGTCAGCTGATGGACTTGATGGCGCCCCAGCCGCCGCTGCCGACCTGGATGCTCGGGCCGTCGATGGGGCCGTGGATGTCGGCGCCGCCCTTGTAGAACTTGAGGGTGCCGTCGCCGGCGGTGGCCCACATGTCGGCCGTGCCGTCGAGGTTGGCGTCCGCGGCGCCGGCGATGAGCGGTCGGTTGGCGGTGGTGTAGGCGCGGCCGAACTCGTTGAGGTCGCTGAAGGTCTTCCCGTCGGGCTGGCCGAGGTAGGCGTAGAGGATGCCGTCGCGGGTGTCGCGGGCCAGCAGGTCCGGGCGGCCGTCCTTGTTGGCGTCGCCGAGAGCGCTCAGGTCCATGACGTCCCAGCCGCCGTTGCCGATGACGACGGGAGCGCCGACGGCCGCGGCGGTGCCGACGACACCCGGGTACAGGAAGAGCTTGTTGGTGTGCGTGACGACCAGGTCCGGTTTCCCGTCGCGGTTGGTGTCACCGATGCTGACGACCTGGGCGGCGATGGGCAGACCAGCGGCGATCTTGATCGGCGCGCCCAGGGTGCCGTTGCCGAGGTTGGGGTAGACGCGGACCTCGCCGCCGACGCGGGCGACGACGTCCTCCATGGCGTCGCCGTTCCAGTCGCCCCGGTGCGTCACGGAGGCTCCCGACCAGCCGCCGGTGCCGATGATCGTGTGCGTGCCGAGGCCGCCGGTGCCCGTACCGGGGTACAGGCGCAGCTGGCCGGTGTCATCGACCGCGACGAGGTCCGGCTTGTTGTCGCCGGTCAGGTCGCCCGGAACGGCGTATGACGTGCTCGCGACCCAGGACCGCACGTCGTCCACACGGGTCGCGACGGCCCCCGTACGGGTCTCCGTGGACGGCGTGCCGAGGCATCCCCCCTGCCACGAACGGCTGGTGACGGCGAGGAGCTCCTGGGTGCCGTTCTTCTCGCGCAGCACGGGGCCGCCCGCGTCACCCTGGCAGATGGCCCCGTCGCCGGAGGCGGTCAGAGCGAGGTCGGCGGAGCCGTTGCCGACCGCCGTGAAGGCAGCGGTGTGCAGGCGGTCGGGGACCCAGGTGGTCTTGGTCCGGCCGAAGCCGGCCGCCCGCACGGCCTCGTCGGCCCCGGCGGGAGTGGTGGCCAGGACAGCCGGCTTCAGGTTGGCGATGCCGGTGTCCAGCTTCACCATGACGAGATCCCGCTCAGGGTGCGGGACGAGCCGGATCGCGGAGCGGGTGGCTCCCGCGGTGGTCTGGGTCAGGTCCGTCCTGCCGACGGTGACCGTGGTGGCGGTCTTGGGCTTGCCGGGCTGGACGGCGCCGGTCGCGTCGGCGAAACAGCTCGCGGCGGACAGGACCCACTGGGGGGCCACGAGGGTGCCCGTGCAAGCGCGCTCGGCGTTGCCGATGACGATGCTGGCGGTGTGGGCGTGGGTGGCCGCGTCGGCCGCGGTTCCCTGCAGGGCGTGCGAAGGCGAGGCCAGCAGGCCTCCGGCCATCGCGGCGACGACGGCGGAGCCGCCGATCCACGCTCTGCGCCTACGTACGTTCGACATGACGTTCTCCGAAAATCGAGTCAGGGCGTTCCGGCCGCGCGAGACGGCGGACGGAAGGGGGGCGAAGGCGACGCTCCGGCGAGATCTCCCCCCGCCGGCCGTCGGTGAAGGGCTACGAGGAGACGGTGATCTCGACGAGGACGTGGTCGCGACGTTCGGGGTCGGCGGCCTCGCCCACGCCCTTCCACTCGTTCGGGGCCACGGTCACGTTCTGCTTGCTGCCCTCGGCGGTCAGCGTCACATCGGCCTGGTGGGCGGCGTCGCCCTTCATTCCGTAGACCGCGGGTATCTCCAGGCTGAGGTGGCCGGTCTTCCCGGTGGCGCGGAAGCAGAACTTGCCCTTGGTCCGGGAGTACACCTCCATCAGACCCGTGGCGGAGGCGCAGTCGGCGAGGGTGATGTGCCCGTCGCCGCGCTTGAGGGTGATGCCGAGTTCGGACTGGATCCTCGCGGCGTCCGGGTACGCGAAGTCCTCCATCGCGTACGGGGGCAGGTCGGCGCTCACCGCAGCCGTGCCCTGGGCGGGGGCCTCACTGGCGTGCGTCGCGGTGACGGCGAGGGCGATACAGGCCGCCGCTGCCGCCGTGGTCGCGATGACGCGTCGTACGAGCTTCATTGTGTCGTTCCTTTTCATGCGGAGGGAGTCGGCCGCCGCGGCAGCCGTGAACACGGATGGGCCGAGGGGTCTACCACTTCAGCAAGCCGATGATCGTGCTCACCGCTTCATCCGTGAAGTCCGAGATCTTGCCGCCCACCGCGTGGGCCAGGCCCGACTTTTCGAGCCAGGCGGACTTCCCGAGGAACATGCCGCCGAGCACGAACAGCCCGAGTGATGTGTGGAATTCGCTGCTGTCCCAGCCGTATGCCTGGCCCGTGAAATAGGTGCTGACTCCCTTGATGGCCACGGAGACGCCGCCGAGCACGAGAGCGGTTGGGCCCAGGACAGGCGAGGCAGGCGGGAACAGGAATCCACCGAACATGACACCGAGCGAGGCCAGGCCGGCGATCGTGGACCAGTGCTTGGTGACCAGCGCCCAGTCCTTGTCGCTGCCGGTGTCGGCGGGCCACAGTTCCTTCTCCACGTACCAGGGAGTGTCGCTGGCGGAGGTTTGGGAGGGGTCGGTGCCGTTCGCCTCGTGTTGCCTGGCCTTCTCGGCCGCCTGCCGCGCCGCTGCCACGGCCTCGGCCCTGCACTTCGCGATGACGATCGCGCGGGCTTCGCTGGCCGCGTCGGCGGCGGCCTTCGCGTCCCGACCTGCCTGCAGGGCGGAGGCGCCGGCCTGACTGGCGCTCGCCTGGGCGCTCGACGCGGAGGAGACCGCCTGCCGCGCCGACGACACGGCCTGCCGCATCGAATGGTTCGCGGAACGGGAGGCCACCTGGGCCGCGGATGCCGCCTGCTTGGCACTCGCCGCCGACTTGGCCGCCTCTGCCGCGGACGCGTCGGCGGCATCGGCGTTCGTCCGGGCGTCCCGCGCCGCGTTCTCGGCGTCCGCGGCATGGCCCTGCGCCTTCAGAGCCCAACTGCTGGCGTCCACCGCGGACTGACGGGCTTCGGCCGCCGCCTTGCAAGCCAGTGCCGCGTCCTCCAGGGCCTTCGCCGCTACCTTGGCGGCGTGCGCGATGGAGGCGCGGATCGCGGCGACGTGGGTGGCGTGGTCCTGGTCCAGGCGGGCGACGTTGAACCGGTCCTCCAGGACGAAGCTCCGCCGCATGCGGGCGGGGCCCTCCAGCACGATCTGCGCGGCCGATTTCATGTAGGGGCCGCCGGCGGAGAGGAGGGCGAACACCTCGGCCTGGTCGTCGACCTTCACCGCGTCCACCAGTTCGATGGTGAGGAAGCGGTGCAGGGCCGTGGCGCTTCCCTCGGCCAGGGCCGCCTCGGCCTTGGCCCTGACGTTCCTGCCCGGGTTCTGGTTCAGGAGCTCGAACACGATGACGCGGTTCCGCGTGGCGGAGGCTTCGATGACCCCGTGGGTGAGGAAATCGCGGGCCGCGTTCGGATCCTCGCTCGCCAGCGCTCGGTGGGCGGCCTCGGCGACCTCCGCCCCGGCCGTCCCGGCCAGGGCGAGCACGGTCTCCCGGTCGTCCTGCTGCTCGGCGAGGAGACGGTCGGTGTCGAGCCAGTTGGCGACATCGTGTTCGGCGCCTGCGAGGGCGAACTCCGCGGCGTCGCGCGTCCACGTGCCCGGCGAGTCCAGGAGCCTCACGGCGGCCATCCGGCCGACCGTGACGGCCGTGGCCGAGTCACCGCCGCGCAATGCCGCGGTGGCGTTCGCGACGAGGTCCTTGATGTCCGAGGCGGTCTTGTCCGCCTGCGTGCGCTCCCTGGCCGCCCGAGCGGTTTCGTCGATCTCGGCCTGTGCCCTGAGGCGGGCCTCCTCGACTCCCATCGCGGTGTCCTCGGCGATACGGGCGCCCTCCGCGTCCCGGGCCGCCTGCTCCACGCTCCGGGCTTCCTTGACCGCCTCGGCCGCCGCGTTGGCAGCCTGCAGCGCGGCTTCCGAGTAGGCGGTGGAACGCTTGGCGTAGTCGATCGCCTTGCCCGCGTTCGCCGCGGCGTCGTCCGCGGCTGCCGCGGCCTTCTCCGCATGGGCCGCGGCACTGTTGGCGGCGTCGCGTGCCGCACGGGCGGCGGTGGCGGCCCGGTTCGCGAGGGTCTGCGAAATGGTCGCGGCGCGGGCGGCGCGTGCGGCGGCCGTGTCTGCCTCGGCCGCAGCAGCCCTGGCCTCGGCCGCCTGGGACTTGGCGCTGCCGGCGGCGGCGGCCGCGTCGGCGGCGGCGTTCGCGGCGGCCGCCGCGTTCTGGGCCGCGCTCGTGGCGGCGGCGCAGGCGGAGGACGACTGCTGCGAGGCGACGCCGGCCTGTTCGGCGGCAGCGGCAGCCGTGCGCGCACGCCCGGCCGCGTCCCGTGCGCCCTGGGCGGCCTGGCGCGCGGCTGAGGCCTTGCCGGCGTCCTTCGAGGCGGCGATGGCCGCGCCGTAGGCCCGCGAGGCGGCACGGCCCGCGGCGGCGGCGGCGCCGGCGGCGGCCTGAGCGGCCTGCGCGGCGCGGCTGGAGGCGGCCTGAGCGGTACGGGATGCGGAGATGGCCGTGTGTGCGGCGCTCGCGGCGCCCCGTGCGGCACTCGCGGCGCTGTTCGCCGCCTTGGCCGACTTCCGTACGTCGTTCTGCGCCGCCCTCGCCTCGGCGGCGGCCTTCAGCGCGGCGGCCTTCGCCTTTTCCGCGGCGTCCTTGGCCCGGTTCGAGGCGGCCACGGCCTGTTCCGTCTGCAGCTTCGCCCGGTTGCCCTCCCGGATCACGATCTTGACCAACTGGTCGACCGTCGCGGCTTCTTCGTCACGGGCACGCGCGATGTGCTGGCCGGAGGCGAGGAATTGGCGGATCGCCTCGGGAGAACCGTCGCCCAGGGCGCGCTCCGCGTACTTCTTGACCTCGGGGGAGGCGGTGGTGAGGATCGTGAAGACCTCGGCCCGCTCGTCCTCCTGCTGCGCGGTGTGCTGCGTCGTCTGCAGGAACGTGCGCATGGCCGCCGGGGTGCCGAGCTCCAGCGCCTTGGCGGCTTCCCGCTTGACGGCGGTCCCGCTGTTGTTCATGACGGTGAAGACCGCTGCCCGCGTGTCCGTGTCGAGCGACTGCGCGTAGCCGCCGCGCAGGTAGGCGGCGATCGCCGCGTCCCCCGCGGACAGGGCCGCGTTCGCGCTCTCGCGGACCGACTTGTCCGCGAGGGGGAGGACGGCGAGTACGCCGAACCGGTTGTCGTCCGCCGTCGCGAGCGGCAGTTCGCCCGTGAGGAAGGCGGAAACTGCGGCCGGGGTGCCGACGAGGGCGGCGGCAGCGGCCTCGCGGACCGCCCGCCCGCCGCTCTTGTAGGCCCATACGGCCTTGCCCCGATCGGTATGGGGCAGCCCGTTGCCCGGGTCGCCCTCGGCGGCCCGGGCCGGGCCGGCGCTCAAGGTGACGACGGACCCCATGGCCGGCACCGCGGCGGCCCCGGCCATGGCGCTGAGTATCCGGCGCCTGCTCCACAACGACGGTGGCGTCACGGGCACACCTCTGTGACGTCGTCGCGTGACGGGCAGGGCAGGGTGACGATCTTGCCCAAGGGAGATCTCCTCGGTTCGGATGAGAAGCGGGTGGTTGCGGCATCCTGGCTGGGCGATCGATCGCCGGCCGGGCCGACCCACAGCCTCTCGTTTTGGAGATCGTCCGAACAACACTCAATATGGGAACCCGTGTTTAGCCAGGTTCAACACACGGGCCGAACGAGGGGGTGGTGGCCGGGTGCTCGAACGCCTGGAAATGGAAGCGTTCCTCGGGCTGGCCGTGGAGCTGCACTTCGGACGTACTGCGGAACGCCTGCACGTGACCACCGGCAGGGTCAGCCAGCTCATCAAGAAACTCGAACGCAGGGTCGGGGCGCCGTTGTTCGAGCGCACCAACCGCAGCGTGCGCCTGACTCCGCTCGGCCACCGGCTTCACGACGAAGTCCGGCCCGCGTACGAAGAGATCCAGGCCGCCTTCGCCCGCGCTGTCAGCAGCACCCGCGCGACCGTCGACACCTTGCGGGTCGGCTTCATGGGTGCCGCCGCCGGCCAGATCGCCCATCAGGCGGGCGACATGTTCCCCGAACGCGAGCCCGGCTGGCGCGTCCACATCCGCGAGGTCCAGCTCTTCAACGCCCTGACGCGACTTCGCGAGGGAGAGGTCGACATCCTCATCCTCGCCCTGCCGATCACCGAACCCGACATCGCCGTCGGGCCCGTGGTCTTCTCCGAGCCGCGGATGCTGGCAGTTCCCGCGAACCACGCCCTGGCCCGCCGCGAAAGCGTGACCATGGAGGACCTCGCCGACGTCGCGCTCGTACGCGTCGCCGGCACGCCCCCCGGAACATGGCTCTCCGAGCTTTGGCCCGACCGCACGCCACAAGGCAGGCCGATCGCCCCGGGCCCCGAGATAGAGACGTTCATGGAAGCCCTGCAAGTGGTCGCTTCAGGAACCGGCGCCGTCATCGTTGGCGAGCAGGTCACCCGGTTCTACACCCGTCCCGGCATCGCCTACGTCCCGCTCACCGGCATGCCACGCCTGGACCGGGCTCCCGTCTGGCTGAAGTCGCACAACTCCCCCGCCATCCGCCCCTTCGTCGCGACCGCCCTTGAGTCGGCCCGACTCCTCTATCCCGCCGCCTCCGGGCCTGACCCGGCCCGGCGGCAGAGCGGGCAAGCGGACTGCGCGGTAGCGGATCCGGCCTGAAAGAGCGCTTTATCCCGTCGGGGGTGTGGGGTATCGCCGGGTTGCTTGTGGCTTTCCACCGGTGGGTGCCTCGCCCGGAGTCGATGTCAGCGTCAGGTGAGAGGATCACGAGACGCCTCTGCCTCAGCGGTGACGAGGGAGCCTGGGACTCGGTTAAAGCCGCATTCGACGCGGCTGGCGAGTACCCCCATGCCACGTATGCGAGCGAGCTGCCGACGAGGATGCTGCGTACGGGGCAAGCCCTGTTCGGCGAGGGCGCCTGGATCCTTCCCCGCACGAACCGCGTCTCCGGTGCCCGAGCACCCGGCCCAGCCGGTGTTCCACCCTTCGTCCATGGCCGGCGAGAATGTCTCACGGCGCCCATCCCGAATGCCATCGCGCCGTACGGACAGAGCGGCCCTATCCCCTTACGAGACCGTACTGGCCGTCCGCCGCGCGGACGCGCAGCTGTTCGCGATGTTCACCGAGGCGGACGTCATCAAGGCCGTTCGCTGGCGGTATGACTGGCTACTCCTCGGGCTCCCAGGCGATCAGCTGCTCGAACACCTGCTGGTCGCCCTCGATCTTCAGGTCGCTCAGCGTGAGGCGGCCCCAGACGAAGAGGAGCAGCTGCTCCGCCGTGCCCGTGGCCGCAGCGGAGGCGGGCACGGCGTCGTCCGTGAGGGGTGCGGGCCAGGCACCGGTGCCGTCCAACGCGAGGAGCCAGGAGCGGCCCTCGGTGGCGTGGTAGTGGATGGTGGCGGCCTCGTGCGGCCAGGCCGCCGGGGTGGAGTTGCAGGTGTCGAGAAACTCGGCCACGCCGTCGATCGCTACGTCCACCGGCATCGGCTGCACGGCGCCTGCGGCGAGCTGGGCGTCGTAGGTGTGCACCAGCACCTCGTGCACCCGGCGCCGGGCAACGCCCCAGGCATTCGTCGGCGATACGCCGGCGCCCCACCACGTCCAGCACCCGCGCTCCGGGCCGGCCCCGCGCAGCGCACTCAGCAGCAGCTCGTTCGACTCGGCGTACCAGGCCAGCAGCGCCTCCAGCTCGCGCGGCACCGCCGCGACATCCTTGGCCGGCGGAGCCTCGGCCGGGCCCTCGGCGACGATTGCGGCCCACCAGCGCTGGCCCGTACCCAGGTGCTGCACCAGATCGAACAACGTCCACTCGGGGCAGGACGGCACCGGCGCCTCAAGGCCGGGCGCGGCGGCAACCGCACTCCGGAACGCGGCCGACCGCTCGTCGATCAGTTGCAGCAGGGCGGAAAACTCAAGACTCTCTGTCACATCGCTTACCTATCACCCCAGTTCAGCCGACCGCACCCTATTTTGCAGGCCGTCAGCTACGGGAGTAAGGGCACCTCATCGAAAGCCTGGTCGTAGCCATATCCCCTTCCTGGCCAGCTCGTTGACCGAGTCACTTCGGGTCCGGGATGACATCCTGGTGCCGGCTGGGGGACTGGCACGAGGCCGGGGTGCGGGACCGGCTGCACCAGGCGCCGCTGACCGAGCCGCACCGTGCCGGGAAGCTGGACTGGCCCCGGACGGTGATCGACGGCTCCCACCACCAGGCCCGTCGGGGCGGCCCAAAACCGGGCCGAGCCCGATCGACCGTGCCCGGCCCGGCTCGAAGCACCACGTCATCACCGACGCAGCGCGAGCCTCGCCGGAGGGCCCGCCACGTCCACGATCGCGCGGGCGCTTCGACGCTTCCTGTGGTCGACGCCGGTGGAGTCGGCTCCCGTGGTGGACCAAGCCGGCGGTCGGGCGGAGACCTCGCAGACGAGGAGGCTAGTATATGGATATGGTTTCCATTACCAATAAATACGCCTAGAGAGAGGCAGGAATCACCCATGTCCGCCCACTGTCAACTGACAGGCTCCAAGCCCGGGTTCGGCAACAACATCTCCCACTCGCACCGGCGCACGTCACGCCGCTTCGACCCGAACATCCAGAGCAAGCGCTACTGGCTGCCCAGCGAGGGCCGCAACGTCCGCCTGACCCTGAGCGCCAAGGCGATCAAGACGGTGGACGCCATCGGCATCGAGGCCGCCGTGGCCCGGATCCGGGCGCGAGGAGTGAAGGTCTGATGGCGAAGAAGAGCAAGATCGCGCGGAACGAGAAGCGCAAGGAGGTCGTCGAGCGCCACGCCGCGCGGCGGGCCGAACTGAAGGAGATCATCCGCCGCCCTTCGTCCACCGAGGACGAGCGCCGGACCGCACTGGCGCAACTGCGCCGACAGCCGCGCAACGCCAGCGCAACCCGCGTGCGCAATCGCGACAGCGTCGACGGCCGCCCCCGCGGCTACTTGCGCAAGTTCGGACTCTCCCGCGTACGCACCCGCCAGCAGGCGCATGCCGGCTTCCTCCCCGGCGTAACCAAGTCCTCCTGGTGATCCCACCCGGATGACACTCCGCTGCGGCCAGCACCCCACCACAGGGATCCGGTGGGGTGCGTCGGCCGCGATCCACGATCCACCGAGCGGACCACTCCGCCCGGGCCTCCCACTTCAACGAAGAGCGCACCACTGGCCGGTGCGACTGCGGCAAGCCGAGATCAGGGGAGGCGGAGTAAGAACGTCAATTGAAAATGGTCGTCGTTTTCATATAGGCTCGCGCCGAACACCTCGACACCTCAGGAGATCCCGATGGCCGTCCCCAAGCGGAAGATGTCCCGCAGCAACACCCGCCACCGCCGGGCCCGGTGGAAGGCCACGACCCCGCAGCTCGTCCCCATCACGGTCGACGGCTCCGTGTACCAGGTCCCGCAGCGACTGGTGAAGGCGTACGAACGCGGCCTGCTGCACCCCGAAGGCTGAGCCGATGGCACGCCCGACGAACATCCCGCTCCCCGTCACCGTTCTGTCCGGGTTCCTCGGAGCCGGCAAGACCACCCTGCTCAACCACGTCCTCGGCAACCGCGAGGGCCTGCGCGTCGCGGTCATCGTCAACGACATGAGCGAGGTCAACATCGACGCCGCCCTCGTCCGCGGCGGACAGGCCGCGCTGTCGCGCACCGAGGAGCGGCTGGTCGAGATGACCAACGGGTGCATCTGCTGCACCCTGCGCGACGACCTGCTGGAGGAGGTCGACCGGCTGGCCCGCGAGGGGCGCTTCGACTACCTCCTCATCGAGTCCAGCGGCATTTCCGAGCCGATGCCCGTGGCGGCCACGTTCTCGTTCCCCCGCGACGACGGCGCCACCCTGGGCGACCTCGCCCGTCTCGACACCATGGTCACCGTCGTGGACGCCGCGAACTTCCTGCCCGAACTCGCCGGCGGCGATGAGCTCACCGCTCGCGGACTCGACCAGTACGAGGACGACGAGCGCACCGTCAGCGACCTCCTCATGGACCAGATCGAGTTCGCGGACGTCATCGTCCTCAACAAGCTCGACCTGGTCGGGCCGACGGAGGTCGCCCGGCTCCGCGCGACGCTCTCGCGGCTCAACCCTGAGGCGAGGATCGTCCCCGCCGTCCGCGGGCAGGTGGCTCTTGAGCAGGTGCTGGGTACGGGCCTGTTCGACGTCGAGCGGGCCCAGCAGGCCCCGGGCTGGGTCAAGGAGCTCAACGGCGACCACGTGCCGGAGACCGAGGAGTACGGGATCTCCTCGCTCGTGTTCCGCTCGGACCTGCCGTTCCACCCCGGCCGGCTCTGGAACTTCGTCACCAAGGGGCTCGACAGCGGGACGTTCGGGCAGATCCTGCGCTCCAAGGGCTTCTTCTGGCTGGCCAGCCGCCCCCGCGTGACCGGCCTCTGGTCCCAGGCCGGCGCGGTGGCCCGCTTCGAGCCCTCGGGCGCCCGCGGACCGGACGCCACGCAGGGCCAGGAACTCGTCTTCATCGGCACGGGCCTGCGCGCCGACGCACTGCGGGCGGCCCTCGAAGCCTGCCTGCTCGGCCCGGGCGAAGCCGTGCCCGCCGTGGACGACTTCCCGGACTGGGAGACGTACGGGATCGACGACGCCTGCGAGCACGAACCCGCCGCCCCTCAAGCGGCCTGAAACTCCGGGCCGGACGGTGGTCGCAGCCACGGCACCGTCCGGCCCGGTCCCCCAAGGGACACATCGCCGGTGAGGTCCGGCGCTCCTCCAGGGGAGAGCCCGACCAGTTATTGAAAATGATTCCCATTCCCGTATACTGCTGCCATGGCACGCAACGAAGTACGTCCGATCGTCAAGCTCCGCTCCACCGCCGGCACCGGCTACACGTACGTCACCCGCAAGAACCGGCGTAACGACCCGGACCGCATGGTGCTGCGCAAGTTCGACCCGGTCGTCCGCCGGCACGTCGACTTCCGCGAAGAGCGCTGACCGCTCCCGCCCTGCAGAAAGAGCAACCCCATGAAGCCTGGAATCCACCCCGCCTACGGGCCCGTCGTCTTCCGCGACAAGGCCGCCGACTTCGCGTTCCTCACACGCTCGACCGCCACCAGCGAGAAGACGGTCGAGTGGGAGGACGGCCACACCTACCCGGTCATCGACGTCGAGATCTCCTCGCAGAGCCACCCCTTCCACACCGGCACCGCACGCGTCCTGGACACCGCCGGCCGCGTCGAACGCTTCGAGCGCCGCTACGGGGGGAGTAAGTGACCCTCCCCGTCGTGATCGTCGGCGGAATGCACGCCGACGCGCGCAAGGAGACCGTCGAGCACCTGCTGCGCGCCGTGCCGGGAAGCATCGCCCTGCACCACGATCTGTCCTCGGCAGCCGACGGCAACGTCCTTCGCACACTGCGCGATTCCGGGGGTGCGATATCCGCCGACGAGACTCCGCTGGTCAACGACTGCGCCTGCTGCGCACTGCGCGAGGACCTCGTACCCGAGCTGGAGCGGCTGGCCGCCGGCGGACTGACCCGCCTGGCCGTCGTGGAACTCTGGGACTCGGTCGAGCCCAGGGCGATGGCCGAGGTCGTGGCCGCTCACGCCGGTGACGTACTGGAACTCACCAATGTGATCACCGCAGTCGACCCCGCGCTCGCGTTGCCCTGTCTCGGCAACGGGGACGACCTCAGCGAGGCCGGGCTCGCCGCGGCGGCCACCGACCAGCGGACCGTCGGGGACACGTGGGCCCGTCAGCTCGAATACGCGCCGGTCCTCGCGATCGCCGACAGCGAGGAGGCCGACGACGAGGACCGCGCCCTGCTCGCCCAACTGCACCCGACGGCCCGCCGGGTGCCCACCGGCTCCAGCGAACTCACCCGCTTGGTGTTCGCCGGTTTCGATGTGGAGACGGCTGCCGCCGCCCAGCATCCCGCCTGCGCGCTCCTCCCCCAGGATGCCGACGAGGCCGGAGTCGCCACGCTGGTCTGGCGGCGCCGCCGGCCGTTCCACCCCGAGCGGCTCTACGAGGCCCTGGAGGACCTGTGCTGCGCCGCGGCCCGCAGCCGCGGCCGGTTCTGGCTGGCCGACCGTCCCGACACCCTGCTCGCCTGGGACGCCGCGGGCGGCGCGCTGTGCGTGGAGAGCGCCGGCCCCTGGCTGGCCTCGCTCCCCGACGCCGCCTGGGACCTGGTCCCCGCCATGCGTCAGGCCGCGGCCGCCCTCGACTGGGACCCCGAGCACGGCGACTGCTGCCAGCACCTGGTGTTCACCTCGCCCGGCCTCGACCGCGACGGGATCGAACAGCTCCTGGACTCCTGCCTCCTGACCGAGGCCGAGTACACGGCCGGACGGGAGGCGTGGAAGGAGCTCCCCGCCGCCTTCGGCCCGTTGCTCGACTCCGTCTCCTGACCCGCCCGACCCGCTGACCCGACACCCCTGACACCTGCACCCCGAGGAATACGCATGGCCCGCCGCCCCAACCCCAGCAAGCCGCTGAAGTCCCGACCCAACCCGCTGGACACGGCAGGAATCACGTACATCGACTACAAGGACACCGACCTGCTCCGCAAGTTCATCTCCGACCGGGGCAAGATCCGCAGCCGCCGCGTCACCCGCGTCACCGCCCAGCAGCAGCGCCAACTCGCCCTGGCCATCAAGAACGCACGCGAGATGGCCTTGCTCCCGTACGCCGCCCGATAGCGGACAGCCCGTGCTCTGAAGGAACCGGCGCGGCTACTGCTCGGGCTCGTCGTCGATTCGCCGCGACGGATCGCGGTGTGCCACGCGGCGCTCCTCCAGCGGGGCCCGCCGCAGGACGTCGTCGCCCACGCGGGGCAGGTGCGGAGTGTGGTTGACCAGGCGTGCCGAGTTGCCGACCACGGCGATGCTGCTCGTGTTGTGCAGCAGGGCCGCGAGAACGGGATTCATGGAACCACCGGCGCCCGCGACGAGGCCCAGCAGGTTCACGCCGATCGCGAGCCCGTAGTTCTGCCGGACGACACGCAGGGTGTGACGGCTCAGTTCCACGACGGCCGCGACCTGGCGCAGGTCGTTGCCCGCCAGGGCGATGTCGGCGGTCTCCAGGGCCACATGGGAGGAGTGCTCGCCCATGGTGATGCCGACGTCGGCGAGCGCCAGGGCCGGGGCGTCGTTGGTGCCGTCACCGACCATCGCGACGGTGTGGCCTTCCGCCTGGAGGTCCCGGATCAGCTGGAGTTTGGCTTCCGGGAGCGCGTGGGCGTGGACTTCGGTGATCCCGAGGGTGTCGGCGACGACCTGCGCGGTCTCCGGCGCGTCGCCGGTGAGCAGGATCAGGCGGGATACCCCGAGGTCGCGCAGCTGCTGCACGACGGTTTCGGCGCCGGCCCGTACGGCGTCGGAGACGCCGAGCATCCCGATCAGGTCCTCGTCGTGGGCGAGGCAGATGACCGTCTCACCGCCCGCGCGCAGCCGGTCCGTCCAGCTCTGGGCATCGTCGGTGAGGTCGACTCCGTGCCGGCGCAGGAGGGCGGGGCTGCCGACGAGGAGGCGGGTGCCGTCGAGTTCGGCCCTCATGCCCATGCCGAGGACGACCTCGCACGCCTGGTGGATCGGCACGTGGAGGTGCTGTTCCTCGGTGCGCGCGACGATGGCCTGGGCGAGCGGGTGGCGTGCGTGCAGTTCGCCGGAGGCCGCCAGGCTCAGCACCTCGTCGGCGGTGACGTCCTCGCTGAGGGTCACCACGCTCGTGACCAGCGGCTTGCCGAAGGTGAGGGTGCCCGTCTTGTCGAAGACGACCGCGGTGACCCGGCCGATGCCCTCCAGGTGCGTGCCGCCCTTGATGAGGGTGCCGCGCCGGGCGCCGTTGCCGATGGCCGCGCTGATGGCGGTCGGCGTGGCCAGCCCGGCCGCGCAGGGGCAGGCGATGAGCAGCATGGTCATCGCGCGCCGTGCGTCACGGGTGACGACGTAGGTGAGCGCGGCCAGGGCGAAGGAGACCGGGACGAAGCGCTGGGTGAAGCGGGTGGCCACGGTCTGGATGGGAGCCCGGTCCGACTGGGCCTCCTCGACCCGGCTGATGATCCTGCCGACCGTGGTGTCCCGGCCGACGAAGTCCGCGCGGATGGTGAGCGAGCCGGAGGTGACGATGGTGCCGGCGTAGACGTGGGCGCCTTCCCGGGCGTAGACGGGCAGCGCCTCACCGGTGACGGCTGCCTGGTCCACCAGGGCCTCGCCGGTGACCACGTGCCCGTCGACGGGGATGCGGTGGTGTTCGTACACGGCAACGGTGTCGCCGGGCTCCACGGTCTCCAGTTCGACTTCGAGCTCGACTCCTTCGCGTACCAGCCAGACCCGCTCGTCACCGATGGTGAGCAGTTCCTCGATGGCGCGGCGGGTGCGGCGCAGGGTGAGGGTCTGGAGGAACTCGCCGATGTTCAGCAGCCACAGGACGGTGAGGGCGACCACGTTCTCCCGGAGTACGAGGGAGATGACAGTCGCCGCCGTGACGAGTGTGTCCGTACCGGGACTGCTGCGGCCGCGCAGTGTGCTCAAGGCTCCCCGGAAGAACGGCAGACCGGTGAAGACGGTCACCACGCCGAGCAGCCCGGAGGATCCGAAGGAGATCCGGGGCCTGCCCAGCAGGCGCCGCAGCGCCACGAAGGCCAGGACCGCTCCGCCGATCACGAGCCGGGCCACCTCTCCGGTGGAGGTGTCGGGCAGGGACCGGGAAGGCTTGGCCGCGACCACGGCGGCGGGCGGGGACTCTTCGAGGGCATCGATGAGCTGTTCGACGTTCAAGTGGTCGGGGGCCATCCAGATCACGACGCTGCCGGTACGCGGGAAGATCCGCAGCGCGCGGAAGCCGCTGATGCCGGTCAGCCGGTCGTCGACGAGGCCGGCACAGCCGGGCCGTGCTCTCAGCCAGGGCACCGACAGTCGGACGCGCCCCGCGGCCACCGAGCGGACCAGGACGGTCGACATGATCAGTGCTCGTGTCCGTGATCGTCGTGATTGACGTTGACCGCGGACGGCGGGGGTACCTCTTCGCCGAGCGTCGTACGGGCCTCGGCGAGCATGTCACCGGCCTTGAGCCGGGCCTCCTCGGCTGCCGAAGACAGCCATCTGCCTGCCACGATCCCGCCCGCGATACCGCTGACGAGCGCTTTGCGGGCGGCCGGTGCCGCAGCGGGTGCGTTCTTGATGATCAGTCCGCCCACCACGCCGGATATCGCGTAATGGGCCAGCTTGCCGGCTGCCGCACCGGCTATCGCGAGGGGGTGCATGCGCAGCTCCTTCCGTACACGCCGGACGGCGCGACGGCCTCCTCCTCAGTGTGGACCCGCCGCGCCCACCGGGTCGAGCCGAGCCCGGGCCGCCTTGACCCCCGGGGCGGTGCGCCGCCGACCGCCGGCCAGTCGGCACACCAGGTAGATCCGGAACGAGGTGGTCGTGACGTACGGGCTGATCGGGATGGTGCTGCCGAGGGCGAGCAGGATGCCCCCCTCCATCGCCACGAGCGCGAAGGCGACGCTCAACACCGGCAGCCTGCCGGTGAGAAACCGAAACGGTCATCACTTCCACTATCTCCCCGTTTGACCCGGCCCTCTACTTACCGACCCGGCACCGCGCCCTCAGCACTCCGGCGCGTGGCCTGTCAGCGCTGTCAGCGCTGTCAGCGAGGCGGACAGCAGCTCGTTGGTGATCGCCTGCTGCGGCCGCTCGATCAGCTGACGGGCCGGGCCGGCCTCGACGATGCGCCCTGCGTCCAGGACCGCGATCCGGTCCGCGAGGGCTCCGGCGGCCGCGAGGTCGTGGGTGATGAACACCAGGCTGAGTTCGCTGTGTTCCCTGAGCCGAGCGAGGGCGTCGAGGATCGTGGTCCGCGTCTTCGCGTCGAGGCCGGAGGTGATCTCGTCGCAGATCAGGACGCTGGGCCCGGCCAGCAGGGCCCGGGCCAGCGCCGCCCGTTGGAGTTCGCCGCCGGAGAGCTCGCCGGGGCGGCGCCCGGCAAGCCTTTCGCTCAGGCCGAACTCGCCGAGGGTGCTCACGGCCGTACGGCGCGCTTCTGCCGGGGTGGCGCCTTGGAGCCGTACGGAGCTGCGGGCGACCTGGTCGAGGACCGGCCGGTGTTCGTCGAAGGCGGCCTTCGCGTCCTGGAAGACGTATTGCACGGCGGCCAGTTCGGCGCTGCTGCGGGAGCGCAGGCTGCGCGGCAGCGGCATCCCGTTGAGCAGGACCGTGCCCTCGTACGCGCGGTGTAGCCCGGCCAGGCAGCGTCCCAGGGTGGTCTTGCCGCTGCCGGAGCGACCGACGAGCGCCAAGCACTCCCCCGCCGCGACCGAGACTCCGATGTCGCTCAGCACCTCGGATACCCCGCGCGTGGTGCGGTGCCGTGCGGTCAGATTCCGCGTCTCCACACGCACCGTCCCTCGCGGGCGGGGCGCTCGCGCAGCGCCCGGCTTCTCTCGTGTGAGGGCCTCCAGGACTGACGACGCGGGTCCGCGCTCCACGACCCACCCGTTTCGCATCACCACGACCTCGTCGGCCAGTTGCCGTACGACGTCCAGGTCGTGGCTGAGGAGGATGACGGCGATTCCCTGAGCGGCCACGGCCGCCAGCTCCGCGACGATGCCCTGTTTCGTGAGGACGTCCTGCCCGGTGGTGGGTTCGTCGGCGACGATGACGCGGGCGCCCAGCAGCAGTGCCTGAGCGAGCACGATCCGCTGCTGCTGGCCGCCGGAGAGCTGGTGGGGGAAGCGGCGCAGCACGGCCTCTGGATCCGGGAGCTGAGCCAGGCGCAAGGCCTCTTCGACGCGGCGCCTGCGCGCGTGCCTGTCTCCTCGCTGTCGGGCGGCGATGTCCGCGAGGAGCGCGCCCACCCGACGGGCGGGGTTGAGGACCGACGCCGGGTGCTGGGGGATGTATCCAACCGGGCCCGCGGGTGTGTGCACCTCCCCCTCGACGACGGCGCCGGCCGGGTACTCGCCCAGGAGGGCGAGCCCCGTGGTGGTCTTGCCGCTGCCGGACGGGCCGATGACGGCGGTGATCCTGCCCGCGCACGCGGCGAGGCTCACGCCGTTCACGATCGCGCGTCCGCCGATGTCGACCCGCAGGTTTCGTACCTCTGCGACGAGGGTCATCGCGTCGCTCCCTTCCGGGGGGTGTGCCGTTGGAGGGCGGCGTCGAACAGGAGGTTGGTGCCCATCGAAAGGGCCGCGATGAGCAGGGCGGGCACGACCACCGCCCAGGGCTGCAGGAAGAGGCCGGTGCGGTTGCGGTCGACCATGACCGCCCAGTCGGCGGCGTCCGGCTGGACGCCCACGCCGAGGAAGGCGGCGGTCGCGACCAGGTAGAGGGCTCCGGTGAGGCGGATCCCGGCGTCGGCGGCCAGAGTGCGGCGCATGGAGCGGGCCACGTACCCGATGGCGGTGCGCCACCATGATTCGCCCTGCATCCGGAGTGCTTCCACGGCGGGCCGGGAAGAGATCTCGACGGCCGCCGCGTGCACGACCCGGGCGGCGTCGGGCACGGCGGCCAGCCCGACCAGGACGGTCAGTCCGGCGGGACCCGGGGTGAGGGTGGACGCGACGAGCAGCACCAGCAGGAGGGAGGGGACCGCGATGACCACGTCCAGGGGCCGCATCAGTGCCTCCTCCAGCCAGGTACGGCGGGTGAGGGCGGCGGTAAGGCCCAGCGGGACGGCGACGAGGTAGGCGAGGGCGGTGGCGGCGAGCGCCACGAGGACGACGGAGCGGCCGCCGAGGAGCACCTGGTGCCCTACGTCGCGTCCGCTGAAGTCGGTGCCGAGCCAGTGCCCTTCGGGGGAGGCGAAGGAGACCGAGCGGGGGCCGGCCGGGCCCGCCACAAGAGGTCCCACCAGGGCGAGGAGGATGGGGAGTCCGATCAGCGCGAGGGCGAGGAGGAACCTCGATGGTGTCTGCCTCACGCCGCCACCTCGGATCGGGGCGCGAAGCGGCGGGCTGTCAGGTCGGCGGCGAGGTTGACCGCGACGGTGACGATGCCGAAGACGACGGCCATGCCCTGGACGACGGGGATGTCTCGGGCCGCGACGGCTTCGATGAGTACGGTGCCGAGGCCCGGGATCACGAAGAGGGCCTCCACGACGATCACTCCGCTGAGGAGCCAGTCGCAGGTACGGGCCAGTTGCTGGGTGGCGGGGGCGAGTGCGTTGGGCAGGGCGTGGGTCCAGGTGATCCGGGCGCCGGAGACCCCGTAGCGGCGGGCCTGGGCGACGTACGGCGATGCCATCGCGTCGATCATCCCGGCGCGCACGAGGCGGCTGATGGTGCACACGGGCCGCGACAGCAGGACGACGACGGGCAGGACCAGGACGGCGGGCTCGGTGAACGGGTCGGCGCCGACGGCGGTGGGCGGCAGCCAGGCCAGCCACAGTCCGAAGAGCGTGGCGAGCAGGACTCCGACGGCGAATTCCGGTACGGCGTGCACGGCGAGGGTCAGGGCGCTGACGGTTCGGTCGAGCGGCCCGCCCTCGCGGTGGGCGGCCAGGACGCCGAGCGCGACCGAGAGGGGGACGAGTAGCGCGAGGGTGGCGCCGGCAAGGAGGAGGGTGGGGCCGAGACCGTCGGTCAGGTAATCGGTGACGGGCCGTCCACTGACCAGGGAGGTGCCGAGGTCGCCGTGCAGGAGGCCGACGGCCCAGTCGGCGAAGCGTTCGGGGGCGGGCCTGTCCAGGCCCATCGTCTCGCGGATGAGCGCGATGCGGGCGGGATCGGGCTGGTCGCCGGCGAGGGCGACGGCCGCGTCACCGGGCAGCGCCTCGGTGAGGGCGAAGACGAACAGGACGACGGCCGCCGTCTGCCCCAGGCCGAGGAGCAGGCGGCGGCCGATCCATGACAGGTGAGGTGTCACGCGATCCAGATCTTGTCGAAGCGGGCCCAGTCGAGGGTGTTGGCGGGGGCCGTCTTGGACACCCCGCGCACCTTCGGTGCGGTGGCGATGATCCAGTCGGCGAAGCCCCAGATCAGGAAGCCGCCCTCCTCGTGCAGCCGGCGCTGCATCCGCTCGTACAGTGCGGCGCGCTGCTTGTCGTCACGAGTGGACTGCGCCTGCTGGTACAGGTCGTCGAAGTCCTTCTGCTGCCACTTGGTGGCATTGGTGGTGGAGCCGGTCAGCAGCCGCTGCGAGATGTGGGACTCGATCGGCATGGCGCCCGAGCGGTAGGAGGCGAAGGTGCCGGCGTTCAGGATGTCCTTCCAGTACGTGTCCTTGTTGCCGACCTTGATCTCCACGGTGACCCCGGCCTTCGCCGCCTGCTCCTTGAAGATCCCGGCGGCCTCGACGAAGCCCGTGGCTGCGGGGGCGGTGTCGAGGGTGACCTTGAGCCCTTCGGCGCCGGCCTCCTTGAGGAGGGCGCGGGCCTGGTCGAGGTCCTGGGCGCGCTGCGGCAGGCCGGCGGGGTAGTACTGGTAGCCCTTGCCGAAGAGGTCGTTGCCGACCTCGCCGGCGCCGGAGAGGGCGCCGTCGACGAGTTCCTTGCGGTCGGCGATGAGGAAGAAGGCCTGTCGGACCCGGGGATCGTTGAACGGCGCGCGGTCGGTCTTCATGACGAAGCCTTGCATCGCGCTGCCCGGAAGGCGGACGATGTCGACCTTGCCCTTGCCCTCGTGGGTGCGGGCGGTGGCCGGATTCAGCTCGTGGGCGTACTCGACCTGACCGCCGAGCAGAGCGCTGACCCGTGCCGACTCCTCGCCGGCGACGACGAATTCGAGCTCCTCCACGTGCGGGGCACCCTCCCAGTAGGCGTCGTTGCGCTGGACGACGAGGGAGCTGCCCGGCTTGAAGGAGACGAAGCCGAACGGTCCGGAGCCGATGGGCTTGTCGAAGGACGTGGCGTCCTTGGGCACGATGTACGCGCCGAACGCGGCAAGGACGTGGGGGAATTCTGCGTACGGGCGCTTGAGCTTGAACTCGACGGTGGAGGCGTCCACCGCCCGCGTGGCGTCGAGGTCGATCGGCTCCAGGGATGCCTTGGCCCGGAACGTGCCCTTGGGGTCCGCGATCCTGCGGTAGCTGTAGAGGACGTCCTCCGCGGTGACAGGTCGGCCGTCGTGGAAGACGGCCTTGCGCAGGGTGATCTTCCAGGTGTCGAGGGCGTCGTTGGGCTCCCAGCGCTCGGCGAGCCGGGGGACGGCGGCGAGGTCGGCACCGAAGTCGGCGAGCTTGTCGAACAGTGCTTTGGCACGGGCCGCGTCGACGAACAGGTTGGCGGCGTGCGGGTCGAGGGTCTCGTTGGCGCCGCCACCGGCGAAGGCGGCGCGTAGCCGGCCACCCCGCTTGGGAGCTCCGTCGGCGGCGTTCTTGGCGTCCGGGGTGGTGGCGCCCGTGCCGCAGGCGGCGGTGAAGGCGAGGGCGGTGGCGCCCGTGGCGATGAGGAAGCCTCTGCGGGCGAGGCTGGAACGGGCGTCGTTCATGCGGGGGTGTCTCCGTTGCTGGGGTGGGGCGTGAGCCGGGCGATGAGGTGGAGGCGGTCGGAACTCGTGCTCTCGTGCGGGGCCTCGCCTTCGCTCCACGGCGGTTCGGTGCGGGGGCCGGGTCCGTCGTGCAGTGCGAGGACCTCGAACCCGGCGGTGGTGAGGAAGTACCGGAGTTCCTGCGGGAAGAGGAGCCTCCAGGCGGAGCGCTGCTCTTCCTGCGGGCAGCCGTCGTCGGCGGTCCAGATTCTCCGGCGGCGCAGGAGTTGTGCGCCGTGGTCGATCCACAGGGTGGTGTGGGACGTGTACGTGCTGCCACGCCAGGCGACGGTGTTGGTGCGCGGGCCGTCGAGGAGTTCGGTGTTGCCGAGGAAGAAGGCCCCGTTGCGCATTTCGGCAACAAGGAGCCCGCCGGGGGCGAGGTGGGCGGCGCAGCGGGCGAGGAAGGCGGTGAGGTCCTCATTGGTGTGGCAGTAGAGGAGCGCACTGTCCAGGCAGACGATCGCGTCGAACGTCGCATCGCCTAGGTCGAAGTCGCGCATGTCGGCCGGGTGGTAGCCGGGGCCGGGGTGGTGCGTGCGCGCGTGGGCCAGCATGGCCTGCGAGGTGTCGATGCCGGTGACCTCGCGGCCGGCGTGGTGGTGCAGCCAGGCAGCGTCCCGCCCGGTGCCGCACCCGACATCGAGCACGCGGGGACCGGCCCCGTGGCGGGCCAGTACGTCTTCGGTCCAGCGGGCGGCGAGCCGTTCGGGGTCGGGGAAGCGCTCCTCGTAGAGCGCAGGGTTGTCGGTGAGCAGGTTGCCGCTGGTGGTCGCTGTCATCGGGTCTCGCTTCGGGGGCGCGCGGGCGCGCGAAGGGGCAGGGGTTCCGGGGCCGGGTCGCGGGGCAGGGCCCGTCTTCGGTGCAGGTGCGCCACGGCCGCGGCTGAGATCAGGCCGAGGGCGAGGCAGCAGGCGTACGGCAGCCAGGAAAGGCCGGTGTGGCCGGCCGTGTCCATGGACCAGCCGATGGCCGCGCTGCCGGCAGCCGCCGCGACTCCGGAGACCGCGTAGAAGAGGCCGTAGAACGTGCCGGTCAGGTTCGCGCGGCCGAAGGCCGGTATCAGCTCCATCACGAATGGCTGGGCGACCATCACCCCGAGGTGCAGCAGCAGGGCTCCGGCGAGCACCGGCAGGAGGCGCAGGGGGTGGGCGGTGGCGGGGCCCGCCACGAGCATCGGGGGCAGGAATCCCAGGCTCATGATGCCCAGGCCGATGGCGATCCAGCGCCCCCTGCTCCCCCGGGCTTTCAGTGCGCGGGTGATGCGCAGCTGGAACAGCAGGTTGGCGACGGTCCCGGCGAGGAACAGCAGTCCGACCGAGCCGCCCCAGCCGGAGGCATCGGTCGCCGCACGGGGCAGCAGCAGATACAACTGGTTCTGCAGGCCGTACATGCCCACCATGGCGAGGGAGAACGCCAGGAACCGACGGTCGCCCGCCGCTTCGCGCCAGTCGGCGAGGACACCGGTGTCGGGAGCCGGCACCTCGCGGGCGGGCAGCACCAGCAGCTGCGCGAGGGTGAGGACGGCGAACACCCCGGCTGCGGTGACGGCTGCGGCCCGGAAGTCCACGAGGAGCAGCAGGGTGCCGAGCAGCGGGCCGAGCAGCGCCCCCATGGTGGCGAAGACGTTGAACAGCGCGAACGCCTCGGCCTTGCGCTCGCCGGCCTCCTGGGCAACGTAGGTGCGCACGGCGGGGTTGAACAGGGCTCCCGCCAGCCCGCTGAGTATGGACGCGGCGAGCAGCAGCGGCAGGCCGTCGCCGAGGGCGAACAAGCCGAAACCCACCGTGCGCAGCCCGCAGCCCGCGATGATCACCCCGCGGGCGCCGAGCCGGTCGGCGGCCGAGCCGCCGATCAGGAACAGGCCCTGCTGGCTGAGATTGCGTAGGCCGAGGACGATGCCGACGGCAACGGCCGAAAGCCCCAGGTCGTCGGTGAGATGGGTGGCGAGGTACGGGATGAGCAGGTAGAAGCCGGTGTTGACGCCGAGCTGGTTGACCAGGAGGAGACGTACGGCGACCGGGAAGCCCCGCAGCGAGCTGAGGATCTTCACCGTACGACCGCCATGTGAGTACGTCTGACGCCGAGTCCGGCCCGGTCGGCGGCCCGTACGGTGCCGTCGGTGCCGCCGATGCCGGTCCAGGGGTCGTCGGCGAGCAGCAGGTGTCCGTCGAGGTCGACCCAGCGGGCCCGGTCGGCGAGGTGCACGGCCGGTGCGATGCCGAGGGAGCTGGCGGTGAGGCAGCCGAGCATGAGGTCGGTGCCGCTGCCGCGCAGGGCCTCGTGGATGCGCAGGGCGGCCCGTACGCCGCCGCACTTGGCGAGCTTGACGTTCACTCCGTGGACCAGTCCGGCGAGCGCGACGGCGTCCTCGTAGGAGACGGCGTCCTCGTCGGCGATGACGGGGACCGGGGATTCCTTGGCCACGCGGGCGAGCGCGTCTGGCCTGCCCGGTGCGATGGGCTGCTCCACCGCGGTGACGCCGAGGTCGGCGAAGCGCGGGAGCAGGTCGAGGGCCTGGCGCTCCGTCCAGGCCCCGTTGGGGTCGAGCAGCAGGCTCGCCTCGGGGGCTCCGGTGCGTACGGCCTCCACGCGCGCGAGGTCCTGTGCCGGATCGGGAGATCCCGCTTTGACCTTGAGGGCGGTGAAGCCGCCCATGGCGAGCCGGGCCGCCTGGGCGGCGGCCGGTACGGGTGCGGTGATGCCGATCGTACGGGTGGTCTGCGCGGCCGGTGCAGTGTGCGTACCCAGCAGCTGGAAGGCGGGCTGGCCGGCCCGCTTGCCGACCAGGTCGAGCAGAGCCGCCTCCAGCCCGGCGAGCACACCGGCCGGCAGCTGCGGCAAGCCCGGCGGTTCGTCCGCCAGGTGTTCGCCCCACGCGGTCTCGGGGTCGGGAAGGCGTTCGACGGCGGGGCACGCCGTGGTGAGGTGCCGGACGATGCGGGTGGTGGGCAGGCCGAGATAGTCGCTGCTGA
The DNA here is from genome assembly GCF_055563995.1 of Streptomyces sp. NPDC029164. Taxonomy (NCBI): domain Bacteria; kingdom Bacillati; phylum Actinomycetota; class Actinomycetes; order Kitasatosporales; family Streptomycetaceae; genus Streptomyces; species Streptomyces sp. NPDC029164. The sequence goes on along the minus strand of NZ_JBVHWW010000012.1, from coordinate 75,262 downwards.
CGACCTCGCCCCAGCCGGTCATGCCGCCGTGCTCGATCGCGACCCAGACCGCGTCGCGGCGGGCCATCACCGAGCGGGAGATCCGCAGCGGCTCGGCCAGTTCCAGTCCCGTGGTGTGCCAGGTGAGCTTCATGCGGCGCCTCCCCGAGCGGGCGCGGGCAGCCGCGGCAAGGTGGCTGCCGCCGGGTCGACGACGGTACGGCAGCGGGTCCAGCCGACGGCCTCGGTCGCGTGCGGGTGGGCGATCTCCAGCGGGCGCAGGGCGAGTTCGGCCCGGTCGAGGCCGTGCGCGTGGCAGAAGTCGTCGTCGTAGACGGTGCCGAGGTAGCGGTGCGGCCCGTCGGGGAAGACCGTCGCGACGACCGCGCCCGCTTCCACCCGGGCGGCCCAGGCGGAGACGAGGGCGACGGCTCCGGTGCTCCAGCCGCCGCTGACGAAGCTGGTACGGGCGAGCCTGCGGCAGGCGTCGACCGCTTCGGCCGGGCCCACCCAGTGCACCTCGTCGAAGGCGTGGTGGGCGACGTTGCGCGGATGGATGCTGCTGCCGAGCCCCCGCATCAGGCGCGGGCGGGCGGGCTGGCCGAAGATGGCGGAGCCGACCGAGTCGACGCCGATCACCTTCAGGCGCGGCCAGCGGCGGCGCAGCGGGCCGATCAGCCCGGCACTGTGGCCGCCGGTACCGACGCTGCACACCAGGACGTCCAAGTGGTCCAGCTGCCCGCAGAGTTCGGCGGCCATGGCGAGGTAACCCGCCGCGTTGTCGGGGTTGTTGTACTGGTCGGGCCAGTAGGCATCCGGGATCCGGGCCAGGACCTCGCGCAGCCGGGCGATCCGGGCCGCCTGCCAGCCGCCCTCGGGGGCGGGCCGCTCCACCAGCTCCAGGTGTGCGCCGTACGCGCGGAGCAACTGCCGCATGGACGGTTCGAGTTCGCGGTCGCCGACCAGGACGACCGGGTGCCCGAGGGCCTGTCCGGCAAAGGCGAGCCCGATCCCCAAGGTCCCCGACGTGGATTCGACCACGGTGGCGCCCGGGCGGAGTTCGCCGCGCTGTCGGGCACCGCGCAGCATGGACACGGCGGACCGCGCCTTCATTCCGCCGGCGCCGAGGCATTCGAGCTTGGCCCAGAAACCCGGGTGCGCGTACGGCAGTTCCGTACGGATTCGCGCGAGCGGAGTACGGCCGACCAGGGACAGCAGCTCCGGGCTGGTGCTGTGGGCCAGCGGGCGGTACAGCAGGGGTGCGACGGTCACTGGGTGCCTCCGTAGCGATGGATGACGCCCGGACCGCCGTCGAGCCAGAAGAAGGGAAAGGGCTCCGCCGACACGGCGCTGACTCCGGCACCCAGAAAGCGCGGGAGGACCGCGCTGCCCGTCTGCGCGAACATCACCAGGGGCTTACCGGTGGCTGCGGCATGGTCGAGCAGCGGCTGGAACGTGCCGTTCCCGAGGGTCATGCCGGAGGCGAGGACGGCATCGCAGTGCTCCAGCTCCGCGAGGGCATCGGTCCGTACGGACTCGTCCCACTCGGTGGTGCCACCCTTGAGGTCGCAGGGCACGTATTCCAGGCCGCGCCCACGGAGCTGTTCCAGCAGGGAGTTGACGACGCCGATGACGAGGACCCGGCGAAGCCCGGTCGCGGGCAGCAGATCGACCACAGCGCGTGCACGGGCTCTGGACCGGTGCAGGGAACCACCGGCCGGTAGGGCGTAAGGGCGGGCGCCGTGGTCTGGAGTGTGGGGGCGGACGTGACTCAGGTAGGCGTCGAGCGCGGCGACTCGTACGGGGAGCATCGGGTGGCCGAGGAGCTCGGCCACCGAGGCGCCGACGCAGTCGTCCAGTGCCGCAGCAGGCAGGGCGCCCGGCTCAACGGCGCAGGATCCGACGGCCGCGTCCAGGCGCAGGCTGAGAACTTCGTTGCGGTATCCGCTGCCGCGGCCGACGTGGCGGACCGCCTGGGCGGTGGTGAAGGCGAGCGCGATGCGCTCCCGGGCGGGATCGGGGCCGTACGTCCCCGCCCGGACCGCCTCGACGAGCTGGTCGACGGTGCGTACGGCGGGCTCGTGCAGCGTGGGTGCGGTCATGCCGGCACCACCGACGTCGACGCGGCACCCTGCTCTTCAAGAGTGGGACGCAGGTGCGCGAGGAGCCGCTCGGCGGTTTCCCTTGCCCCACCGCCCTTGGTGTCGGCGGTCATGATGTGGCCGAGGTACTCGTTGTTGCTGGTCGCGGCCCGAACGGAACGGCCCGGGTCGGCAAGGGTGAGTTCCAGGACCCCGGGCTGCGCCCGGACCTCGGCGGCGCCCTCGATGCCGATGAGAGTGCCGGTGGTGTCGGGAAGCAGAAAGGCGATGGCGGCGCTGTACACGCCGGTCGCGCGCGGCGTGAGGTCGGGCGTGCGGCCGAGGGCGACGTCCACGCAGGCGGCGGCCAGGTCGATGCCCGTCACGTGCCGGACGAGTTCGGTGATCCGGTTGCCTGCGGGCCGGGGGTTGACCTCGACCACCCGGGGGCCCTCAGGCGTCAGTTTGATCTCGGTATGGCACACGACGTGCTCCAGGCCGAGGGCCTTGATCGCAGCCACGGCCGTATCGACCGCCTCCCGCTCCGACTCCGGTGCGATGTCCGCCGGGAACATGTGACCGGTCTCGATGAAGGCGGGCGCCCCGCCGATGCTCTTGTCCGTGACACCGACCACGCGCGTGACGCCGCCGAAGGAGACGGTCTCGACACTGACCTCTGGGCCGGTGAGGAGCTCCTCCAGGAGGACGATAGGCATCCGGTCCTGCCCGCGCGCGTTGACCGGGAACTCGGCCAGGGCCCGGCAGGCCGCATCCAGTTCGCGCTCGTCACGGACCTCGCGGACCAGCATCCCGGCGCACAGGTCCACGGGCTTGACCACCAGCGGATAGCCGATCTCCCGGGCGGCGGCCTCGGCCTGCCCCGTGTCCGCGCAGAGCGCGAAACGGGGGCCCGGCACGCCGGCCTCGGCCAGCGCCCGGCGGGTCACGTCCTTGCGGCACGCCCCTCCGACGGCTTCGACGGCCGGGCCCGGCAGGCCCAGCCGCTCGGCGATCCGGGCGACGGCCGGCAGGTAGTAGTCGCAGGAGGAGACGACCCCGTCGAAGGCGAGCACCGCGTGGAGGCGGTCCAGGTGGGGCAGCAGCACCGCCATGTCGTTGGTGTCCGCGGTGATGATGTTGCGCGCCGCCAGCAGCGGGTGCGTGCCGTCGGAACCGGCGCCGCGCAGGTAGTGGTGCAGGTCCCGGGTGACGAAGGTGAACTCGTGCCCGCCTTCCCCGATCGCCCTGGGCAGCAGCCTGCTCATCGACCCCACCCAGCTCTCGACAACCAGCAGATGCGCCAAGGGACTTCCTCTCAAAATGCCGTCACGGCAGGTGGGCATACCTGCGAAGCGGACCGCCTGACGGGAGACGTCCGCACCGAACCGAGGAGGAAGTTACCTGAAATCGTTTTCATTTCCAATAGGTCAGATTTCCGGTAGCCTGCCGCTCACGAGACCGGAGTGCCGGAAGGGAGCCACCGAGCCATGAGGGACCTGACACAGGGGCAAGAGATCTGCCCGTACGTGGTACGGCACGCCCGGCGAGGGGACGTGCCCGGCGCGCGGAGCGTCATGCTCGACACGTTCTACCGGGAGTTCGACTACGGGTACGTACCCCAGTGGCACGACGACGTCGTGGACCTCGACAGCACCTACCTCGCGCACCCACGCCACACCCTCGTCGTGGCTGTCCTGGGCGAAGAGGTGGTCGGCACCACCGCGCTCAACTCCCGCGGCCCTGCACACCCCCCGCACCCCCGCTGGCTCAGCGAGCGCTACCCCTCTGGGCGCACGGCGCAGCTCCTGCGGGTGTACGTACGCCCGGACCACCGCAGACACGGACTGGCCCGTGCCATGGTCAGGACGGCCTGCGAGTTCGCCGCAGGCGTCCCCGGTTACGACGCCATCTACCTGCACACGAACGTCGACATCCCCGGCGCGGAGGTCTTCTGGCGCGGCATGGCCGACGAGGTCTGCGACGCCCGCACGACGGGCGAGCACGGCGGCTACGGGACCGTCCACTTCGAAATCCCGATCCCCGTCGCGGCCACCGCCGTCCAGCTCAGCCGCTGACCGACGAAGCGCCTCTCGGGAGGAATCCCCTAAGCCACCCGTTTGGCAGCACACCGCGCCTGCCGGCCGGGGCGCCCCTAGAATGCCGACTGTGAGACCCAAACTCCCGAAGACCGAGGACGGAGGCCGGGTACAGGGCCTCCTGCAGCTCATCGAGGACGGCATCCACCTCGTCGTCGCGGCGCTCCTGGTACTGCTCGCGGGGCTCCTGACCGTCGGGGTCGTCCACGACGTCATCAGGTCGATCCAGGGGCCGTACGAGGAGGAGGCGGTCGTTCTCTCCGCCCTGGACAACGGCCTCGTGCTGTTCATCGTGGCCGAGCTGCTCCACACCGTCCGCCTCACCATCAGGAACCAGACCCTCGACGCGGAGCCGTTCCTCGTCGTCGGCCTGATTGCCGGCATCCGCAAGGTGCTCATCGTGACGGCCGAGGCGGAGAAGTCCTTCCGGTGGAACGTCGAGGGGATCGAACTGCTCATCCTGACAGGGCTGATCCTCGTGATGGCCGCAGCGACGTACGTGTGGCGGCGCTCGACACGGCCGGGGGACTACTTCCCGCGCCAGGAGGCGCGGGGCTCCTCGTCGCCGGAACCGTCACCCACCCCGGGGCGCGGGCCCTGATCCGTCCCCTCGCGCGGCCACGGCCCCCCGCGTGGAGCGCCTCCTGCGCCTCGCGCGACGTCAGGCCCCTGGGGCGCACCGGTTCCTGTCCAGCCGGCGTGGGCTGGTCCGAAGGCCGACCGTGCGTAGCCGGACCGCAGGCACGTCGGCCGACAGTGAGCGGTGATGCCGTCACCCTCGTCCGTGAGCCGTTCGCGCCGGCACCGGTTCACTCCGAGGACTGGTCACCGGAGTCGTCCCGGAGCATGTGGCGACGTTCCTGTTCGCGCTTGGAGTAGGCGGCTGCCCGAATCGCCTCGTCGCTCTCCAAGCCTGATCCCAGCGCGCCGCCCACGGTGGCGACCGAAGCGACGAACCACGACAACGTCAGGTACTCCGTGGCGTGCAGCGGGGCTCCTGTCGCGGAAGTGAACACTCGGTCGTTGATGATGAACAGTGCCCACACCAAGTTGATGGCGATCAGGCCCGCGTAGCAGACGAGTACGCCGATGCCCACGGTTATGACCGTCGAGGCGTTGTAGAGTCTCGCCCTTTGCCTCGCCTCCGGCGAGCGCTCACCCGATCGATGCCATAGTTCCCCGTCTATGATCAGCCAGCCGATCATGACCCCGACAGACCCGATCATGGCGATCACGAGGCGTGGCGGGCTCAGGGCTTCAGCCAGGCTCCAGGTGGTGGAGTTCACGGTGGCGACCGCTCCCGTGGCGAGCGCGGCCGCCAGGGCCTTCGACAAGCCCGGCACCAACCGCCACGGCCGGTTGGCGCGGACCATGCCGGCAAGCACCCTCAGGTAGCCGCGCGGCCCGCTGACGACGTAGCGAAGATCGGCGGTCTCCTCCTCGCCGACCGCGCCCAGGTGGATGGGCGTGTGACGACCGGCGAAGGGTCCCTGAAGCGGCTGACTTCGCGAGGCCCCCTCAGCGCCGAGGGCACGCGCATCCTCCAGGCCGAGCACGGCTTCTTCCACGGCGCGCCGAGCCCTCGTCTGCAGCCGCAGACCCCCCAGTGGAGGAAGAGACAGCAGCGCCAAGCCGTGCTCGTGACTCAGATCCACCACCACCTTGCGCCCGTGTGAGTGCAGCGGAAGGTCGGTGAGGGCCACGACGATGTCCCAGTTCTCCTTGATCCCGCGGTCCATGATCCTGCGCATCAACGTGGGCAGGTCCTCCGTGCCCGAGGTGAAGGGCTCACTGATCACCTCCACGTCAAACCGACGCCCGCGGCCCGACTTGTCGGCGAGCCGAGCGGGAAGCAGCCGCGCCATGCGCTGTGCGATCTCCGTCGGCGCGTCCGGATCCGCCAAGAGAGCCACGACTGTCACGCCCCGAGACGGCTTCCCCATGGCTGGACCCTCCTTCGTGGGCATGCGGTTTCGTCGTCTCCCGACAACGCCTGGCCGGGGGCTACCCGTCGGCGGGGTCTGCTGGGGGTCACCGGGAGCCGAGCGTGTGCCGGGCCGTCTGCACCATTGCCAGGGGTCGCGTCAGGACACCGACCGGCCCGCTACCGGCCGACGACCCTCGGGGCCGGCGGTGACCAGGTTTCCCCTCCTTTCGCGGTGCTCGTGCACGAGGCGGATGGCCATGGCGCCTTCACCGGTCGCCGAGGCCACCCGTTTCACCGAGCCGCTCCTGACGTCCCCGGCGGCGAAGACCCCGGGAAGGGTGGTCTCCAGCAGCAACGGATCGCGGCCGAGGGAGACCCACTGGTTCGCGTCGGCCGCCGCCTGGGCGTCGGCGCCGGTGAGGACGAAGCCCTTCTCGTCCAGGGCCAGCACGCCCCTGAGCCATTCCGTGTGCGGCCGGGCCCCGATGAACACGAACAGCGCCGCGGCCTGCAGCTCGCGGCGCTCATGGGTTGCGTTGTCCTCCACCGTCAGCGACTCCAGCTTCTCCTCTCCGCCGGCGCCCTGGACTTCGGTGCGGAGCGACACCTCGATCTTGGGGTGCCGTTCCACCTGGTCCACCAGATAGCGCGACATGTCCGCGTTGAGGTCGCCGCCCCGGACGAGGAGGTGGACCCTGGACGCGTGGTCGGCGAGGAACAGCGCCGCTTGCCCCGCGGAGTTCCCGCCGCCCACTACGGCGACCGGGGCCGCCCGGCAGAGGCTGGCCTCGTGGATCGTCGCCGCGTAGTAGACGCTGATGCCTTCCAGGCGGTCGATGCCGGGCACGTCGAGCCTGCGGTACCACACGCCCGAGGCGAGCACCACGGCGCCGGCCCGGGCCCGGGACCCGTCTGTGAAGGTGAGGACGTACTCATCGTCCTGCGGGGTGAGCCCGCTGACCTGCGCCGGCACCATGAGGCGGGCACCGAACTTGTGGGCCTGGAGCACCGCGCGTTCGATGAGTTCGCCCCCGGAGAGGCCCGAGGGGAAGCCGAGGTAGTTCTCGATGCGGGATGAGGTCGCGGCCTGGCCTCCGGTGGCCACGGCGTCGACGGTGACCGTGGTGAGGCCGTCGGAGGCACCGTAAACGGCGGCGGCGAGTCCCGCGGGGCCCGCACCGACCACCATGACGTCGCACCGTCCGGTCTCGGGTGAGGGGGCTGGCAGCCCGATGAGCCGGGCGAGTTCGGCGTTGCTCGGATTGCGCAGCACCCGCTCGCCCTTCCAGAGGACCACCGGTGTCTCCTCTGGGCGGATGGCGAACCGGCGCAGCAGTGACTCCGCCTCCTTGTCCCTCTCCAGATCCACCCAGCGGTGGGGCAGCCGGTTGCGGGCGGCGAACTCGCGCAGCCGCAGCGTGTCCCGTGAGTAGCACGATCCCAGGATGCGGAAGCCGGCGCCGAGGCCGATGAGCAGGTACCTGCGGCCCAGGTAGGCGCGGAGGATCAGGTCGCCGAGGACGGGGTCGCTGCCGACCAGGGCGCGTTGCCGTTGCACCGGCACGGCCAGGATCTCGCCGGCCTCGCGCACCACGGCGGTGTCGAATGCCGCCTGCCCCTCCAGCAGTCCGAGTTCACCGAGGAACCTGCCGGGTCCGTGCACCGCCACCGTGCGCTCGTCGGGCCCGCCGTGGTCGTGGAGGATCTCGACGGTTCCCCTGAGGATCGCTAGGAACTCCCGGAACGGCTCGCCCTCGCGGTACAGCACCTCGCCCTCGGCGGTCCCGCGACGCTCACCGTGGGCGGTCAGATCCTGGAGCTGCTCCGGTGTCAGGCGCGGGAACGCCCCGTACCGGTCCGGTGTCTCACGGACCGCACCGTGCGTCATGGTTCTCCTTCCGTGGGGTGGGGCAGCTCGGCTGCGGCCCGCGGGAGGCGGATTCGGGGCCGCTGCTTCATGGGCTTCCGCACCATCCGGTCCATCGTGTTCACCCTCCTGCAGCGGTGTGGCGGCTGGCCATCGCCTGCTCGACCCATGAGCGCAGGACGTGCGCGGGTGCCGCCCCGGCCTGCCGGGCGATCGTCTCGCCGTGGTCCAGGACGAGCAGCGTGGGCACCGCCTGCACCTCGAACCGCCGGCCGAGCCCGGGGTTCTGGTCGACGTCGACCTTGACGAGCTTGATCCGTCCGGCGAGGTCGCGGGCGACCTGTTCGAGGGCGGGGCTGACCATGCGGCAGGGACCGCACCAGGTGGCCCAGAGGTCGACGACGACGGGCGTGGTGGCCTGATCGGCGATCTCGGCGAAGTCGTTGTCGCCGGCGTCGACGATCCAGGGCAGGGGCTGTTCGCAGTGGCCGCATTTGGGTCGGCCCTTTGCGGCCACGGGAATGCGGTTGCCGCGCCCGCAGTTCGGGCAGGTCACCGTCGTCGTCCGGGTGGTGCTCACGCCGCCCTCGCTTCCCGGGCCCCCTCCTCCTGCTGGTCGTAGGTGACCACCAGCTCTCCGTGCTCGGCGTCGACACGGACCGTCGCGCCGTCCTGGACGTCGCCGCGCAGCAGGGCGCGCCCGACCAGTGTCTCGACCTCGTGGGAGATGTAGCGCCGCAGCGGCCGGGCCCCGTACACGGGGTCGTAGCCCTGGTGGGCTATCACCTCGCGGGCCGCGTCGGTCAGTTCGACGGTGATGCGGCGTTCGGCGAGCCGCTGTCGCAGCTCGTCGAACTGCAGCTCCACGATCCGTTCGATCTGCCGCTCGCCGAGCGGCTTGAACAGCACGATGTCGTCGACGCGGTTGAGGAACTCCGGGCGGAAGTGCCCGCGCAGCTCGCCCATCACCAGGGCGCGGGCGTCCGGCTTGATCTCGCCCTCGGCGGTCGCGCCGTCGAGGAGGTGCTCGGAGCCGATGTTGGACGTCATGATGATCACGGTGTTGCGGAAGTCGACGGTGCGGCCCTGAGCATCGGTGATGCGGCCGTCATCGAGGATCTGCAGCAGCGTGTTGAAGACATCGGTGTGCGCCTTCTCGACCTCGTCGAACAGGACGACCGAGTACGGCTTGCGGCGTACGGCCTCGGTGAGCTGGCCGCCTTCCTCGTAGCCGACGTATCCGGGCGGTGCGCCCATGAGCCGGCTGACGGTGTGCCGCTCCTGGTACTCGCTCATGTCGAGGCGGACCATGTTCTCCTCGGAGTCGAACAGGGTCCGGGCCAGCGTCTTGGCCAGCTCGGTCTTCCCGACGCCGGTGGGGCCGAGGAAGATGAACGAGCCGATGGGGCGGCGCGGGTCGCGGATGCCGGAGCGGGCGCGGATGATGGCGTCGGCGACGAGCTTGACGGCCTCGTCCTGGCCGATGACGCGCTCGCGCAGGATCTCGTCGAGGCGCAGCAGTTTCTCGCGTTCGCCCTCCTGGAGGCGGGCGACGGGGATGCCGGTCCAGGCGGCGACGATCTCGGCGATCTCCTCCTCGGTGACGACCTCGCGCAGCAGCCGGTTCTTCCCTTGTTTGGAGGCCAGTTGCTCCTCCTCCGCGGCGAGTCGGCGTTCCAGGTCCTGGAGGCGGCCGTAGCGGAGTTCGGCGGCGCGGTTGAGGTCGTAGGCGCGTTCGGCCTCCTCCGCCTCGTGGCGGACCTGTTCCAGTTCCTTGCGCAGTTCCTGCACGCGGCGGATGCCCTGCCGTTCGGCCTCCCACTGGGCGTGTTTGGCGTCGGCCTCGGCCCGCAAGTTGGCCAGTTCCCTGCGCAGCTCTTCCAGGCGGGCTTCACTGGCGGGGTCGGTCTCCTTGGAGAGGGCGGCCTCCTCGATCTCCAGGCGGGTGACGCGGCGGGTGATCTCGTCGAGTTCGGCGGGCATCGAGTCGATCTCGGTACGCAGCCGGGCGCACGCCTCGTCGACGAGGTCGATGGCCTTGTCGGGCAGGAACCGGTCGGTGATGTAGCGGTGGCTGAGGGTGGCCGCGGAGACCATCGCGGTGTCCTGGATCTTCACGCCGTGGAAGACCTCCAGGCGTTCGCGCAGTCCGCGCAGGATGGAGATGGTGTCCTCCACGCTGGGCTCGTCGACCACCACCTGCTGGAAGCGGCGTTCGAGGGCGGCGTCCTTCTCGATGTGCTTGCGGTACTCGTCGAGGGTGGTGGCGCCGATCATGTGGAGTTCGCCGCGGGCGAGCATCGGCTTGAGCATGTTGCCCGCGTCCATGGCTCCTTCGGCGGCGCCCGCGCCGACGACGGTGTGCAGTTCGTCGACGAAGAGCAGGATGCGCCCCTGGGCGGCCTTGACCTCGCTGAGCACGGCCTTGAGGCGTTCCTCGAATTCACCGCGGTACTTGGCGCCGGCGACCAGGGAGCCCATGTCGAGGGCGAACACGATCTTGTCGCGGAGTCCCTCGGGCACGTCGCCGCGGACGATGCGCTGGGCGAGGCCCTCGACGATGGCGGTCTTGCCGACGCCGGGGTCGCCGATGAGGACGGGGTTGTTCTTGGTCTTGCGGCTGAGGATCTGGGTGACGCGGCGGATCTCGGCGTCCCGGCCGATGACCGGGTCGAGCCTGCTGTGCCTGGCCTCGGCGACGAGATCGCGGCCGTACTTCTCCAGCGCCTCGTAGGCCACCTCGGGGTTGGCGGAGGTGACGCGCTGATTGCCGCGCACCCGGGTGAGCGCGCTCAGGAACGAGTCCCTGGTGACGCCGGCCTCCTTGAGCAGGCGCCCGGCGGCGGTCGCGGAGCCCTCCTCGACCAGGGCGAGCAGGAGGTGCTCCACCGACACGTACTCGTCCTTGAGGCGTTTGGCCTCCCGTTCGGCGGCGTCGAGCAGGCGAGAGAGGCGCTGAGTGACGAAGACCTGGCCGGGTGCCGCGCCGGGGCCGGTGACCTTCGGGCGGCGGGAGAGATCCTCGCGCACGGCCGCGCGCAGTCCCTCCGGCTCGGTGCCGGCCTGTTGCAGCAACCGCGGGATCAGACCGTCCTCCTGGTCGAGAAGTGCGAGCAGCAGGTGTTCCCCGTCGACCTCGGTCTGGCCCATGCGGACGGCCGCGGTCTGGGCTTCCTGGAGGGCTTCCTGGGACTTCTGGGTGAGACGGTTCATGTCCATGGGGGTGTTTCACTCCTCGTGCCGCGGCCGCGCAGGGCGGCTTCGAGCAGGCTGATGCGGTCGAGCAGGTCGAGCACCAGGCCGATGGAGGCGTAGTTGAGGCAGAGTCCGGAGCGCAGCCGCTGGATGCGGGCGAGGACCGCCGGTGCCGTGGGATCGAACACCAGGTGCCCCGCGGCGTCGCGTTCGGCGTCGACCAGGCCGAGGGCGACGAACCGGCGGACCAGGTCGGGGTGGAGGCCCGAGCGCCGGGCCACGGCGTCCAGGGACAGCCTGGGAACGCGCACGAGCGCGTACCGGACGGCCGTCGAGGTGGTGACGTCGGTGCCCGTTCGTACCGGACGGTCGCCCATGCCGGCCCGGCCGATGCCTGCCGCTCCCGGGGGTCGGTCGTTCATCGCGTCCTCCTGGGGTCGTACGAGGAGGTGGCGGCGAGCTCCTCGAACAGTTCGCGTTCCCGGTCGCCGAGGGTGGGGGGCACCATGACGCGGATTTCGGCGTACAGGTCGCCGCTTGCGCCGCGCGGGTTCGGCATGCCCTCGCCGCGCAGTCGCAGCCTCCGGCCGCTGGAGGAGCCCGCGGGCACCGTGACCTTGGCCGTGCCGCCGCCGGGGGTGGGCACCGGCACGGTCGCGCCCAGGGCCGCCTCCCAGGGGGCGATCGGGAGCTGGACGTGCAGGTCACGGCCGTCCAGCCGGAACCGGGGGTGGGGCTGGACGCGCACCCGCAGGTACAGGTCGCCCGCGGAGGCGTCACCACGGCCCCGGCCGCCCTCGCCCGCCAGCCGGATGCGCTGCCCGTCGGTGACGCCCGGCGGCACGTTGACCTCGTACCGCCGCGGCTGCCCGGTGGGACCGGCGAGCGTGACGGTGCGACGGCCGCCCCGGTACGCCTCCTCCACGGTGAGCGGCAGCTCGGCCTCCTGGTCGGCTCCCGGTACACCGGCGCGGGCGGCGCCGGCTCCGAAGAGCGAGCCGAACAGGTCCTCGATGTCGATGTCCTCCGCTGCGAAGTCGTCGCCGAAGCCGGTGGTGTACCGGGCGCGGGGGCCGCCCGCGCCCGCGGTCCTCCCACCGCGGAAGCCGCCGCCCGCTCCGGCCGCGACCCGTTCGTCGAAGTCCTCGGGGATCTTGCGGAAGTCCTCGCCGAAGCGGTCGTAACGGGCCCGGGTCTTCGGGTCCGACAGGACGCTGTACGCCTCGTTGAGGTCCTTGAAGCGTTCCTCCGCCTCCGGGTCCTTGTTGACGTCCGGGTGGTTCTTGCGGGCGAGCTTGCGATATGCCTGCTGGATCTCGTCCTGGCTCGCGGTCCGCGACACGCCCAGCACCTCGTAGAAGTCCCGTGCCATGACCGGTCACTCCCGCTTCGCGACCGTCACGGCGGCGGGCCTGAGCTGCCGTTCGCCGTCTCCGTAGCCCGGGCGCAGCACCTCGACGACGGTGCCCGGTTCCGCGTCGGGGTCCTGGACGACGGCGACCACCTCGTGCCGGGCCGGGTCGAAGGCGATGCCGGTCTCCGCGTGCCGCGGGAAGCCGAGCAGTTCGAGGACGTTCACCGCCTGGTCGCGGACCGCCCGGACGCCCTCCACGATCGCGCCGGGGTCGGCTCCCGCATGGGTCAGGGCGAGTTCGAGGTTGTCCAGGACGGGCAGGAAGGCGGCGGCCGTCCGGGACCGCTCGACCATCCGCTCGCGCTCCAGTTCCCTGGCGTGACGCTTGCGGAGGTTGTCGAGGTCGGCGAGCGCGCGCCGCCAGCGGTCCTCCAGTTCCCGGATCGCGGTCGTGTACTCGTCCTCGGAGGGTGCGGGGCCGCCGGCCGCGTCGGGGCCGGGTTCCTCGTCCGTGGCAGACCCCGGCCCGGCCGGCGGGCCCGAGGGCGGAAGATCGCCGCGGGGAGGGCGTACGGCGCCCTGCGGAGCCGGGCCGGCCTGGTCCGGGGCGGCGGGGTCGGGTTCCCTGGGGTGGATCGGCATGGCGGTTCCTCAGTCCTTGTCGAACTCGGCGTCGATGACGTCGTCGTCACCGCCACCGCCTGTCGCGCCGCCCCCGGTGGTGTCCTGGCCGGGACCTCCCGTGGCGGCACCGCCCTGATGCGCCACCAGCCCTGCCAGCACCTGCTGGAGTTCGGAGGTCAGGGGCCGCACCCGCTCCGCGCCCGCCTCCTCCTTGACCGCCGCCCGGGCATCCGACACGAGCATTTCGGCGCGTGCCTTCTCGTGCGCGGGGGCTGCGTCGCCCAGTTCGGCGAGGCGCTTCTCGACCTGGTACGCGACGGCGTCGAGCTCGTTGCGGGCGTCGACGGCCTCGCGCAGCGCCTGGTCCTGGCCCCGGTTGCTCTCGGCCTCCTGGACCATGCGTTCGACCTCGCCGCGGTCCAGGTTGGAGCTCTCGCTGATGGTGATGCCCTGTTCCTTGCCGGTGTCCCGGTCGCGGGCCTTGACCTCGAGAATGCCGTTGGCGTCGACGTCGAAGGTGACCTCGATCTGCGGTTCGCCCCGCGGCGCCGGCCGGATGTCGGTGAGCTGGAACCGGCCGAGCACCCGGTTGTCCGCGGCGCGCTCCCGCTCCCCCTGGAGGACCACCACATCGACGGCCGGCTGGTTGTCCTCGGCAGTGGAGAAGGTCTCGGAGCGGCGCACCGGGATGGTGGTGTTCCGCTCGATGATCTTCGTCATCACGCCGCCGCGCGTCTCCACGCCCAGCGAGAGGGGCGTGACGTCGAGCAGCAGGACGTCCTTGACCTCGCCCTTGAGCACCCCGGCCTGGATCGCGGCGCCCAGGGCCACGACCTCATCGGGGTTGACGCTCATATTGGGTTCCTTGCCGCCGGTCAGCCGGCGCACGAGGGCCTGTACGGCAGGGATGCGGGTGGAGCCGCCGACGAGAATGACCTCGTCGATGTCGCTCTCGCCGACCTTGGCGTCGGCCATGGCCTGCTGGACCGGTCCCAGGCACCGCTCCACCAGGTCGCCGGTGATCTGCTCGAACGTGGACCGCATGATCGAGTCGGTGAGGTGCTTGGGGCCCGAAGCGTCGGCGGTGACGAACGGCAGGCTGACCTGCGTCTGCGTCACCGAACTCAGCTCGGTCTTGGCCTTCTCCGCCGCCTCGAACAGGCGTTGCAGCGCCTGCGGGTCCTTGCGCAGATCGATGCCGTTCTCCTTCTGGAAGTCGTCCGCGAGGTAATCCACCAGGCGCCGGTCGAAGTCGTCACCGCCCAGGTGACTGTCGCCGGCGGTGGACCGCACCTCCACCACGCCGTCGCCGACGTCGAGGATGCTCACGTCGAAGGTGCCGCCGCCCAGGTCGAAGACCAGCACCGTCTCGTGCTCCTTCTTGTCCATGCCGTACGCGAGGGCCGCCGCGGTCGGCTCGTTGATGATCCGCAGCACCTCCAGACCCGCGATCCGTCCGGCGTCCTTGGTGGCGGTGCGCTGAGCGTCGTTGAAGTAGGCGGGCACCGTGATGACCGCCTCCGTGACCCGCTCCCCCAGCTGCTTGGAGGCGTCGTCGGCGAGTTTGCGCAGCACCTGGGCGCTGATCTCCTCAGGCGCATACAGCTTGTCGCGCACCTTGAAGCGGGCCGCCCCGCCGTCGCCCTCGACGACGTCGTACGCCACCGCCCTGGCCTCCTCGGAGATCTCGTCGAAGTGCCGGCCGATGAACCGCTTGGCCGAGTAGATGGTGCCCTTGGGGTTGAGGATCGCCTGGCGCCGGGCCAGCTGGCCCACCAGGCGCTCGCCGGTATCGGTGAAGGCCACCACGGACGGCGTCGTACGGTTGCCCTCGCTGTTGGGCACGACGGACGGCTCGCCGCCCTCCCACACGGCGATCACCGAGTTCGTGGTGCCCAGATCGATGCCCACTGCCTTGGCCATGAGGAACTCCTCCCCGTGCGGCGGCATGCGCCGACACTGCGGATCCGATCGTTCAGGTATGGGCGGGACGCCCGCCGGCACCGGTAGTCCGCAGCCCGCCGAGCAGCCGTACGGCCTCGTCGACCGCTTCGTCCACGACGACGTCGTACCGGCTGGGCTGCGCCCGGGGGACGGAGGCGAAGTCCTGCGGCTCCGGCCGAACAGCCAGCCGATCAGCGCACCGGGAATCCCTGGTCCGAGAGGTGGTCGACGGCGCGTTCGGCTTCCTGCGAGGCTGCTCGGTCGTCGTCCGGTCCTTCCTGTCGGTGCGGACGACGGCCCCCCGGCACGTCCCAGACTGGCGCACCGAGCAGCGATACGCCTGCCCCCGACAGGTCAAAGAACAACGGCGTCCCTCGCCCTGCGAGCACGACACGAGGACTCCGGACATCCCGGGTACGTTGATAGGGGAGGCGTACAGGAAGGGTCACCGTCACCTCTCTGAGGGCCCGGAGAAGGGGTACTCCCCTGGCCGGCTGGCTGGGCCGGGAACGGCCGGGAACGTGTACCCCGCCGGCTCGGGGAGAACCTCGGCGAGAGTGGAGTGATCCCATGGCCGGCAGCCGAGCGCACAACCCGTACCTCCGCCGCTCCGACCGGGAGGGCAGCCTTCCACGGGGCAGGGCCGGACGGCAGTCCACAGCCGCGCGGAGTGGGCCCCGCCCACCCGTTCCCACCCCGGGAGACCATGCCCCCCACGAACTGATGGTGCTCTCCTGTGCCCTGCTCGACACCCGGGACGAAGCCGAGATCCTGCGCCTGGCCATGGACCACATAACCGCCGCAGGGCCGTACAGTGCCGAGGCCGGATACCTGCGGGTGGACGGCGAGCTGGTCCCCAGCCCGAGGGACGGGCAGATCCCTGCCCTGGCCGTGGACCGGAGGGTGCGGGAGTTGGCCGGGCAAGACGGCCCCGTGACCGTACCCGGCCGGCCCTGGGGCCGGGCCCTGGGGCTGCGCGGACTTGAGAGACTCCACGGCTACCTCGTGGTGACGTCCCGATCCCGGCCCACCGTGGCCGAGCGATCCCTGCTCGCCACGCTCGTCCGGCACACCGCTGCTGCTCTGTCGGTCGCCTTCATGCACCGCCGCCAACGCGAGGACGCGCTGAAGATGCACCGGCTGAGGGAGGAACGAACAGCCCTCCAGCGGCAGCTGATCTCCGTCGTGGCCGAGCTGGGGTACCAGCGGGCCGTTCACGCGCTCATGGCCGACGTCGCTGCCTCGGGCGGCGGCGAGGAAGCCATCACCCGCGCACTGCACGAGTTCACTGGACTCCCCGCGCTGGTCGAGGACCGCTTCGGTCGGCTGAGGTCCTGGACCGGCCCCAGCCGCCCCGACCCCTATCCGGAACCGGACCCCGTGCGCCAGGACGCAATGCTGCACGCCGTTGCCCGGGAGGTCGGACCGGTACGGATCAAGGACCGGCTGATCACTCTGGTCCGCCCGCACGGCGAGATCCTGGGCGTTCTCGCCCTGGTCGACGCCCGGGGCCAGACCGACGAACACACCGTACTCGCGCTGGAACACGCCGCCACGTCGCTCGCCCTGGAGCTGGCACACCTGCGCAATCTGGCCGAAGTGGAGCTGAGGCTGCACCGCGAGCTGGTCGACGACCTCCTGGCAGGGACGGACGAGGCGAGCGCCTACGCCCGGTCCGAGGCAGTCGGACACGACCTGCACCGCAGCCACTACATCATCGTGGTGCAGTGGTCGAACCGGACGACGGACGATTCCTTCGCGCAGACCGTGGGCCGGGCGGCCTCTGCCGTGGGCATGCGCTCGCTGCTGACCCGACGTTCCGACCACGTGGTCCTGGTCGCCGACGACAGACCGCACGCCCGCGCCCTGTACGAGGCGCTCGCCCTGGAGACCGGGACACGGTCCGGGACGATCGGGGTGAGCGCCCCGTGCGAATCGCTGGACGACATCCCCCACCGCTACCAGGAGGCGCAGCGCGCGATGGAAGTGCGCCGCCACTCCCGCGAGCGCTACGGCACGACCTTTTTCGACGAGCTCGGCCTCTACCGGATCCTGGGACCTGGCAACGATTACCGGGAGCTGGAGACGTTCGTCCACGAGTGGCTCGGGCAGCTCATCGACTACGACTCCCGGCACCACGCGGCCATGGTGGAGACCCTGTCCCGGTACTTCGACTGCGGGGGCAACTACGACGAGACCGCCGAATCCCTCGCGATCCACCGCAGCACGCTGCGCTATCGCCTCCAGCGCATCCGCGACATCAGCGGCAACGACCTCGCGAACGTCGAAGACCGGCTCAACCTCCAGGTGGCGACCCGAGTGTGGAAGATCGCGCTGGGCGGACCCGGCTGACGCCCCGCTGTCGCGCGAGCGGCGCCAGAGATCGGGCCCACCGCAGCCACGTCGCGGTGGGCCCGTTCCCGTTGTTTCCCGGCGTTCTGGCCCCTCAGACGGCGGGCGGGAACCTGTCCCAGGCCCGGTGCTCGGCCAGGGCTGCGGTCATGGTCTCCACGACGGCTGCGCCGTCCTCGCCCAGGGCGATACCCGGGTCGCCGGCTGTGATGCCGGCGGTCTCGAGGAGCCGGCCCGCGCCGTTCCAGCCGCCGATGGCCTTGCCGTGCCGGTACGCCTCGGTGACGAGCAGGAGCACGCGCGGATCGACGGCTCGCGGCGGCCGGGCGGTGCCGGCCTTGGCGTCGCGGGCGCCGTACGCGTCCGCCCCTGCCGCGGGGACGCCGGCGAGCAGGACGGCGTCGAATTCGGTGGAGCGGGCGGTGGCGTAGGTCCGCTGGATGGTGATCGGAGCGCCGTCGGGGTCGAGGGTGCCGCCGGTCGGGGCGATGACGAGGGGCACCATGCCGGCGTCGAGGATGGCTTGCCGGGCGGCCCGTACACCGTCCAGGTCGGCCTCCGGATCGGCGATGATGCCGATGACGCGGCCGTCGGTCGGCCAGGTGCCGCCCATTTGGGAGAGGGCCGGGCTGGGGTCGGACTCGGCGAGCGGCTCGGTGGCCGCGGGGGCCGGCAGTCCGAGACCGGTGGCGACCTGTTCGCACAACTGCGGGTCGATGTTCGCGAGGACCTGGAGGGTGCGTTCCTTGATGGCCTGCTCGTAGCACTTGTTCAGTTCGAAGGTGTACGCGGCGATGATGTGCTCACGCTCGGGCGGCGTCATGCTGAGCCAGAACAGCCGCGGTTGGGAGAAGTGGTCCGAGAACGAGGCGGGTGCCTCACGGACCTTGCTCGCCGCCGGAACCTTCACCGGCGTTTCGATGAAGGCGCCCATGTCGGCTCCGGCGAAGAAGGGGCAGCCGCCATCGAGGCTGTTGGGGTGATAGGGGGCGACCCCGGTGTGGACAGCGGTCTGGTGCATGCCGTCGCGGAGCATGTCGTTGACGGGCGCGTGCGGCCGGTTGATCGGGATCTGCCCGAAGTTGGGGCCGCCGAGTCGGCTGATCTGCGTATCGAGGTAGGAGAAGAGCCGTCCTGCGAGCAGCGGGTCGTCGGTGACGTCGATGCCCGGGACCAAGTGTCCCGGGTGGAAGGCGACTTGCTCGGTCTCGGCGAAGTAGTTCTTGGCGTTCGCGTTCAGGGTCATGAGCCCGATCGGCTGGACCGGCGCGAGCTCCTCAGGGACGATCTTCGTCGGGTCGAGGAGGTCGATGCCTTCGAAGGTCTGGTCCGGGGTGTCGGGGAAGACCTGGATGCCGAGCTCCCACTGCGGGAAGGCGCCGGATTCGATGGCGTCGAAGAGGTCACGGCGGTGGAAGTCGGGGTCCATCCCGTTGATCAGCTGCGCTTCCTCCCAGACCAGGGAGTGCACGCCCAGCTTGGGCTTCCAGTGGAATTTCACCAGCACGCTTTCGTCGGCCGCGTTGACCAGGCGGAACGTATGGACGCCGAAGCCCTCCATCATCCGGTAGGACCGCGGGATGCCGCGGTCGGACATGTTCCACAGGGTGTGGTGCGTGGCTTCGGTGTGGAGCGAGACGAAGTCCCAGAAGGTGTCGTGGGCGCTCTGCGCCTGCGGGATCTCCCGGTCGGGATGCGGTTTGCCGGCGTGGATGATGTCGGGGAACTTGACGGCGTCCTGAATGAAGAAGACCGGGATGTTGTTGCCGACCAGGTCGAATGTGCCTTCCTCGGTGTAAAACTTCGTCGCGAACCCGCGGGTGTCGCGCACCGTGTCGGCCGAGCCGCGTGAACCGAGCACGGTGGAGAACCTGACGAACACGGGCGTCTCCACGTCCTTCGCGAGGAAGGCGGCACGCGTCACTTCGCCTGCGGTTCCGTACCCCTGGAAGACCCCGTGGGCGGCGGCGCCGCGCGCATGGACCACCCGTTCCGGGATCCGCTCGTGGTCGAAGTGCGTGATCTTCTCGCGCAGATGGTGGTCCTGCAGTAGAACCGGCCCCCGCGCTCCGGCCTTCAGCGAATGGTCGGTGTCGTGGAGCCGTGCCCCTTGGGCGGTGGTGAGATAGGCACCGCTCTGCGCCATCCGCGCCTGCTCCGCCCCGGTGGCCTGCCCGGTGGGGCTCACGGTCTCCGGCCCTTCCTGGTCCGCTTTCGGCGGGAGGGGCTCGGAGGGCTGCGTCGGCTCGGCCACGGCCGGTGATACCGGTCCCGGCTTGCCCGGCACGCCGTTCTCGTCCGGCTCCGGGGCGGCAGGGCTGTGCTTCGTGGTCATCGCATGTCTCCAGGGGACGGGCTGCTGTACGTTCTAGCCATGACCGGGAGGCACCCGCTCCCAAACGGAGGCCAGGTGCTTCTCACCCGCCTCAGCGGCGTTCCGGGCATCTGCCTGCCGGCCTGATCGCCTGCCCGTCCGTCGGAGTGAAACGGCGACGCATCACCGCGGGCGGCCGCGACCTGTCGGATCAAGGGGTGAAGAGGACCTTGACGGCGCCGTCCTGCTTCTTCTGGAACATCGCGTACGCGTCCGGCGCCTGTTCGAGCGGCAGCCGGTGCGTGGCGAAGTCCTCGGCGCCGAGGGGATCCCCGTCGGTGAGCAGGGGGAGGATGTCGTCGACCCAGCGCCAGACGTTGGCCTGCCCCATGCGCAGCGTGAGCTGCTTGTCGAACATGGTCAGCAGGGGCAGTGGATCGGCCGCACCGCCGTAGACCCCGGACACCGAGATCGTGCCGCCGCGTCGGACGAGGTCAATGGCGGTGTGGAGCGCGGACAGCCGGTCGACTCCTGCACGCTTCATCATGGCCGCGGCCAGGGAGTCCGGCAGGAGGGTGGTGATGCCCTGCGCGGCTGCGGCGATACGGCTGCCGTGGGCCTCCATGCCGACGGCGTCGATGACGGCGTCGGGGCCCCGTCCTCCCGTGAGCGCTCGGACGGCGTCCGTCAGGCTCTCGCCGCACTCCCGGATGTCGAGGGTGTGGATGCCGCGCCGGCGGGCCCGCTCCAGGCGTTCGGGAACGAGATCGATACCGATGACCGTGCCGGCGCCGCGGTGAGCGGCGATACGGCAGCTCATGTCGCCGATGGGCCCCAGGCCCAGGACGGCGACACTGCCACCCTCGGGAACGGCAGCGTACTCGACGGCCTGCCAGGCCGTGGGCAGCACGTCGGACAGGTAGACGAAGCGGTCGTCCGGCGGCCCGTCAGGAACCCGGATCGGAAGAGAGTTCCCGAACGGGACGCGCAGGTACTGGGCCTGCCCGCCCGGGACCTGGCCATAGAGCTTCGTGTAACCGAAGAGCGACGCGCCTGTGCCGTGCTCGTGGACCTGTGTCGTCTCGCACTGGGACTGCAGCCCCTGGTCGCACATGAAGCACGTTCCGCACGAGATGTTGAAGGGGATCACCACTCGGTCCCCCGGCTTCAGAGAAGTGACGTCCGGTCCCACCTCCTCGACGATGCCCATGGGTTCGTGGCCCAGGATGTCGCCGGCGTCGAGAAACGCACCGAGAACCTCGTAGAGGTGCAGGTCCGAGCCGCAGAGACCAGTGGTCGTGATCTTGACGATCACGTCGTCGCGGTCGCGGATCGTGGGGTCGGGCACGGTGTCGACGCGTACGTCCCGCTTCCCGTGCCAGGTGAGTGCCCGCATGACGCCTCCTCGCAGACGGTGCTGCTTCGCTTCTATCGGTCGCTGCTGTGGCTGTGCCCCCCACCGTGCGCGTGCCCTGCGCTCGCCCGGCGAACCGGACTGTGGGGATTTTCCCTCCGGCGTGCCCGATTCAGCACAGCGGGTGACCGGCGGAGCGACAGCGCATCGGTGCGGCCTCCGCACGGTGTGGGAACCGGCCCGGGCGGGTCTCAGGGTCATGCTTTCGGCCTCCCCGGGACAGGGGACAGGACCCGGTGCGCCTCCGTAAGCCTCCGGCCTGGCGCTGGTAGCGGGGCTCCCGCAGCCCCGCCGGGGGTCAAGCGCGTGCCGCCAGGACGGTGTGAAGGTCGAGGGTGCGGCGTACGAGCTGGTCGGCGACATCGGTGGGGCGCAGGTGGTGGCTGCGGGCGTAGCCGTGGAGCCGGCTCGCTCCTTCGGCGGGGGTGATGTCGGCGGTGGCGGCGAGCATGCCACTGGCGGTGTCGAAGATCGCTTTCCCCGTCAGGGCCGTCTGGGTGCGCGTGGTGACGTCCTCGGGTCGCAGCGGTTGGCGGTCCCAGGCCAACACGGCGGTGGTGGCGACGTCGGCGAGGGCCCGTAGGAGGGTGGTGTCCGCGTCGGTGAGGGCGGTGGGGTGGCGGGCCAGGAGGTTGAGCGCGCCGATGGTCTGCCCGCGATGGCGCAGGGGCAGGGCGTGGGCGCTTTCGTATCCGGCCGCCCGGGCGAGCGGCGTGAAGTCGGGCCAGCGATTGTGCTGCGACGCCAGTTCGGGGGCGTGGACCACGTTGCCGGTGGTGAAGGCCTCGATGCACGGCCCCTGCTTCACCTCGGACTGCCAGATCTCGGTGAGCTCGGCGGCGTGCTCGGTCGTGATCGCGGAGCGCAGGCCGCCGCGGCTGTTGGCGAGCATGACGCCGGCCGCGTCGACGGGGGTCAGGGCGACGCTGTGGTGGACGAGGCGTCCGAGTAGGACAAGGGGATCGACGTCGACGCCGAGGGTGTCGCTGAGCGCGACGAACGCCTCGGTAAGCTGCTGCTCTCGAGTGGTGGTCATGCCGGTGTCACCGTTTCACTGCTCCAACCCACCGGTGGGGGCGGGCCTCATCATGGAACCTGATTCTCCCGGCGATCACGTCGAAAGCCGCATCCGTCACGGATTTTCCGTGGGAGAAGGCGTGGGCCCTCAGGCGGGCCAGTGCATCGGGGGGATCGACCCCTGGATGCACCATGATCATTCCAGTGGTCTGGTGAACCTCCTCATGATCGCTCTCGGCCGCGTTCAGCCACGACCCGTTGCTCGTTCTCCGGGGGGACCGATTCCACGGTGCTCCACCTCCTGCCGCAGCCCGCTTCCTCCATCCTCCTCCCTCGCGGCGGCCGAAGGCACCACGACGCCGGACGTTCCTCCTGCCTGCGTGCACCCCGGGGCCGAGGCCTGGCGGGTCGAGCCGTCCCGCGCCTACGCCCCCGGTCCGTACCGGCCGGCCCTTGAGGTGCAGGACGGGTGCGTCGAGGTGGGTGTCGAGGACAGCGACCGCACCCCACCCGCCCCGCGGTCCTGCCGCCCGCCACCCCTCCGGAGCGGGCAGCAAGGCGAAGCCCTCCCGCTCCGCACCGTGGTCACTCTTCGCGGAGCACGCGGACGCTCATGACCTCCGTGTCGACCGCGTCCGGCACGACCATGCCGGCTTCGACCCCGGTCCGCAGGTAGCGCAGGACGTCTGCGGTGAGGCGTTCGCCGGGCAGGGCCGCGGGAATGCCCGGCGGGTAGGGGGTCAGCATTTCGGCGGCGATACGGCCTTCGGCCTTCTCCCACGGCACCTGCTCGGCGGGACCGAAGAAGGCGTCGCGGGGCAGCGCGGCCTGCTCCAGCCTCAGCCGCGACGGCGACGGGACCTTCACGGGCTGTCCGGTGCGGAGCTCCGCGGCATGCGCGGCCAGGTCGGTCAGAGCCGTCAGAAGCAGTTCGGCCGTGTCGCTGTCGTCGGCGTGGGTGAGCTGCGCGCTGATGCGGCGGTGGTCGGCGATGTGGAGGTTGATGCGGTGCTTGTCCCGCAGCCAGTCGGCGGCGCGGTAGCCGGTGACCTCCCACGCGCTGATGTCGATGATGATCTGCAGGGGGTCCATGTCCGCCGCCCGGCCCGGCCCGCAGAAGTCGTCGCGGCCATGCACGTGCATGCCGTCGATGCGGGAAATCCGCTCACGCGTCTTCTGAGCGAGGGTGAGTGCGTGGTCGTAGAGGGCCTCGCCGTGCTGGACCATTTGCCTGCGCCAGCCGTCCAGCGCCGCATAGACGAGCGAGGACGGGCTGGTGGTTCCCAGCAGGTCCTCACGGCTCTTGAGCACCTCCGGTTTGACCAGGTCGCCCTGTAGGTGGAAGACGGAGCTCTGTTCCAGTCCGGAGCCCATCTTGTGGACGGAGGTGACGCACACGTCGGCCCCGGCGTCCATGGCCCAGGTCGGCAGGTCCGGGTGGAAGGGCAGGTGGGCTCCCCACGCCTCGTCGACGATCAGGGGTCGGTGCCGGCGGTGACAGACCTCGGCGATGGCGGCCAGGTCCGAGCAGGTGCCGTAGGGGGTGGGTGTGGTCACGAGCGCGCCGCGGGCGTCGGGGTGCTCCGCGAAGGCGGCCTCGAAGTCCTCGGCGGTCGGCGGATGGGCGAGATGACGCTCGGCATCCCACTGTGGGTCCACCCAGACGGGCCGGATGCCCGAGAGGATCAGTCCCGACACCACCGATTTGTGCGCGTCCCGTCCCACCAGCAGCTTCTCGTGCGGACCGGCGACCGACAGCATGGCCGACTTCACCGACAGGGAGCTGCCGCAGGTGGAGAAGAACGCGTGGTCCGCCCCGACGGCGTCCGCCATCAGTGCCTGTGCTTCCTCCAGGACGCCGTGGGACGACGTACGGTCGTCCAGGCCGCTGGTGGCGAGCACATCGGACCGGAACACCGCTTCGCCGAGCACGGCCCGCACCCTGGGGTCGGCGCCCCGTCCCTGTTTGTGGCCCGGAGGCGTGAACGGCGTCTGCCCGCTCTCGTGGTAGGCGGCCAACGCATCGAGTACCGGCGCTTTCGACTGGTTCATGCCTCGCGCCTGCCCCGAGACCGTCGGCGAAAAACGGACATCGTCACGGGGCCGGACCGAGATGCCGCTCCAGCCAGTCCGCGGCAGCGCGCCGGTAGAGCCGCCGGTTGTCCGCCCGCAGGAATTCGTGGCCCTCGTTGCGTAGCGTCAGCTGCCGTGCCGGCACGCCGCGGTCGCGCGCCGCGCGGACGAACTGCTCCGATTCCGTCGGCGGCACGTTGGTGTCGTGCTCCCCGTGGACGGCCAGCACCGGGGCGCGCAGCTGATCGATGCGGCTCATCGGGGACAGGGAGCGCAGCAGTTCCCGGTCGTGTTCGGGGTGCCCGTACTTGGCGGCCGCGGATTGCGCGATCCACGGCTCCGTACCGGCGAAGAAGGTGCCGAAGTCGGACATTCCGCAGACCGCGACCCCGGCCCGGAAGAGGTCCGGATGCCACACGAGGGAGGCCATGGTGAGGTAGCCGCCGTACGAGCGGCCCATCACCCCGAGCCTCAGCGGGTCGGCGTAGCCGAGCGAGACCACGTGTGCGGCGCAGTCGGCGACGTCGTCGATCGCCGCGAACCGGCCGGCGCCGAGGTCGGCGTCCACGAAGGACCGGCCCCGGCCGGACGAGCCGCGGACGTCGGGGGCGAACACGTCCAGGCCCCGGCCGAGGAGTTCGTGGTAGAGCGGATCGAACACGGGCCGTTCCTGTTCCTCCGGTCCGCCGTGGAGGTGGATGACGCACGGGGCCGGCCGGCCCGGGTTCTGGTCCGGCGCACGGTAGTACCAGCCACCGAGTGTGAGCCCGTCCCGGGCCTCGCAGCGCAGGGGAACCGGGCGTACGGGAGGCCGCCCCGGCGGGACCGCGTCCTCGTCCCGCGCCGACCAGCCGGTGCGCGCGGGGACGAGGGCCTCGTCCAGTTCCCAGATGCCGGGCCTGCGCCGGGATCCCGACAGGGCGGCGAACAGCCCGCCGCGCTCCACGGGCGCGATCCGGGTCACCACCTCGTGGGGCAGGACGGGATGGTGGCGCGGTCCGAAGTCGCCGACCGTATGGTCGGGGGTGAGCCCCACGGTCTCTAGCTCGGTCGCGCCGTGCGCGTTCCAGGCGAGCACGGCCCACCGGCCGTGGTCGGGCACGCTCAGCAGATCGAGGGCGGACTGCTCCCGCTCGACGGCGACGGACAGCCCCCGGGACCTGCCCTCCTCGTCCAGCCGTACCCTCAGCAGGGCCGCGAACTCCCGTTCCGCGTCGCTGCGCAGCCATAGCGTGCGCGCGTCGGCGGAGAACCGGCCGGTCCAGGGGTCCCCGTCGGCGACGTGCAGCGCGAAGGTGGTGCGGCCCGCGGCCGTGTCGCGTACGAGGGCCTCCCGGCGGCCGCGCGGGCCGCGGCGCAGGAGCGCGAAGCGACCGTCCGCGCTCATGTCGCACACGCGCAAGGAGGGAGCTCCCTCCTCGCCGAACAGCAGAACCGGCGCGGTTGCCGCGTCCGGGTCGAGCAGGTAGGCCGCCAGCCCGCCGCTCCGGGCCGGGCCGAGGGCGGGGCCGTCGCTTTCGGGCGACGCCGCGGTCGCTGTCCTTCCCCCGGCCGGCGACGCACCCTCCGCTTCCGGCAGCAGGTGTCCCGGTCCGGCGTGCTCCGAGCGCGCCGGGGAGGGCTGGACGACCGTGACGGCGAGGGCGGTGCCGTCACGCGTCCAGCACCCGAGGTGGGCCGAACTCCCCGGCTCCGCGCCCGCGAGCACCTGACGCCCGGTGCCGTCCGGGCGCACCACCAGCACCCGGGTGTGCTCCCCGCCCCCCGGCGCCGAGGTGTAGGCGATCCAGCGCCCGTCCGGCGACCAGGACACCTCGGTCACCGGGTCGGGGTCGCCGTCCAGCACGTGCACCTCCGTCCCCCGGGCGGGCCCGCTCCACAGCTGGGGGACCCCGGCCCTGTCGCAGATGAACGCCACGCGCTCGCCCGTCGGGTCGGCCGACGGGTACCAGCATCCATGAGCGGCCAGGAGGGTCGGCGGGTCGACGCCGCGATGGCCGGGCATCCGAACCGGCGCCGGGGCCGGCGCCGGACCGGGCAGCGGGTCTTCTGCCGGGAACCCTCCGGCATCGGGGCGACCGGCCGGCCCGCGGGGCGTTTCGTGCGTGCGCCTCAGGGGTCTCGTGTGGTCCAGGGGCATGGGCCGCCTCTCCCGGGCTTCCGCTTCAGGCCGACCGCTCACTTGATTCCGTGCGTCTGCAGCCAGATTTCCAACGACGCCATCTGCCAGAGGGTGTTGGCCCCGCGTCTGGTGCGATGGCGGTTGGGTGCCTCGAGCAGCTCGTGGACCATGCGCTGGTCGAAGATGCCGCGCCGGCGTGCTTCCGAAGCCGTGAGGGCGTGGCGTACGCGAGCGAGCACGGGTTCCGCCATGTGCCGGACCGCGGGGACCGGGAAGTAGCCCTTCGGCCGGTCGACGACTTCAAGGGGAAGGATCTCGCGTCCGATGTCCTTGAGCACGGCCTTGCCGCCCTGTGCGAGCTTGAGCTGCGGGGGGCAGGCCGCGGCCAGCTCGACGAGCTCGTGGTCCAGGAAGGGCACCCTCGCCTCCAGGCCCCAGGCCATCGTCATGTTGTCGACCCGTTTGACGGGGTCGTCGGGCATGAGCGCGTGGACGTCCATGCGGAGGGTCGCGTCGAGGGCGGTCTCCGCTCCCGGTGCGGCCATGTGCGCCCGGACGAACTCCATCGAGGCGTCGTGGTCGGCGGCGAAGCCGGGGTGCAGCATGGCGGTGAGTTCGGCGTGCGTCCGGTCGAAGTACGCGTCCGCGTAAGCCCCCTCGGCATCCGGCCGGGCGGCCGAGGCGATCTGCGGGTACCAGTGGTAGCCGGCGAACACCTCGTCCGCGCCCTGGCCGCAGAGCACGACCTTGACCTCCTTGGAGACCTGTTCCGACAGCATGTGGAACGCCACGGCGTCGTGACTCACCATCGGCTCGCTCATGGCCCCGATCGCGGCTTCCAGCGCGGACGGCAGCCGGTCGGAGGGGATCATGAGCTGGTGGTGGTCCGTCGAGAACCGTCGCGCGATCAGGTCCGAATACCGGAACTCGTCTCCGTCCTCCCCGTTCTCCGCCTCGAAGCCCATCGCGAAGGTCGCGATGTCCTCCTGCCCCGCCTCGGCGAGCAGCGCCACGATCAGGCTGGAGTCCAGCCCGCCCGACAGGAGGACGCCCACGGGGACGTCCGCGACCGTGCGCCGCCGCACCGCCGTGCGCAGCGCGTCGTGCACCGCCTCCTGCCAGAGCGCCGGGTCCTCGCCGAACTCCGAGTGCCGGGTGTACGACGGCTGCCAGTAGCAGTGGTCGCGGTGCGTACCGTCCCGCTCGATGACGCGGACGGTGGCCGGCGGCAGCTTCCGTACGCCGTTCAGGACGGTGCGGGGCGCCGGGACCGTGCCGTGCCAGCTCAGGTACTGGTGCAGCGCCACCGGGTCGAGGGACGTGTCGACGCCCCCGCCCGCCAGTAGCGCGGGCAGGGAGGAGGCGAAGCGCAGCCGGTCGCTGTCCTGTGTGACGTACAGGGGCTTGATGCCCAGTCGGTCGCGGCCCAGTACGACACGGCCGGTGTGGTGTTCCACCACCGCGAAGGCGAACATGCCGATGAGGGACTCGACGCCCTCCCAGCCCCACTCGGCGTACGCCTTGACGACCACCTCGGTGTCGGAGCGGGAGAAGAAGCGGTGACCGAGCCCTTCCAGGCGGTCACGCAGCTCACGGTAGTTGTAGACGCAACCGTTGAAGACCGCGGTGAGTCCCAGCTGCGCATCGGTCATGGGCTGGGAGCCCCACTCGGAAAGATCGATGATCTTCAGACGCCGGTGCCCGAGCGCCACGGCGCCCTGCGACCACGACCCTCTGCCGTCCGGTCCCCGCGACTCCAAGACATCGGTCATGCGTTCGACGGCAGCGAGGTCTGGTCGCCGGCCGTCGAAACGCACCTCCCCGCTCAAGCCGCACACGGGGAGCCCCCCGCATGCACGGCACCTCGGGGGCACAGGGCCTCGCTGATCGTGGAGCACCTGGTCACGTACGCCATTACTACACTCCCGCGCCCCTTCGGCCGACGATGGGCAGGCCGGCCCAAGCAGGCGATCGACATATGAGGCACCTGCCCACCCCAGCGCTCGTTAAGCGGTCGCTCTTCCTCGCCCCCCCAGGACCGCACTGCCGATGCGGGGGCGGACGCGGGGGCCGATGCGGGCCGTCGATGTGTGGGCGGTGCCGACGGGCTTGGATTCGTCTCTCGGCGGCCGGCCGTCGTAGGCGTGCTTGGTGGGTGACGCCGTCTTCCCCTCGCCTGCCTACCCGCCGGCGCCGGGCCGATGGGCCCGAGCTGGAACGGGTGGCCGCGCTCGCGCTCGGTGCTGAGGGCCCCGCGGGGCAAAACCCGTTCCCGGCGGCGCTTTCGCTACGTCGTCAGCGTCGACGCCGTCCTGGCCACTGCCGTCTGAGCGGCGGCGGCCCGCTCACCCCGCCGCACGTGCCACCGCCTCCGCGTCATCGGCGTCACCGAGCCATGCGGTATGCAGCCGCTCTCGCGCCGCGGCCAGCGCTGCGTCTATGTCGCGCGTCCCTGTCGATACGCACAGCGTGTAGACCACGTCCTCCATCTGTTGCCGCACCGGTCCGTGGGGGCCGGAGGCCCGGAGCTCCGACTCCCTCTCGTACTCCTCCACCAGACGTGCCAGCACCGCGGGGTGAGTCATCATCACGATCTTGCTCCTTCACACACGTCGGAGTCACAGGGTGCCTACCGCCCCGATGCGCCGCCTGCCCCGGCACGGGCGCCTCATGCACCTCAGGTGTCGCCGCGAAACACACCTCCGCTTCCCGGTGACATTGCGGGAAGGCCGAGAGCAGTGCCCACGGGGTGGGGGGGCGGGCAGTCCAGCAGGGTGCTCCAGCGGTCGGCGGCTCTTCACGGCGAGCGACGCCCGTCACCCGCCTTGTTCACTCCACACGTCGGGCATCGAAGGTGATGTCGTCCACCGCGCAGATGTCCGCGGACATGTTGCAACGCATCATCCGCAGGGCCGCCTCGGCCAGGTCGGCGTCGATGTGGGCGACCGCGTCAGCCGCTACCACGACGTCGAAGTGCCGGATGTGGGCATCCAGAGCCGAATACATCACGCACTGTTCGGTCACCTGCCCGCACAGGACCAGGCGCTCGGTCCCCAGTTGACCCAACAGGTAGGCCAGAGGGGTTTCGTAGAAGATCGAGTGCCGCGCCTTGACGACGAAGAGCGAGTTCTCGTCGGGCGCGACCGGCTCCACCAGGTCGCTGTGGTGGCCGTCGAGGGCAGCCCGCAGGATCTCCCCGTGGTGCGAGCGCCACTCCCCGAAATTGTCGTTCACATAGATGACGGGCGAGTCGCTGGCCCGGGCGTGCTTCAACAGTCCCGTGACCCCGGGCAGCGCCTGACGGACGGACGGGACCAGGGCCTCGGCGTCCTCGTGTGCGTAGGTGTTGAGCATGTCGATCACGATGAGCGCTGTGCGAGGCATGGAAGCCGCCGCCTTTCGTCCCGTCCGTCCAGCCTGTCACCGTCCGTCGGCGGCGGACCGCCGTGGGCGCGGGCTCGCGAGGTTCGATCCGTCTGCTGGTTCCAGTCTCTGTCATCCGGGGTGGTGGGGCCGATGGGACGTGCTCACGAGGTCCACCACCGTTCGTGAGCGCGGGCCGGTCAGCGGCCCCCGGGGGCCGCGGCGCACGTTTGAGAGCGCGAGACGCGTGAAGAAGCGATGTGACCCTGGCCTTATCTCAAGAAGCAGGAGACGCATCGTGGGCATCATTGCGTGGATTCTCATCGGTCTGCTTGCCGGCCTCATCGCCAAGGCGATCATGCCGGGCAAGGACCCGGGCGGCATCATCATCACCATGCTCATCGGTATCGCGGGAGGCCTTCTCGGCGGCTGGCTCGGCAAGGTCATCTTCGGTGTCGATTCCATCGACGGCTTCTTCGACCTCTCCACCTGGATCGCCGCCATCATCGGCTCCGTCATACTCCTGGCCCTTTACCGCCTGGTCATCGGAGGCCGGCGCTCTCACCGGCATGCCTGATCGCGGCTGCGGTGTGTCGGCGTAGAACGCCTCTCGCCCCTTGGACGCCGTCCACGCCGGATGCGCAGGGCCGGCCGCCGCCGTCAGATGGCGGGCCGATGGGGATGCGCACACCATGACCGTGACGTCACACCCCCCATCTGCCCGAGAAGGGCCCCGACGGAGATCACATGCCTCAGGAAGAGCCCCAGCTCCCCGACCCGGTGACACTTCACCCTCGCCCTCCCTTTCCGGACCAGGAGCAGGACCATCCCGGTTCCACTGAGCGGATGGAGCCACGACCCGACCACGGCGAGGACTCCTACCAGGGTCACGACGTACTGCTTGACCGGGCGGCCGTCGTCACCGGCGGCGATTCCGGCATCGGCAGGGCCGTCTGCCTGGCGTTCGCCCGCGAGGGTGCGGACGTCGTCTTCACCCACCTCCCCGAAGAGGCGGACGAGGCGGCCGAGACCGCGCGCCTGATCCGCGAGGCGGGCCGCAAGGCCGTACCTGTCGCATGTGACATCCGTGACGAGGAGCAGTGCGCGGCCCTGATCGACCGGGCCGTGCACGAACTCGGGCGCATCGACCTCCTCGTCAACAACGCCGCCTACCAGATGTCTCAGCCCGACGGCATCGAGGCGATCACCACGGAGCAGTTCGACCGGGTGATGAAGACCAACCTGTACGGGATGTTCTGGCTGACCCGTAAGGCCCTCGCACACATGCCGCGTGGCGGCTCGATCGTCAACACCACCTCGGTGCAGGGGTACCAGCCGAGCCCGCACCTCCTCGACTACGCGATGACGAAGTCGGCGATCATCTCCTTCACCCACGGGCTGGCCCAGATGCTCGCCGAGCGCGGCATCCGCGTCAACGCAGTCGCACCCGGGCCCGTGTGGACGCCGCTGATCCCCGCGACGATGCCCGACGCGACGAAGTTCGGCGAGCAGTCACCCCTGGGCCGCCCCGCCCAGCCCGCCGAGATGGCGCCGGCCTACGTATTCCTGGCATCGCCCCAGGCGAGCTACATCACCGGAGAGATCGTCAACGCCACCGGTGGCACACCTCTGCCCTGACCCGGACCGGCCCCGGCAAGGGCGCCGGGCTCGAAATCCGACTCGTCGGGGGCGATCGCCGTTCGCGGCCGCGACCACGCCGCGGCGCCGCCGCAGAACGTCCGGCCGGGGCGGCAGCCAGGAACCTGTCGCGGGGGTCGGCAGTGTCCGGGCGTCGACGAGGACGCGGCGATGCGGTGGCCTTCGGAGTCGACGAAGCGGAATCCGCTCCCGGCGCGCCGACGGGTCCAGCCCGGTCGATCTGGACGACTCGTACGGAGTCTCACGACCGGCCCCGCCCCCCGGGGGGCTCAGTTGCTCCGACATGGGACATACCGCGTGTCTACCCGCCGGGTCCGTCCGCGCTCCCCCGCTCCGAACGCCGCGCGGTAGCGCGGCGTTCGTCGGCGTGGCCGCCGGCGCCCAGCAGACCGGTGGCTTCGAAGGGCTGCGTACGCTCGATGCGCGGCAGTTCGGTGCGGGCGATGTGAGTGACGACGGCCGGGAGACAGGCCCGTACCGGTTGGACGGCACGAAGCCAGGCGGGCATGTAGACGGACGTCGCCCGTCGTTCCGCGGCGGTGGCCAGCCTGTCGGCTACCTGATCCGCCGGGTACACCTTGCGTGCGGGCGCCGGCATGTGGGCGCGCAGTTCGCGCAGGACGGCATGGCGGTCGGCGTCCCGGACCATGTCCGTGTCGGTCCAGTTGATGTAGGCGATGCCGACTGCCACACCTCGGTGGGCGAGTTCCGCGCGCAGGGCGTGCGCGAAGGACTCGACGCCCGCCTTGGAGGCACAGTAGGCGCTCATGAGGGGGGACGTCCCCATCGACGCCAGGGAGGCGACCTGCATGTAGTAACCGTGCGTGTCGAGGAGGTCGGGCAGGAAGCAGCGTGCTGTCGCAGCACTGCCGATCAGATTGACCTCGATGACACGGCGCCAGACCTGCGGATCCGAGTCGGCGAACGGGCCTCCTTCGGCCACGCCCGCATTGCCCACCACTACGGACGCCGGTCCCAGACGGGTGCGGACCTGCCGGGCCGTGTCGGCCATGGCCGCATCGTCGGTCACGTCGACCTCCCAGCAGGACGATTCGTTGCGCAATGAGCTGGCCACCTCCTGGAGGCGTGCTCCTTCCAGTCCCAGGAGGGCCAGTCGCGCACCCCTGTCGTCCAACGCCCGGGCCAGGGCCGCTCCCAGCCCGCGCGCCGCGCCGGTCACCACGACCGTGCGGCCCCGCAGGGGCCGGCTGTCCCTCCGCATGCCCACGTGTCGCCACCGCCCATCCGCAACCCTGTCGTCCGGTCCTCCTGTTTCCAGGATGCGCCCGCTGAGCAGTCACCCGCAGACCGAGGGCTTCACCGCCCGGCACAAGCGCGTAATCGGCCGCCCGCTGGACAGAAGCGGGCACAGGGCTGCGAGGAGGCGACATGGGCGACGTGCGCGATCCATCCGATGAGCTGTACGCGCGACTGCGGCGGGAGTGCGGCCGCCGGGCGGACGATCTGTGGGCCGTCAGCCGTGCCCTGCACGCGGATCCCGAGCTCGCCTACGAGGAGCACCGTGCGGCCCGGCTGCTCACTGACGAACTCCGGCGGGCGGGATTCGCCGTCGAGCCGGGGACCGCCGGACTCGCCACGGCTTTCGTGGCCCGCGCGGGAAGCGGGCGGGGGCGGTGCGTGGCACTGCTGTTGGAGTACGACGCGCTGCCTGACCTGGGGCACGCATGCGGACACAATCTGATCGCCGCGGCCGGGCTGGGTGCCGCACTGGCGTTGCACG
This sequence comes from Streptomyces sp. NPDC029164, assembly GCF_055563995.1. Classification (NCBI taxonomy): domain Bacteria; kingdom Bacillati; phylum Actinomycetota; class Actinomycetes; order Kitasatosporales; family Streptomycetaceae; genus Streptomyces; species Streptomyces sp. NPDC029164. Next base: position 42,140 of record NZ_JBVHWW010000012.1, on the reverse strand, counting down.
CCGTCCTGGAGGAAGAGTTCGAGGGCACGGTGCTCGCCGTGGGGACACCGGCGGAGGAGCGGGGCGGGGGCAAGGTCGCCCTGGTCGACGCCGGCGTGTTCGACGGTGTGGACGCGGCGCTGATGTTCCATCCCGGCGTGCACGACTGGTCATGGGCGCCGCTGACCGCGCAGACGCAGGTACGGGTGGGATTTCACGGCCGGGCAGCACATCCGACGGGCGATCCCACCCGCGGGATCGACGCCCTGGCCGCCCTCATCCAGCTGTTCAACACGGCCGCTGTGATGAGCAGGCGGTTGCCGTCCGGCTCACACGTCCAGGGGATCGTCACCGACGGAGGCAGGGCGACCAACATCGTGCCGGTCTTCGCCGAAGGCCTGTTCGGCCTGCGTGCGGCCACGAGCGCCGCCCTCGATGCGCTGGTGGCCGAAATCGGCGCCTGGGCGGAAGGGGTGGCGGCCGCGACCGCCACTACGGTGGAGGTGACCCGGCTGGGCAAGGGCTACGCCCATTTCCGGGACAACGACGTCCTCTCGGACCGGTTCGGCCTGCATCTCGCACGCTCGGGCATTCGACTCACCCAGCCCGTCGGCGGGGTGTTCCTTGGATCGTCCGACATCGGCGACGTCAGCAGCCGCGTCCCCGCCATCCACCCGTTCGTCGCCATCCTGGGCGACGAGGCCTCGGACCACACCCCCGCCTTCGCGCGCGCCGCCGCCTCGGAACGGGGGCGCGAGGTGATGCTGGCGGCCGCCGACGCCCTGGCCTGCACGGCAGCCGACGTCCTCGCCGACGCCGGATTCGCCGCCCGGGCCTGGGCCCGCCAGCGGGAGAAGGCGGTGGCGGGCCTCTGACGCCCGGTCCGCGGCGCTTCGTGCCGTCACCGGCTACCCCTCCTCCGATACGGCGGTGCGACCGGTACGCGTGTGTGCCGCGACCCACTGCCCTGCGGGCACACGGCGAGCCTGGCAGAGGCCCCGGAGTAACGCGCCCGCACACGTCCCCTGGGACGATCGGACCCCGATCTCCCCATGTGCCGCAAGGAACGGCACGGGCCCGACCTCGCGACGAGAGCTCCTGGTCCGAATTGCGTGAGATGCGCCGTGGTCGGGGTACGCGCACCATGACCGTGACACACACCGTCGATGAAGGGTTCCGTCATGCCCCGAGGTTCCAGCCCCAAGCGCGAGCGTCAGTACGAACACATCAAGGAGTCGGGCGAAAAGCGCGGTATGTCGGAAGGCCGCGCGAAGGAGATGGCCTCCCGAACGGTGAACAAGGAACGCGCCCAGTCGGGAGAGAGCAAAACGGCGAGCCGCAGTTCCACCCAGGGCAAGTCCGCCTCGCAGCGCGGCGGCGAGAAGTCCCGTGGCGGTGGCAGCTCCTCCGAACGCACCAGGGACGACCTCTACCAGGAGGCGAAGAAGCGCGGCATCGAGGGCCGTTCCACGATGACCAAGCAGCAGCTCAAGAACGCCCTCGGCCGCTGACCGTGTGACGCGCCCTCGGGCCGGGGCCGGCCCGACCCCTTCCGTTCGCTGTCCTACCGCGCGGTGTGCCATACACCTACCTCTCCGGAAGCAGGAGGATTCCCTGTGGCCGTCCGTCATCAGCTCATCCGGCGCCCCCCTCGAAGCGTATGGGCCGTCCTCGCCGACCCGACCCTGTACGGGGAGTGGGTGGTGGGCCCGTCCGAGTCCACACCGCTCGATCAGCTCTGGCCAGAGGTCGGATCCCGGCTCCGCTACACCGTGCGGGCGGGCCCCTGGTCGGCCGAAGGGGTGACGACGGTACGCCACAGGGAACTCGGCAAGGAGCTGGAGCTGGAGGCCTCGTTCAAGGCCCTCGGCACAGCGAGGATCTTCCTCCAGCTCCGGCCGTGGGGCGACGACACCCTTGTCATCTGCGACGAGCACCCCCTGCGCGGCCTGGGTGGCTCCCTGCACAACTCCGTGAGCGAAGCGGCCCTCCAGTTCCGGCACCGGGGCATGCTGGCCCGTCTGGCCAGGGTCGTGGAGCAGCAGCCCGACGAGGTGCTCCGTGCCTGACGCGGTGGTGATCGGCGCCGGCCCCAACGGACTGGTGGCCGCGAACGTGCTGCTCGACGCCGGGTGGAGCGTGGAGGTCCTGGAGGCGCAGGAGGAGCCCGGAGGAGCCGTACGCAGTGACCGCGGCGTGCACCCGGAATTCGTCTCGGACGTCTTCAGCGCCTTCTACCCGCTCGCCGCCGCCTCCCCGGTCCTCGCGGGTCTCGACCTGGCCGCGGAGGGCCTGAGGTGGAGCCGCGCCCCCTCCGTACTCGCCCACCCACTGCTGGACGGCAGGTGCGCGGTGCTGGAGCGACGGGTACAGGACACCTGCGCCGGACTGGCCGGCTTTGAGGCTGCCGACGCCGACGCCTGGGAGAACTTGTACCGGACGTGGACCCGGGTGGGGCCGGACCTCGTGCAGGCCCTGTTCACGCCCTTCCCCCCAGTCCGCTCCGGGCTCCGGCTGGCCGCGAAACTTCGCGCCGCAGGGGGTCTGCGGCTGGCCCGGAAGCTGGCCCTTCCGGTACGCCGCCTGGGCGAGGAGGCGTTCCGGGGCGAGGGCGGACGGCTCCTGCTGGCCGGCAACGCCCTGCACGCCGATCTTGCTCCGGAGGCCGCGGGCAGCGGTGGCTTCGGCTGGCTGATGTCGATGCTCGGACAGAGCCACGGCTTCCCGGTCCCCGTCGGCGGGGCCGGCGCCCTGACCGCGGCGCTCGTGAGTCGCCTGCGGCGCCGTGGAGGTGTCCTGCGCTGCGGGGAGCGTGTCGCGTCCGTCGTCGTACGCGGGGGCACGGCGGTCGGGGTCAGGACCGCGGGCGGGGAGACCGTCGGCGCGCGGCGGGCCGTGCTCGCCGACACGTCGGCCCTGGCCCTGTACCGGGACCTCGTGGGCGAGGAGCATCTGCCCTCCCGCCTTCTGCGGGACCTTGAACGCTTCCAGTGGGACTTCGCGACGTTCAAGATCGACTGGGCGCTGACCGGCCCGGTGCCGTGGACGGCGCCGCAGGCCACCGGGGCGGGGACGGTCCACCTGGCCGACGGCGTCGACGGCCTGACCCGGTTCGCCGCACAGATCGCCATGGGACAGGTCCCCGACGAGCCGTTCGCCCTCTTCGGCCAGATGACCACCGCGGACCCCAGCCGCTCACCGGCCGGCACGGAATCGGCGTGGGCCTACACCCACCTCCCGCAGCACATCACCTCCGACGCCGGCCCCGACCACATCACCGGGCGCTGGGACGCCCGCGAACAGGAGGCTATGGCCGACCGCGTCGAAGCACAGGTGGAACGGTTCGCACCCGGCTTCCGCGCCCTGATCGGCGCCCGCCGGATCCTGGCCCCCACCACCCTCCAGGCCATGAACGAGAACCTCCACAACGGCGCCATCAACAACGGCACCGCCGCCCTGCACCAGCAGGCCATCTTCCGTCCCACTCCCGGCACCGGCCGGCCCGAGACCCCCGTCAAGGGCCTCTACCTCGCCTCCGCGGCCGCCCACCCCGGCGGCGGCGTCCACGGAGCACCCGGTGCGAACGCCGCACGGGCCGCCCTGCGCGCGCACGGCCTCCACGGCCTCCTCCACCGCGCCCAGCGCGTTTGAGGCATACGGCCACCTACGCCGCAGCCTCGACGGCACGGTCCGGACCCGCCTGATGGGTCGGCCCGCGATCGCCCTGCGCGGCCCGGACGCGGTCGCCTTCTTCTACGACGAGAAGCACGTCGTACGCACCGCGGCCCTGCCCGACCCGGTCCTGGACCCCTCTTCGGTCAGGGTGCCGTCCACACCCTCGACGGAGACGTGCACCGGGTGCGCAAGGCGATGTTCATCGCCCTCCTCAAGGACGGCGCCGGAGTCGCCGCGCTGGGCGAGCACGTCACCCGGCGGTGGCGCGAAGCGATGGCCGATCGGCTGCAGGACCGCGTGGTGCTCTTCGACGAGGCCGCCAACGTCCTCGCCCTCGCCGTCCGCGACTGGGCGGGCGTGCCACTCTCCGACGCGGCGGCCGCCGGGCTGGCCCGCGACTGCACGTCCAGGCGGGTGCGGGGGCGGTCGGGCCCGTAGTGGGGCGGGCCCGCAGTGCGTCGGCCCCCATACGCCGATCGCCGGATGCGCCTACGCTGGATGGGGTAGCCCAGGACGCAGGCACCAGTGGCCGGCGCCTGTTGGCTGGAACCATCAGCTCGGGGTGCTCCGCACAGCGCGGAGGGAGGGGGGTCCCTCTATCCGGAAGGCAGGTAGCCACATGATGGCTAAGCAGCCGAAGTCATCCCAACCCCGGCACGGCGAAGGCCCGAGCCCGCACAAGGGAACCGAGCAGCACGGTTGGTCGCCCGACGTCGACGAGACCCGTCAGCAGGACAATCCGAGCGCCCATCGCTCCTTCCACCCAGAGCAGCACGCCCCCGCCAAGGGCCCCGGCCGCAAGGTCTCCAAGGAGGAAGCCGGAAACCCGCACGGCCGGCCCGTGAAGAGCATGAGCGATCGCGGCGAGGACCGGAGCAAGGCGGGCAGCGACGAGGAGGGCATGCACGACACGGGCCCCAAGGGCCGCTCGCAACGCCCCAGCGGTACCAAGGACGCATCCGCCTCCACCGGCGTCGACCCGCAGGATCCGCCCGGAACGCGCAGCGCCGGCTGACTGCCGGGCCGTTCGCGCAGCCGCTTCGGCCCGCCCGTACTACGGCCCCGGTCAGACGTCCCGGTCGGCGGTCTTCGCGTTCTCAGCGGCCCGACGCTGCGCATCGCTGCTCGGAGTCAAGGCGTCGCCGGCCTCGCCTGCGTGCGTGCCGGCAAGCACCGCTTCCTCCGCCTCCTCGCGGGCCTCCGGGTCGCCGCTCTCGCCGGGGGCCTGCGACGGAGGGGTGGGCGCCGGGTCGTGCTTCCTGGCCTTGGTCATCGCGCACTCCGTTCATCGCTCTTCACCTTCACATCGGTACGCCCCGCGTCTGCCCAGTTCGGCACTCACATCACATCGGCCGCCGCCAGGGGACCTGCCCGAGCCGCCGCAGCGCCTCAGGGCTCGACCGTCATCTCCGCACAGCGAGTGACGACGGATGCGAGTTCCTGCCCGTCCGCGTGCAACCGGCGCTGCGTGCGGGCGCCGTTCCCCCGTTCGTGCAGGTGCGCGATGCCCTCCCGGACCCGCTCGTCATCGCCCTGGTCCTTCAACGCCTCGCGCACGTGCCGGTACAGGGCCTCGACTGCGTCCTCCGCAGACGTCTCCCGCATGGTTCCGGGGTGTAGCAGGGGTCCGTCCAGGCCGGACCGGCCGGCCCGCCAGGAGGCCAGGCGCAGCAGACTCGTACCGATCCTGGCCGGAGGCCGTCCGTCCTGCCAGGCACGGGACGCCGTCTCGACCAGGCCGCGGATGAGGGCGGCGAGCAGAACCGGAGTGGAGGGGTCCAGGCAGACGTCGGCGACCCGGACCTCAACGGTGGGGTAGGTGGCCGACAGGCGGGCGTCGAAATAGATCATGCCCTTGTCGCGCAGCACTCCGGTGTCGATCATCGCGCGGACCTGCTCGTGGTAGCGGTCGGCGGAGCCGAAGATGTCGACCGGGCCGGCGGACGGCCACCGGTTCCACACCCGGCTGCGGTAGCTTCCGTAGCCGCTGTCCTCGCCCTGCCAGAAGGGCGAGTTCGCGCTCATCGCCGTCAGGACGGCCATCCAGGGCCTGATGCGGTCCAGGACCGCGACGCCCTCCTCGTCCGACGCGACCGACACGTGGACGTGGCACCCGCAGGTCAGCTGCTCCTGCGCGGTCAGTCCGAACTGCTCGCCCAGCCAGCGGTAGCGTCGTCCGACGTTCAACGACGGCTTGACGGGCAGCGGGGATGTCGCGACCGCCGCCACCACGGCTCCGGCAGTCGCCGCATGGCGAGCCGCCTCGCGGCGGATGCGCACGATCTCCTCCTGGAGCTCACCCATCTCGGTGACGGGTTTCGTGGCGAACTCCAGCTGCTCCTTCTGCAGTTCCTTCTCGAACTCGTGGTCCCCTCGACCGCTCGTGCCGGGGCGCCGCCAGGCCGAGCGCTCCGCAGCCGCCAGCACCGCCCCCGACACAGCGAGCGGGGCGCCACTGTCCGCGTCCACGAGCAGCAGCTCTTCTTCCACACCTACGCTTCGCATGTCGCCGCCTGTGCATCAAACCGTCAGATGCCCCGCACCTGCCCTGCCCCGCCCCGCCCATGCCGCCGCCCTGCGCGTTCTCCCCATGGGAGGCCTCCAGCGCCAGAAGGTTCCGGGCAGAGCCGCTCCTCGGGGTCCCGATGTCCCGTGCAACGGCTGCAGGCGAGCAGACGCGCCGAATGACGCCATGCGGGCGTTCGCCCGGTTCGCCTCGACCGGCTCCGCGGCCGAGCGCTCATCGGCGCTTCGCGGCTCCCTGAAGGCCCGGTCTCACGTGGGTCGGAGCGTCGAGCGCAATCGGCGGGGCAGGCGCGCACCGGAGGTGGTCGAGCTTGTCCGAAGAGGCAACGGTGCGAAGGATCTGGTCGGCGCTGACGGAGCGGGCCGACTATCTACGGCGCGCGGCGCGAGGAGCCGGGAGCGAACGGGACGAGGTCCTGCTCGGCGCCAAGACCGTGATGGCGGCAATGGCGGCGTGGGTCCTGGCGCGCTACCTGCTGCCACCGTCGGTTTCGACGTTCGCGCCGTTCACCGCTCTGGTGGCACTACAGGCCACCGTGTACCGCTCGGTGCGCGACTGCCTCCAGTACGTGCTGGCCATGGCAGCGGGGGCCACGCTCGCCGCCTCCCTGGCGGCGTTGGCCGGCATCCACGGGTGGACGTTCGGCATACTCACCCTGGCCGCCCTCTGCGTCGGCAAAGTCCGGCGCTTCGGGCAGCAGGGCGCCCAGGTCGCCGTCGTCGGCTTCTTCGCGTTCTCCTCCGGCCAGGGGCAGATCGACTACATCGGCCACCTGATCGCGGCCGTGGGCATCGGCGCGCTCTGCGGCCTCACCGCCCATCTCGTTCTCGCTCCCGCCCGGCACACCCACCATCGGAAGCAAGCCGTCAGCGAGCTCTACACCACCATGGCCCAGCGCCTCACCGACCTCGCCGACACCCTCGAAGCAAGCGAGCCCGCCCGGGACCACCTGCGCCAGTGGCGACGCGACTGGCACGGGCTGTCCGCCGAATGCGAGCGCATCCGCCGCGCCATCGACACCGAGATCGAAAACGGCCGCATGAACCCCCGCCGGCCCACCGGCGGCTCCGACGAGGCCCTCCCCCGCGCCCGGGAAGCGATCACCGTCGCCGAACGCGGCATGGACCACCTGCGCTCCATGACCCGAACCCTGGACTACGCCCTGGACAGTGGGGAACTCGGGAATCTCCCCGCCCCTTTCCGGCCCCGTTTCAGCGCTGTCCTGCGCGCCGTGGCCACCGCGATGGAGGAGATCGGCCAGGCGTCCCCCACCGACCCGGACCTCCTCCACGCGGAGATCGACGAAGCAGCCGCAGAACTCGAGCGGGTCCAGCGGCAGGAACGGACCACCCCGGACGCCTCCCCGGCCGTACACGCCTTGCAGGGCACGCTCCTCACGGATGCCGGCCGCCTCCTGGCCGATCTCCGGTCGGGCTGGCAGAGCGTCGCCAGTACGTGAGGTTCCGCGATTCCGCATGGCCCGGCGTGGTGTGTGCGTAGGGGTGGGGTAGACGGGACGGGAGAGACGCCAGGCGGGCTCGATCAGTGGCCGAGGGCGACCTCTGACTGAATGAGCCAAAGCAGATGAACGGGGTCGCCTACGACATCAAAGCGGGGTGTGCGGGTAGCCGGACATCATGGACCTCAACACTCACACTCCGCTCCGTGCTGTCGCGCTCGTCTGCACCCTCTCGTCCTCGCCCGCTCCGTCCAGCTCCCACTTGCTGGCCGAGCAGACGATGGCCGCCCTCGCCGAGCACGGCGTGACGGGCAAGACGATTCGGATCGCCGACCACGACGTGAAGCCCGGTGTGAAGACCGACATGGGCGACGGAGACGCCTGGCCGGAGATCCGGGACACCATCCTGGGATGCGACATCCTGATCCTCTCGACGCCCATCTGGCTCGGCCACCCGTCCAGCATTGCCCAGCGGGTCCTGGAGCGCCTGGACGCGGAGCTCGGCGAGAGCGACGACGAGGGCCGCATGCTCACCTACGGCAAGGTCGCCGCGGTCTGCGTCGTCGGAAACGAGGACGGCGCCCACAAGGTCAGCGCCGACCTCCTCCAGGGCCTCAACGACGTGGGCTTCTCCCTCGCACCGAACGCCGTCACCTACTGGGTCGGTGAAGCCATGCAGGGCACCGACTACCAGGACCTCGACAAGACCCCCGAGAAGACCGCCGCCACCACGGCCACCTTGGCAGCCAACACCGCCCACCTCGCTCGACACCTCAAGGCAGCGCCCTATCCGGCGAGTTGACCGTCGCGCGCCGCCCACCCGCGGGCTTATGGGTGGGCGGCGAGCGACAGTCGGGAGAAGGGGGAAAACCCCCGGTCAGTGCTTGGCGCTCGGGACGGCAAGGGGCTCGCCCGGAGCCTTCTTCTTCGCCGCCTCCATCTGTTCGCCGAGCTCAGTCAGGCGGTTGCGCCCCATGGCCTTGCGGACATCGGGGAACCACTCCTTCTCCTCCTCCTCGACGTGGTGACGGACGTTCTCCATCAGCACGCTCATCTTGGCGTCGAACCGCTCATCGGCCGCGTCCAGGTCCTTCAGCTCGGACAGCATCCACAGCACGACGTGGTGCTCCTCGATGCTCTCCAGGACGTGGTCCTTGGTGTCGGGCGCCGCCTCCCGGGCAGCCGGATAGAAGATCTTCTCCTCGATCCAGGTGTGCGTGGTCAGCTCGTCGATCACCTGGTCGGCAATCTTCCGCTTCTCCGCGTGGGCATCTTCGCCGGCCTTCTCGAACTGCTTGAAAAGCCTCTCGACCGTCTTGTGGTCTTCCTTGAGCAGCACGATCCCGTCCACCACAGCCTCCAGACTTCGCAATTGCCGGGCGACGCGACCGCCACCCCACGCCCGTGTACCCGGCCCACCCTCCGAGTGCTCGTCCGAAACACGGGATTGGCCAGGATGGGCGACACGCCTACGCCGTCCGCTTGGGTACGCCGCGCATGCACACCCTTCGACATAAACCCGTTCGGCGTCTGGTAGGTCCGTGAATCGCGGGTAGGGGCCGCGCATGACCGCTATCGAAACACTCGCGGCCGAAGGCCAGGCCTCGCTCTTCCTCATGTTCGCCGGAGTGGTCCTCGTCGTCCTCCTGATCGGTGCATTCTGGTACGGGAGCAGACGCAGGCGCCGGGAGGCACCTCCGGCCGCGCAGAACCCCGTCGCCCAGCGCCGCGAGGACTCCTGGCAGACCCCGGACGAGCATGCGCGCGACCAGAAGGATTAGGCCACGGCGCCCGATCGGGGGGCTTGTCCGCCGCGAACTGGCCGGCACGGGCCGCGCCGTCCCCCACCTGCGCGGCGGCCTCCTTGGTTTGTGCCTTGAAGTCGGCCGGCGGCCGGAGCCTCGACGGTCCGGCCGATTTCGTCGCGAGTGCGTTCGTCTCGGAGGCGGGAGCGCCGGGAGCGGGTCGGGGTCGGTCGTTCATCGGAGTGCGATCTGCCGCTTCCCGGCGAGCACAGCCACCGGCAGGGCCGGAAACCCGCCGGATCGGGACGGTGATGGAGAGCGCGGCTCCCCCATTTGGCGGGCCTGTCGTTCGGGTGCAGTCGAGGCCAGGACGGGACGACGGCAGGGCAGCGGGTAGGCGTCGTGTATGAACTCACGCATCGACACCTCACCCACGGCCGGGCCGACCGCGGTGCTCGACACTGCCTCGGCGTGCTGGCTGAAGACCCTGGCCCGGCTCGAACGGACAACGGTGGCCGATCCGGCCATCAAGGCGCTGCAGCGGGGGATCCGCTCGCTCCCCCTGGGCGGCATGCGCGATCTGCTGCGCGGCAGGCCGCTGGGCCACCCCGCGCACCCCGTGCTCGTGCAGGTACCCATCGGATGCTGGCTGTCGGCCTCGGTACTCGACTTCGTGCCCGGGACACACCACTCGGCGACCATCCTGACCGCCGTCGGACTGGCCGGTGTCGCACCAGCCGCGGTGGCCGGCTGGGCGGACTGGGCGGACCTGCCGCCCGAGCAGGCCCGGGTCGGCCTGGTCCACGCGGCCTCCAACGTCTGTGCGGTGGCCTGCTACACCGCGTCACTGGCCGCTCGGCTCCGCGGCCGCTCGGCGAAGGGCCGGCTGTGGGCACTGGGCGGGATGGCTGCGGTAGCCGTCAGCGGTGCGCTGGGCGGGCACGTGGCCTACCGGCAGGCAGTCGGAGCGCACGCCGCGGCATGAGGGAGCTTCTGCGCTCCCGCTCCATCCCGTCTGATGAGGCCCGGTCGTCAGCTGAGTTCCGGAGGACTCACCCGCGCCCCGCCGACGCGGCCTTCTTTCAGGCGGGGGGCGTTGCGGTGTGGTCGGGGTGGTGGTGGGTGCGGCGAATCGTTTTGAGGCGGGCCTCCAGGAGGTGACCCCGCCCGCCGGCCACCTCGTCGACGACGTCCCGTTCCACTGCGGCGAAGGGCTGGTAGTAGGTGGAGTTGTAGGCCTCGACGATCTGGAACGTCCAGTGGCCCGGGATGACATTGCGGCCCACGATCTCACGCTCCACCCGATCGGCCTGCTCCTCGTGCCCTGCCTCGCGCAAGAGCCGGGCCGCGTCGCCGAGCTCGAAGTCCGCGGTCCCGGTCAGCTGATGGAACCCGTAGAGGTGACCGCGGGCCCGCTCCGTGGTTTCCAGCGCCTTCGAAAGCGCGCCCAGAGCGCGCACCGTCTTCTCGTCGACACCGTCAGGAACCTGGTGTGCCGGATCCATCTCGTGGTTGCTGTCCATGGAAGATGTTCTGCCCGTAGGACGCTTCATCGGTTGGGGGATGGGGCCAAGCGGCGTAAAACGTCTCCCCAGATGCATCGGCCCCGACACCGCTCCGTCGCGCCGTCGCGTCGTCGCAGAATGCAGGCAGAATCTCTTGTCCAGCCATCAGGATAAGAAACACATAGGAATCGAATGCATGTCGTGTGCCCGACGGCCGCCCCGGTCCCGTATTTCGATCCGGGTGCGTGAAGTCGCAAAAGGCGGGGAAGGCGAAGTCCAGGCGGAACGCAGCACAACCGCCGAACACGACGTACGGAACAGGGAGGTTCGGTGGAGAGTTCGCTATTCCGCCGTCTCCCGTTGACCGGAGGAGTTGTTTTTCGCGTGACTGAGCATGTGTGGAGCTACCAGCCGACCGCGGGCCACCTGGCCGGTACCGATCTGACCGGCTACAAGGTCGAGGCGACCGACGGCAGCATCGGCAAGGTCGACAAGCACTCCGACGAGGTCGGTGACGCCTACCTGGTCGTGGACACCGGCGTGTGGATCTTCGGCAAGGAGGTGCTCCTGCCGGCCGGCACCGTCGTCAGGATCGACACGGAGGACCAGAAGGTCTTCGTCAGCCGTACCAAGGAACAGATCAAAAACGCTCCCGAGTTCCACCGGGACAAGCACCTCGGCGACGCCGGCTACCGGGAGGAGCTGGGCACGTACTACGGCACCGGCGCCCCCTTCGGCGGCCGACCCGCCTGATCGCATTCCCGCACGACGACGCCGGTCCCGACACCCAGGAGGGTGTCGGGACCGGCGTCGTAGGAGTCACCCGCCCTCGAATCCGAAGACCTCGGCCAACGCGGCTTCCTGCTCGTCCACGTCGCCGGCGTTCCCGGCGATCACCGCGTACCGCCAGGAACGGCCGTCGGGCGGCGCGTCCGCGTAGAGAACCACGCCCTCGCCGCGCTCCGGGTCGAACGCGAGGCGGGATGCGCGCAGCCGGAAGAGAGCCGTTTCGAAGTCCATGGGGCTCCGCGTCCAACCCTTCGACACCGACCAGGCCGGGTCGGATTCGGCTTTTCCCTCTGTCAGCCGGGTGACCATGGCGTGGGGGGTGGTGGTGGCCGTACGACGGATGTTGCTCTCACTCGCGTACACGAGGCCGTCCGAGTCGACCAGCCCGTCGAGCCCGAAGGGCCCGCCGTAGCCGCGGTCGGCGAGGTGCCGGCCGAGGGCCGTCCCCCACTCCTCCAGTTCGCCGGCCACGTGCGCGCAGGACGGCGGCAGGGGAGAGGCGTATCCCGTGAAGGATCCCTCAACGGTGCGCATCGCACCGCTGAAGAGCGCGTGTGCCCCGGAGGCCGCTACCTCCATCTGGATACTGACCGACTCCGCCACCTCGAGGCACTCCTCCACCACCCACAGGCCCTCGGGCCCGCCGACCGTATCGAGCAGCAGGCTCGCCTCGCCCCTCAGATCATCGCGGGACACGAAGCGCATTCCGTGCCCTCCCGCCGAACGGTCGGGCTTCACCACGACACGCTCGTGGTCCCGCAGGAGCTCGCGGGCCACGCCTTCGGTCTCCGGGCGCCGGCACATCCGCCCCGCGGGCAGCCGCATGCCCAGTTGCCCGGCCGTCTCACGGAAGCCGGTCTTCGTGTTGAGCAGCATGGTCATCTGGAGCGCTACCTCGGCGGCCTCGACCGTCGGGTACGGGTGCACCGCGATGCCGGTGTCCCGGGCGAACGCGATCGCCGACGCGTCGAGCGCCGTCGGCAGCAGCGCCGCGCCCCTGTCCCCCGCGAGAGCCCGGACGTGCTCGACGAGGCCCGCCTCGCGCACCGCCCGGGCCAGGGGAACGGCGCCGGCGGGTGGTACCTCGACGACCGCCACCGAGTCCGGGGGCACCCCCGTCAGGTCGTACACGTACCGCAAGAACTCCCGACTCAGCGGCACAGGAGTGACGAACACGTCCCCCGGCCGAAGCAGCCACGCCTTCCGCGGCGCCTGCTGGGCCCACGTGGTCAGGATCTGACCCTCGTCGAGATCCACCGCCAAGTCGGAGAGGAAGTTCGCGAACACGACGATCGGGCCCGTCTCAGTCACCGCTCTTCTCCTCTGGTCGGCGTACGGCCGTCCACGGTCGGCGTGGGATCGCTGAACGGGGAGGCAGGTCAGGGAAAGGGTTCCCACGCCTCGGGGCCGGCCCCACGCCACTCCACGAAGTCGGGATCGGTGAGGTCGACGTCCTCGGCGTTCTCCATCCCGGCAGCGGCGAGGAAGGCTCGGACATCGGCTGGGCGGTGTGCCACTCCGATGGCGACGCCGTCATAGCGGACACGGCGCCAGCCCTGCTGGTCGGGGGGATAGATGATCAGCTTGGCGGCCATGGGCCCAGCCTCTGCCGCACCGAGCGCGTTGGCACCCCTTCGCGTCCGAACGGGTGAACTTCGCGGGGCAACTGCCGCCATCGGCACCGGCCGTGGTCGGTCCGCGTCCTACCAACCGCCCGCAGGCTGCAGCGTGCCCCCGAACCGCACGCACCACACGCTCCACACGCATCCCGCCCCGCCTCCGACTGCTTGATCGATCAGCCCGAGACGAGCACGGAGTCGTCGAGGGTGCCCGTGCCGGGCAGGTGGTGGCGGGCTGCAATGAGGGCGGCGTGCACGTCCGTCGTGCCGGTGGACACACAGAGCGCTCGCGCGACGTCCTCGATCTCACCGCGCACGGGCGACTCGCCTTCGGCGGCGTCGAGTACGGACAGCGCCCAGTAGCGGTCGACGAGACCGGGGAGCACGGCCGGGTGAGCCATCAACATCGGTGATTGCCTTTCGCCAGCGGATCCGGATCGTGGCCGTCGCCTACCCTCCCGCTCACCGTTGAACCCGTCCACAGCCGGTTCGCCCGGCGACCTCCCACGATGCTCGCGACGCCCATGAGGCCACCCGCGGGCCCAGGAGCCCGCCGTGCGGATGCTCTGGGCCGCGCCGGGAGTCAGGGTGATCAGGTGGTCGGCCGCGGGGATGACCACGTCGAGGGCGGCATCGTGGGTGGCCGGGTCCGGCTGATGGGGATTGCGGAGGTCGTGCACCGTATGGACCAGAGGTTTCCCGTGCCGGCGAAGAGCGTCCACGAGTGCGGAGAGCTGGGCCGGGCTCTGGGCGTCGAAGCCGAAGTGCAGGTGGAAGACATCGAAGTCCTCGCGGTGGGCACTCACCCACTCCGGGTCGAGCATCACCGGCGGCCACCAGCGCTGCGACGTACTGCGGGCTTGGGCTCCGTTCGGCGAGGATCCGACAGACGGCTGACGCCGTCGGGCTCCGGGGCGGAGCAATGCCGCGCGTACACGTGGCCGGCGGGTACGGACGCCTGACAGGACCGCATCCGGCTGCTCATCCAGGCCGCCAGAGTCGATGAGGAGGAGGGCGGGCGTGTGCCGGGAAAGGAAGTCGTCGACCGCGGTTGCGTCCCGCAGCTCCGTCAGGGCCATGTGGTTCATGATCGGGGCAGCGATCTCAACGCTTCGCCGAGCGCGGGCCGCGCGCGCGGGGGTGGGTGCCACGCCCCTCTCCGCGTCCCAGGGGCACGAATGGGTTCGAGGCCTGGCCGCTTTCGTGGTCAGCGGCCAGCGCTTCGAGTACCGGTGCTCTGGATTGGTCCATGGCGCACACCCGCCCCGCCAGATCAGGCCAAAACGGGCACTTGATCGCCGCCCGTCCACCCTGGTGTTCGTTGCTCGTTGTGTGAACGCTCTCCCGTGTCGACCGCTCCGCGCCCTGAGTGCGCTGACGCGGTTACGGAGCACTACAGCAGGCACTGGTTCATTCACCTCGCCTGAGGCGTCAGCCCTCGACGCCCGTCGATGTGTGGGCGGTGCCCACGGGCTTGGATTCGGGTGAGCCGCGCTGGCGGAGGTAGACGGAGAGGATGACCATGGCGGCGACCGCAAGGAGCTCGGACTGCCAGTTCTGCAGGGTGCGGCTCCAGAAGTCCGGCAGGGTCAGGTACGTGCCCCAGCCGACGGGGGCCTGGAGCTGCCGCAGCCGCTGCTCGTCGTACGCCGCCGTGCCCGCGATCGACTGCGCGAACCAGGACCCGATGAACAGACACCCCATGACGACGCCCAGCGAGCGGGAGTACAGGCGCTGCCGCCAGTCCTTCGTGGCCGCCCAGCGAGGCGAGTCCTTCCTGGCGTGGTCGCCCAGGTGCTGTTCCTCGTCCGACTCGGTACCGATCTTGTGGAGTTCCTTGGACTCGGGTGAGCCCCGCTGGACCAGCCACACGGTGCCGAAGATGTAGAGGAAGAACTGCAGGAACTCCGACTGCCAGTTCTCGGTGACGTCCACCGCGAAGTCGGAGGTCGTCACGTACTCCCCCAGGCCGATCCGCTGGAGGCCGTCGACCGTGAGCTGGTCGTTGAACTCGGCGTGCCCGGCGACGGCCTGCCCGAGCAGGACCAGCAGGAACGCGATCCCGAACGCCAGGGTGAGGCTGTTGTCCCGCCAGAACCCGCCCCGTCGCGGTTTCCCGTGCTTGTCGTCACTCATCGCTGCATCGCCCCGATCGCGATGAAGTAGCCGAGCCCGCCCACCACCACCACGAGACAGGTCACGAAGAGGAAGCGCATCCTCAGCCGCCCTTCAGCACGCACTGGTAGGGCTGCTGTTCCCCCTGCGGGGTGCAGCCGGCCGCGACGACCTTCCATCCCCCGCTGAACTGCGACAGGAACAGCGTGTCGCCGACGAGTCTCAGCATGGCCTGCCGCCCGTACACCTCGGTCGTGCGGACCGCCCCCGCCGCCGGCAGCTCCTCCGCACCCAGCGCCTCTCGGCACGCCTTTCCTTCGTCCTGCTCCAGCTGCCCGCTCGTCTCGGGTGCCAGCAGCAGGCAGGCCGCCTCGTGGTCCCCGGATGCCAGAGCTCGCTCGAACCGTTCACCGGCGGCCCGTGCCCCGTCCACCCGGGCTGCGGGTGCTCCGCACCCGCCGACGAGGACGGCGACCGTGCCTGCGCACAGGAGCGCGCCGACTGTACGCTCCAGCGCCGGTCTGCCCGGCGAAACCGCTCCGGACATCAGGATCAGGTTCACGCGACTTCCCCCCTTGGGGCACCACCACTGCGGCATCTCGTACGTATGCCCCGCCAGTACCCACCGACCCCCTTCGTCCCCCGCAGACCACCCGACCAGCCGCGCAGGCGCGCAGGCGCGGCTGGCGCGCAGGCGCGCAGGCGACGCACTCTGCGACTCCACGCCGAGCCGGCGCACCGGCCACATGCTCCGGCTACGGCATGGGGGGGGAGGCTCGATGTCGTTATGGCGCCTCAGCGCTGCGGTGACGCCGAGGCGCCGATTGGCACCGGCGCGGCGGGGTGGGCGTGCGCCATCAGCCATCGCTCCATCGCGGCCCGCAGCCACTCGGCCGCCCGCATGCCGCTGATGCCGAAGGCCGACTGCCGAGCACGCGGCGGGCCGTCGCCGCAATGCGCAAGGGGAGACAGGAGTCTGCCGACATGGGGGGCCATTGGGAGTAAGAGGGATAGCGAAAGGGAGGAAAGGGAGACTTCATCGCCCGGCGGACGTCCGAACGGCGCAGGTCACAGCGCCTTCGGCGCCGTGCGGGCGACACGCTGAGTTGAGCGGAACCACGTTCTGTGCGCGTCCCGCGCTTCACTGGGTGGCTGGCAACCTCACAAAGAAAGGCGCTCCCCATGGGACACGGCGGTGATGTGATCGCGGAATTGATGACCGACCACGAGGAGGTCGAGGAACTTTTCGCGAACATCGAGGAAATGCCCTCCGGTGACGCCCGCAGGAAGATGTACGCCGACCAGGTCACGATGGAACTCGTCCGGCATTCGGTAGCCGAAGAGGCGCATCTGTATCCCGCCGTGCGCGAGCACGTTCCGGACGGCGACACGATGGCCGACAGGGAACTGGAGGATCACGCCTCAGCGGAACGCATCATGAAGGAACTGGAGGGATGCGACGCCGATCATCCCCGGTTCGACGAGCTCATCACGAAGCTGATGACGGAGATCCGCAGGCACGTGAACGACGAGGAGAACAATCTGTTTCCTCGCCTGCGGCAAGCCTGTTCCGCGGAGATGCTGGAGACGCTCGGCGACAAGGTGCGCCAGGCCAAGAAGACGGCGCCCACGCGTCCTCACCCGTCCGCCCCGGACAAGCCGCCCGCCAACAAGCTTCTCGCCCCGGGGGTCGGGCTCGTCGACCGCCTGCGTGACGCGATGAGCGGGCGAGGCAAAGAACCTTCCTGAGAGGTCGGCATCTCCCCCTTCGCCGGGCCGGCGGCTCCTGCGCGACAGGTGCCGCCGGCCCGGCGCTCACCGCTGTTTCGCCTGCCTGTCGCGGCAGCCGCCCCAAGAGGGTGATCGAGACAGAAGGACACCGAGATGCCCAAGCACCCACCGGACGCCGCGCGGCAGACCACGTACGAGCGTGCCCGGAGCAGCGAGGAACCGGGAGCTCACTCGGGTTCGGAGAGTCAGGCGCGGGAGCACGTCGTGCCGGGCACGGCAAGCGCCCGCGAGGGTTACCACCAGGCCGGCACCCGTCGGGGAGTCCCCGGCCGGTGTCGAGGCCGCACCTGAGGAGCAAGCCGAGAAGCCCTTGAGAACCGATCGGCACCGAGGGGGGTCCCTACCGCGCCGGGCGGCTGAGGGCGCCGGACCAGCTTGACCCGCCTTCTCCGCACGTATCCCACGGGGCCTCATGCGATCCGACAGGCCTCCCGTGGGCCTCGTGCATCCCGTCAACCCCACTCGAGGTGGCCCCGCCGTGACGCCCGATCCCCGTACCAGCGTTGTCGTCATCACCCACAACCGCCGCGACCAGCTGCTGCACACGCTCGACCGGCTGGCAGCGCTGCCCGAGCGGCCGCCTTTGATCGTCGTCGACAACGCCTCAACAGACGGGACCCCAGAGGCCGTCGCGCGGCTGCGGCCGGAGGTCACCTTGCTGTCGCCCGGCCGTAATCTCGGCGCTCCGGGCCGGAATCTGGGCGTACGCCACGCGCGTACGCCGTACGTGGCGTTCAGCGACGACGATTCCTGGTGGGAGGCGGGATCCCTGGCGCGCGCGGCGGACCTGCTGGACCGGCACGCGCGCCTCGGACTGCTCGCCGCCTGCGTCCGCGTGGGTCCCGATGGCGAACCCGATCCTCTGAACGGCATGCTCGCCGCCTCCCCGCTCGGGCGCGCCGTCGATCTGCCCGGCCCACAGGTGCTCGGGTTCCTGGCCTGCGCCGCCGTCGCCCGACGGGAGGCCTACCTCCAAGCCGGCGGCTATCACCCGATCCTGTTCCTCGGAGGCGAGGAGACCCTGCTCGCCTACGACCTGACCGCATACGGGTGGGGCGTGTGCCACCTTCCGGACGTGGTGGCCGTGCACCGGCCGACCGGTGGGGTGCGGCCCGGCCGACCTGCGGTCCAGCGCCGCAACGCCGCCCTCACCGCGTGGCTGCGCCGCCCGGTGGGCGTCGCTGTGGAGCACACCCGCCGGCTCGCGGCTGAGGCCCCGCGCGACCCGGAGGCCCGCCAGGCGCTGGTGGGGATGCTCAGGCGGCTTCCGGCGGCGCTGCGCTCACGCCGTCCGCTGCCGCCGGCCGTCGAGGCGGCGGCCCGCCTCCTGGACGGGGACGGAGTGCGGGCTTGAACGGTGATCGCCTCGGGAGTCCCCGGAGCCAGTAGCGGTAGGCCTGCGCTCCACCGAAGGACTCGCCACTCGTCTCGAGCAGCGAAGAGGATCACGGCAACATTGCCTTGTCCGTCCAGCCACCGTGTCCGACAGCGGCGGCGACACGGGAGCATGGCCGGCAGGCCGGCAGGCCCACTCCTCGAGGCGTTACGCGCGAGATTTCCCGCACCGCTGCCCCGCCGTTGAGCAGGGCCTTCGGCTAGGGGTAGCGACGAGCGAAGGCAGCGTGTGAAGCAGAAACCGTTGTGGGCCTGCGGATTGCACCGGAGGGCCCGCCTCCGCGCTGGCACGAGCAAGGTACGGGCACGGGCACGGGCAGCATGTACGCGCTTCGGCCCAGTGCAGGACCATGAAGGTGACTGCTCTTGGCGTGTCCGACCCTCGCCGGGCGCCGCCGGATGGAGGATGGTCCGCGACGATCCGCCCCTGCCGCCGGGAGACTCCGTGCTGGAACGCAAGCAGCTCAAGGACCGCACCCAGGTCACCTTCGTCCTGCCCGTCGATACACCCCCCGGCCCGGTCAGCGTGGTCGGTGACTTCAACGAGTGGCAGCCCGGTATGCACACCCTGCTGCCCCGCGAAGACGGGACCCGCGCGGTCACCGTCGCCCTGCCCGGCAAGAGCGTGCACTCATTCCGCTACCTGGCCGCTGGCGACTACTGGTTCGACGAGGACCACGCCGACAGCCACGACGGCACCAACAGCCGCCTGCACACCTGAGTACACCTGAGTGGAACGCAGGTGCGCGGGCGCCCGGGCAGCGGCCCGGGCAGTGCCCGCACACCCGCCGTTCCGGCCCAAGGGCACGGCCATGACGACGCCTACCGAGAGGAGCGGCCGGATGACCACGGCTCGCGAGATCATGACGGAAGGTGCCGAGTGCATCGGCGCCGAGGAAACGGTCCTTGAGGCCGCGAAGAAGATGACGCAGATGGGAGTCGGAGCGCTGCCGATCTGCGGCACCGACGACAAGCTCAAGGGCATGCTCACCGACCGCGACATCGTCGTGAAGGTCCTCGGAGCCGGCAAGGACCCCGCCCAGTGCAAGGCCGGAGAACTCGCCCAGGGCGAAGCGGTCACCATCGGAGCCGATGACGACGCCGCCGAGATCATGCGCACGATGGCCGACCACCAGGTACGGCGCCTGCCCGTCATCGACGGCCACCGACTCGTCGGGATCGTCGCCCAGGCCGACGTCGCCCGGGCCCTGCCCGACCCCCAGGTCGGCGACCTCCTCCAGGCCCTCTCCGTCGACTGACAGGGCTGCCCGCCTGCACCGTGGCCAGGTACCGTCCTGTCGGGCACCGGACGGTACCGTCCATACGGAGGATTTCCACTGTGCCGACACAGTTGAACGCGGCGAGTGCGCGCCCGCCCCGCCCTCGGTGTGACAGCGGCCGGGCCCCAAGAATGCGCATCGCGGCCATTCGGGGGACTGTGTAGGTATTCCTGGCTGAGGAGGAAGCCTTATGGGTCGTGCACATGGACGGCGTCCGGAAGCGGACCAGAGCCGCCAAGAGAAGGAGCAGACACGTCGCGCGGGTCTGAATCCGGTTCGCCCTGACACCGACCGGTCTTCCCGCACTCGCAGCGGCGAAAAGAAGGCGCCTCCAGAGGCTCCTGGAGCTGAGGAGGATGGCCCGCGCGAAGAGGGCAGCTGACCTCGAGCCGCCGCACGAGCCCTGCGCACCCCCCTGGTAGCGAGCCAGTGCTCGGCTCCTTGCCGCTGATGGTGTCGGCGGCGGCCCGGTGCGCGCGGGCATACCCCTCCCGGCTCGCCCAGGCGGTCGCCGGGAGCAGCAGCACCAGCCGGGAGAAGCGGTCCGGCTGCCGGACGGCGGCGTGAAGGCAGGTGCCGCAGCCCATCGACGCACCGATCGCGTCTACGGGCTCCCGGGCGTCCAGGTGATCGGCAGGGCGTATTGCCGAGGTATCGGCTCACCTCGCGGACCGCATGCGCCTCCGGGCTCCGGCGACGGGTGGCGCGAGGCATGGGCCATGTCCTCGGAGACGGCCAGGGCGACGGCGGACAGGACCGTCGCGTGCCATGTGCGGAAGTCCTTCGCCGTGATATCGACGTCGGCTCCGGCCCGCAGATGGCCGTTCACATCCTCTGCTCGTACGTCGTGCCACGTGCGCGCCGCCCGGTAGACGCACGCCTCCCGAACGCAAGACGGCGAGCCGCAGTTCGACCCAGGGCAAGTCCGCCTCGCAACGCGGCGACGAGAAGTCCGGTGGCGGCGGCGGTCACCCCGAACAGCGTCCTCCACCCGTCGTCGGTGGCCGGAGCGGGGCGGCCCGGGTAGGTGCGCCGCTCCGGCGGTACTTCAACGTTCTCTGTGCGGGCAACGTCACGGCCCAGTCCGTCCGCATTTTCCAGGCCGATCCGAAAGTGGCGTCAGTGGACGGAGAGCCTCAAGCAGGTGGCCGACCTGGAGGAAGGGCCGGGCCCAAGCGACGTCGGCCTGCTCGACCATCCCGACCTGGGAGACCGCCGGTGACGGACCTGGTCGCGGCCATCATCCGCGTGCCGGACGGCTGCACGGCAGTCTGCGGACCTGAACTGACCCGAGGCGCCGGGGAGGAGGAAATGACCGACGAAGAACTCCGATTCCGGCGTGCGTGGGTCGAAAGCAGCGCGCCGCCCCCGTCGCAGGTGTTGCGGTCCGGCGGGCGAAGTCGCCGAGCGGACGGAGCAGGTTATCCGGCCGGCGCGCTGAGCGGCCCCCGACTGTCACCCGTGAGCACACCCTTCCCACGGTGCAGGTGCTCACCCAGAACCTTCAGCTGGTGGCCGTGACGGCCCGGGACTGAACAGCGGTACCTCCTCCGCGGTCACGTCCAGGCGCAGCCGTTTGAAGCGGGCCGGGTGTCGGAAGACGCCGTTTCCGTCGACGGCCGTGTCGGCGCTGATCTCCGCGACCAGCTCCGGCCGTACGAGGGTCACGTCCAGGAGGCCCCGGCTGCCCCGCGCCGATGCGAAGTGCCATCCCTCCCAGGGATGTCCCGCATCGGCCGCGATCACGTTGCCGCCGACGAGGCGTGTCAGCTCGGCACGGAGCGGGGCCGTGCGGCCGATCGAGCGGAGGTCGCCGTAGGCGTCGCGACGGCCGAGGAGGAGGAGCTGCGGTCGCGTCATGGTGCCGGTGATCGCGCCGATGATCGCCTCCGTCGTGTTCCGGCGGCGGAGTTTGTACCAGCCTCTGTGTCCTGGGTGGTAGGGCTGGTTCATGGCTTTGACGACGATGCCTTCGACGCCGGAGATCTCGGTCCAGGATTCCAGCCATTGCTGGGCCTTGATCAGGTCCGTGGTCATGGGGCACAGCGTCCAGGGGGACGTGAGCCGGTGGAGGGCAAAGAGCGCTTCGAGGCGGAGGCGGCGCTGGCGGTAGGGGTAGCCGGTCAGCTCGCTTCCGTCCTGCTGCAGGATGTCGAAGGCGATGAAGAACGCGGGCAGCGAAGCGGCGAGAGCGCGTGTGCTGCGGCGGCCGCGGGCAGCGGTGCGGCGCTGCAGTCCCTCGAAGGACAGCCGACCCGCCTTGATGTCCCAGACGACGAGCTCCCCGTCCAGGACCAGGCCGCCGGGCAGCTTGTCCGCCGCGACGACGAGGTCGGGGAAGCGGTCCTGGACCAGCGATCCGCGCCGGGTCTGCAGCAGCAAGGCGCCGTCCGGGCCGGTGGGGGTGAACAGAAGGACCCGGTAGCCGTCGAATTTCTGCTCGAATGCCAGCTCGCCCAGCACGCCGGGGCCGGGCACCGACTCCACGGCCTGCGCCAGCATCGGCTCCACCGGTGGTCGCAACGTCACCTGGTCGCCTGCCTTTCGCCTTTCGCCCTTAGCTCCGGGAGAGGGCGCGCTTGCACGAGGTCCTTGCGGCTCATGTGCGAGCGGACGGGAATGCCGCAGCGGCCTTTCCCGTACCTGGCGCCCCGAAACTGAAAAGGCGCCTGATAAGGCCCCACTCGATGCCGTACGTCCTCAGACGCGCTCACTCCACAGCACCGGCCGTCTCAGAGGGCGCTGTGCCGGGCCTGCCCGCGCCCCGACCAGGCGCTGCTGGCACAAAAGGCGCCTGCCCGAAGCAGCCGGAGCTAAGCCAGTGGGGCTGTGCGCGCCCCGCACCGTGGCAGGCCCTGGCCGCTCGCAGCGCGTGGGATCGCGACCGAGCACGCCGCGGAACCCACCGAGATCTGGCAGTCCGAGGTCAAGCAGGGACCGTGCATCGAGGCCTTCACCACCGGTAACGCGGTCCACGCCCTCCCCCTGCGCCACACGAGGCTGACCACCGGCGCGCTCAGGAACCGCCAACCGCTGCGACCCGAGGACGTCACCACCCGCACGCAGACCGCCCTGACCGGGAAAGCGATCTTCGACACCGCCAGCGGCATGCTCGCCGCCACCACCGACATCACCCCCGCCGAAGGCGCAAGCCGCCTCCACGCTCCCTCGACCCGGTCGCCGTCCTGAGCGATAGCACCCGCGGCGGGTTGGCGTGCGTGCGTGCAATGGCGGGAGTCGTTGACCGCGGCCCATCGAACGCCCGGCGGACGGCGGAATCGTCCGGCGCCGCGCACAGGCAACCCCCGACCCCGAAGGCGCCGGGCCAAGTCCCGCTCCATCTGCCCAGGCAGCTCCTGGGCCTGCAGCGCGTGGTGGGCGGATGGCCAGCTCGTACCGCATCGTCCAGAGCCCGTGCGATGTGACCGGTACTGGTAGCGCGGGACGACTGGTGGCCAGCGGAGCCAGGAACTGTTGGCAACCCCGTCCGGCGGCTCGGGCCGAGGTCGTCGGCATCCCGCAGCCCGGCCCTGCGCGGTGCCACGCGCCGGCCGGATTCCGCGCGGAAGCCCTGGCGCCCCGCTAGCCGGGTTTCGGGGCCCCGTAGACGACAGCGTTCGCCCGGGCTGCCTCCGCACCGGCCTCACGCTGGGATGCAGCCGCGTCACGCAGGGAGCGGCGCAGCAGCGCTGTGGGCTCGGAGCCGGCTTCCGGAGACGGGTAGAGGCTGTCGATGATGTCCAGGAGCCGTTGCGGTTGTGGCTGCCATCCGAAGGCGAAGAACGCGAGCCCGCGCTCGTGGAGCCACGCGGCGAGATCGTGGAGTGCGTGCAGGCCCGTGACGTCGAGGAACCGGAGGCGTGTCATGTCACACACCACCACGACGACATTCTCGTCGAGGACGGTGAGGGCTTCCGCAATGACGGAGCGGGAGTCGAAGTCGAGTTCGCCGTCCGGAGCCAGGTGCACGGTGGGCCCGAAACGTCGCGTCACGATCCGCAAGTCGCGTTCCATGGGTATCACCTCGCCAGGACCGGCCGTTCTGGTGCACTCCCGCCCGCTGTGGACGGGAATGGCCCTACTCGATCCTGCCTCAGCGCGGAAAGCGGGTGCAAGACCGTCCGGCGGTTTCGGCCTCACCTACTTGCCCTAGGTGCGGCTGAGGCCGAAAATTCCTTCAAGAGACCGTGTCGTCGGGGGCGCCGTGCCTATGGTGCTCCAGAGATGGCGAGGTGAGCCGCCATGAAACCGGCCTTCCGTATTGCGACCAGGCGCTACGGCACCACCCTCTGCCTGACACCCGTCGGAGACCTCGACCTTGACAGCTGTCCCGCCTTCGACCAGGTCGATCACGCGGCTGGCGAGGGCACCACGGTCGTGGCCTGCACCATGGAGCGCGTCCCGTTCATGGACCTCAATGGCCTGCACTGTCTCCTCACCTTGGCCCGCCGGCTCGAATTCCGCGGCGTTCGGCTGATCGTCTACGCCTGGCGGCCGCAACCCCGGCAGCTGCTGGACCTCATCGACAAGCTGGGCAGCCTGCCCGACGGCAAAATCCGAGAACGCAGGGCCGCTGCAACTGCCCTGCGCCGCGTTCTCGACTTCCGCGCACACGAGGGCCACGAACACGGCACATCCAGGGCCAGCGCAAGCGCTGACTTCGTCCCGTCCGGAGCCATCGCCGGACTCAGCCGCAGACCAGGCACCTTCCGCTCCGCTCGTTGACCACCCGCCCCTCCCCTCAGCGGGCCGCACCAGCCGGCGCTACGTGTCCGGAGCCGAAGTCGGCATCTGCCTGCGTGCCTCGCATGCAGAGGGGAGCAGCAGGCCAAGGCGCCAGAGGCGTGCTCGACTTGGGCCGTTTAGCGGACATGCATGCAGGACGGCAGGGGCGTCTGATTCATCCTCTGCAAGGCGCTCACCACGGGTACCGCACGATCACCCACGCGGTCCGCCGCCGTTCAAGGGCAGGCCGAGCACCGCCTCGACCACCTGGCCGACGGAGATGCGCAGGAGCCGCGCATCGGGCAGGGATGCGTGCGCGTCGCCGGGCCGCAAGGGGTCCTCTCCTTCGCGCGGGCACCACAACACCCGGTGTTTCGCGTGAGGGGGCGGGCCCCACAGGGAGGGGGCCACAGGGCCGAAGAGGACGACGGACGGCGTACCCAGGGCCGTCGCGAGGTGCGCCAGACCCGTGTCGCCGACCAGGACACAGCGCGCACCGGCGACCAGTGCGCAGAGTTCGTGGAAGGGCACGTCGCACGAGCCGCCGACGACCGCCTCCTGTGGCAGTCCGGCGTCGCTCGCCACCCGTCGCGCCAGCGCCCCCTCGCCCACGCCCGCCGTGACGACCACGTCCTCGCCCGCTCGGCGCAAGGCGCGGGCAACCGCCGCGAACCGTTCCGGGGGCCAGCGTCGAGCACCGGCGTCGGCGCCGGGGTGGACGACGACGGCACCCGGGGCGGGCGAGGCGCACGCAGGGGCGGCGATCGAGAGGTCGGTGGGGTCGGCTTCGATGCCGTACCAGCGCAGCAGGCGGCACCAGCGCTCGCGCTCGTGCTCGTCGTCGCGCCACTCGGGTCCGAGGGCGTCCGGGGTCCCCGTCCCCGCGTGCCGGTAGGCGAGGAGCCGACGCGGCCGCAGCCGCTGGAGGAGCATACGGCTGGGCGGCCCGTTCCCGTGCAGGTCCACAGCCAGCTCTGGCGGCGGTCCCGCCCAGCTCAGTGCGGTGGGCACGCCGCGGCCCCGCGCGGTCGTCGGCAGGACACGGTCGACGAGGCCGGCGGCAACGGCGACGGTGCCCAGCCGGGCGGGTGCGGCCAGGACGATGTCGCGGTCCGGCATGCTCCTGCGCAGCGCCCGGAGGCAGGGCACCACCGTGAGGAGGTCGCCGAGGCCCAGCGCCCGCAGGACGATGACCTGGGGGCGGCTGTAGGCGAGCTTGTGCTCTGTCGGAGCTGGGCCTGCCGGATGGTGCAGACTCATGAGGTCCTTCCGAAGCTCGCGAGGGGCGGCGGGCCGCTGATCCGACCGCTGTCGCCGGTCGGGATCCGCACCTGAGCGGTGCTCCCTCCAGGGTCGCTGCCGAGCCGCTCCACCCAGAAAGAGCCCGCGTCGCGCGGCTGCTGCACTCCACTGTCCCGAGGAGCGTGCTCCGGGGCACGCCGGGCTAGGCCGCAAGGTGTTCCGACGGCTCCGGACGGCCGCTGTGAGCAAACACACCGGCTGCCCCGTCGGCCTTGGCAGGCCAGGGTCCGGGGCCTCGCAGTGGGCCCGTCGGGTGGCCCGGGTCACCGAGGCGGGCGGGAGGTTCTGCCACCATGGTCCGCGGGCCAGTTCCTCCCCCTTCTGCTGCCGGGCGTCGCCGTGCGCGTCGGGCGGTGCGGAACGCCCGTTCCCTCCGCCTCCTGCGCTTCGCGCTCCACCCTGGGTCCTGCCTGTGTCTGCCTCTGTGTCCGCGTCCTCTTCCGCCCCCGTGCCCGACCGCTCCGTCGACCGATCTCCGTGGCGCTCCCTCCGCTACCGCAGCATGCGCTGGTGGGCCGTCGCGAACTTCGTGTCCAACGCGGGCACCTGGATGCAGCTGACGGTACAGAACCTTCTGGTCCTGCAGATCACGGGATCGGCGGCCGCCACCGGCCTGTCCGTGTCCATCCAGATGGCGCCCGGCCTGCTCCTCGGCCTTGCGGGCGGCGCAGCCGTCGACCGCTTGCCCCGCAAGCTGACCGCTGCCGTCGCGCAGGCCCTGCTCGGTGCGGTGGCGCTGGTGACGGCCCTGCTGGTCGCGCTGGACGGTCTCGATCTCCCGGTGTTGCTGGCGCTGGCCGCGGTGACCGGCCTGATCGCCACGGTCGACGGCCCTGCGTGCGCGCTGCTCGGCAACGATCTCGTCCGCGCCCCGGACGTGCCGTCGGCCATCGGGGTGGGTTCGCTCGTCCACAGCGCCGGCAGGCTCGCCGGCGCCGCACTCGCCGGCGTGGCCGTCGGCTTCCTGGGCACGGCGGCGGCCTATGCGGCCAACGGCTTGTCGTTCCTGTTCGTGGCCTGCGTGATCCCGTTCCTCAAGGCGGCCCGCCCCCATGCGGCAACCCGGCCGGCGGAACCCTCCCCCACTGAGCGGCCGGCACCCGAGACGGTCGCGGCGCAGGGCATGAGCGCCCGGGAGGGGCTGGCCTTCTTCATGCGGCGCCCGCGACTGGTCGCCCTCGCCGCCCTGAACGGGGTCAGTGCGCTGTTCGGCCGCAACTACTCGCTCACCCTGGTGGTCCTGGTCACCGGACCCCTCGCCGGGGACGCGGGTTCCTTCAGCAAGGTCTCCACCATGCTGGCCGTCGGCGGGATCGTCGGGGCGGTCCTGGGCGCCCGGCTGCGCAGGCCGAGCGTCCGCATGGTGGCCGTCCTGACCCTGGCCGGGGCCCTCCTGCAAATTCTCTCCGGGTTGGCCCCTTCCCTCCTGGTGCTCCTGGTCCTCGTCGTGCCCATGGCGATCGCGGAATCCGTCGGGGACACCGCCCAGTCCACGGTGCTCCAGACGGACCCGCCCGCCCACATGAGGGGCCGTGTGCTCGGCGCCTGGTCCAGCATCCGCACCGTGTGGGGGTTGGCAGCGCCGCCGATGCTGGGCCTCTCCATGGAGCTGGCCGGTGTCCGGGTCACACTGATCGTGGGCGGACTGGCCATCGGCACGTTCGTCGTCACGGGCTACCTGCTGAAGGGCCGCAAACCCCGCGGCGGAGCGCTCATCCCGGTTCCCGAGGCGGTCGTGCCCACACGGGCCCGGCTGAGCACCGCCGCCTGACCGCGCCCCAGGGCGTCCGGCCCGGGCCGCTCAGGGGGCGGGGGAACGGGCATCGGAGGCGGCCCGGGCTGCGCGATCGGCGAGCCCGGTCGTGGAACGGCCGTCGAGGTAGGGCAGTACGACGGCCTGACCGCCCCAGGCGCGCAGTGCCCGCGCCTCCGGAAGATCGTCGGCCGAGTAGTCGCCGCCCTTGACCCACACGTCAGGCCGCAGGAAGCTCAGCAACGTCTGGGGCGTGTCCTCATCGAAGGCCACGACGGCGTCGACGCTGCCGAGCGCCGCCAGCACCCGTACGCGGTCCTCCAACGGGTTCAGCGGGCGCCCCGGCCCCTTGAGACGCCGCAGCGAGGCGTCAGAGTTCACGCAGACGATCAGGCAGTCGCCGATCCGCCGCGCGCTGTCCAGCAGGCCGACGTGCCCGGCGTGGAGCAGGTCGAAGCAGCCGCCCGTGGCGACCACCGTTCCGCCCCGGGCCCGTACGCTCGCGGCCGTCGCGAAGGCGTCGCCGCCCGCGGGCCGGGCGAAGCCGCTCCGGGAGGACGCTCTCCACAGGTCGTGGTCGCAGGCGCCACCCGCCGCCACGAAGGCCGCGGCAGCGGCCACCGCCTGCTGTACCGCCTCCTCGGGCAGGCCTCCGTCCGCGAGTGCGGAGGCCGCCACTGCGGCGAAGCAGTCGCCCGCTCCGCACGCGTCGCCCACGGCTCGGTACGGGGACGGTACGAGCATCGGCGCCTCGGACAGGGGACGGGTCAGCAGGACCCCCCTTTCGCCGAGGGTGACGGCCACCGCAGCGGCACCCCAGCGCTCCGCCAGCTCCGCGCCGCGCCGGGCGTGCGCCGCCAAGGAGTCCCCCTCATCGGGGCACAGCGCGGTCGCCTCCGCCGCGTTCGGTGTCACCAGGCGGGCTCCGGGTACCGGTGGTCCGCCCCGCGGGTGAGGGTCCCACACCAACGGGACGCGGCGGGCGCTGTCGGTCAGCAGGGGTCGCAGCGCCTGCGCCGTGCCCCTGCCGTAGTCCGCGACCAGGACGGCGTGCGCGTCAGCCAAGGCCCGGCCCACGGCAGCATCGGGGGGCCCGACCCGGCCGCCGCCCCGGTCGACGCGGACCAGGGGACGGCCGTCGGCCAGCACCCGGGTCTTGACCGGCAGGGAGCCTTCCAGCGGAAGCCCCACCAGCCGGACACGGCCGTCCAGCAGCTCCCGTACGCGGTTGCTGGCACGGTCCTCGCCCAGTGCCGTGATCAGGATGACCTCCCGGCCGGAACGGGCGGCCAGCACAGCGGCCAGTCCGGCGCCTCCGGGTCGTGAGAGGTCGTCGGTGACGTCGACCACGGGCGCCGGGGCATCCGGAGCAAGACGGGACGCGACCCCTTGGATGTCGCGGTCCAGCAGGACGTCGCCGACCACGACCAGCGGTTCGCGGCCGGTCACGGAGTCCTCCTGACGGCGGCGACGGCGCGTCGAGGCGCCGTCCTGACGACGGCGGTGCCGGAGGGGGCAAGGGCCGCATCGAAGGATTCGCACAGCAGGTGCACGGCCACCAGGTGGGCCTCCTGCACGGTCGCCGTCGAGGCGGCGTCGATACACAGCGACTGGTCGGCGGCCTCCGCCAGCGGGTTGGGGGCAGCTCCGGTCAGGGCCCACACCTCCACGCCCGCCGCGCGGGCCGTCATCGCGGCCGACAGCAGATTGCCGCTGCGCCCCGACGTCGACAGCAGGACCAGGACGTCACCGTCCCGGCCGTGCGCCGCGACCTGCCGGGCGAAGACCTGCTCGAATCCGTAGTCATTGCCGATTGCGGTGACACTGGACGTCTCGGCGTGCAGGGCGATGGCCGAGTAGGCCGGCCGCTCCTCGCGGTAGCGGCCGACCAGCTCAGCGGTCAGGTGCTGTGCCTGGGCAGCGCTGCCGCCGTTGCCGGCCGCGAGAAGCCGACCTCCCGCGGGGAGCACTGCGGCGAGCCGTTGTCCCCAGTGGGCGAGCTGGTCCAGACTTTGGGCGCGCAAACGTCTCAGCGCGTCCTCCAGTGCCTGGCAGTGCTGTTGGGCTCCTGTGGTTGCGGGAGATCGGCTCATGGCGTTGGGGCGGCCGCTCGGGAGAGCAGACCGCACCCCACCTCCTTCAGGCAATCGGTACTGCACGGAGACCGGTCCGGTCGTGACCGACCGGACACGTTCGTCTGACAGAGGCAGGACGGACTGAGGAGCGGCAGAGGGGGCTCACGTCGTCGTCCCGGCGACCACGAGCCGACCGGCGAGCACCGAGCGGTAGGACCGTTCCGTCGCGGCGGCGACCTGGGCCCAGCCGTAACGGCTCAGGACGCGCCGTCGCCCGGCTTCCCCGTACGCCCGGCGTAGTGTGTCGTCGGCCAGCAGTTCGGCGGTGGCCGACGCGAGCGCGAGGACGTCTCCCGGCGGCACGAGGCATCCGGTCTCGCGGTCGGCGACGGTGTCCTGCTGGCCGCCGACGGCGCTGGCCACGACCGGCCGGCCGCAGGCCATGGCCTCCAGCGGCACGATGCCGAACGGCTCGTAGTCCGCCGGGCACAGCACGACGTCGGCGCTGCGCAACAGGGCCGGCACGCGGTCGCAGGGCACCGCGCCGACGAAGCGCACGCGGTCGAGGACTCCCGCCTCCCGGGCGACGGCGCGCAACCGCCGCACCTCGGGATCGGAGTCGAGACTGCCGGGTGGGGGGCCGCCCGCGATCAGGAGCTCCGCCTCGGGTAGGCGGGCGAGAGCGGCGATGGACAGGGCCGCCCCCTTGCGGGGAACGAGCCGGCCCAATTGGAGCAGCCGGTGGCGGTGGGCGGTTCCGCGCTCGGCGACCGGTCCGTCCGGCCGGAACCGCTCGGCGTCCACGCCGCACGGAACGATGTCGGCCTTGTCCTCCGGGATGCCCATCCGGGCGAGTTCGGTGACCTCGTCGCGGCAGGTCGCCACGACCCGGTCGCAGCCGAATCCGACCTCCCGCTCGCAACCGATGCGTGAGGGCGGACTGGTGTCGGCGGCTCCCTGGTGCCGCCGCTTGACGGTCCCCAGCGCGTGGTAGGTGTGCAGCATCGGCAGAGCCAGCTCCCGCGCCGCCGCGAGCGAGGCGAGCCCGGACATCCAGAAATGCGAGTGAACCAGGTCGGGCGGCCCGGTCTCCTGCCAGTGGCGCATCAGGTAGTACGAGAACTCCCGCATGTGCGGCAGCAGTTCGTCCTTGGGCAATGGTTCGGCCGGTCCCGCCGACACGTGATGCACCGTAACCCCCGGCCGCAACCGGCTGCTTTCCGGCAGCTCCCGGGAATCCCGCCGCGTGTACACCGTGACGCGGTGACCTCGGTCGGCCAACGCCCCGGCCAGGCAGGCGACGTGCACGTTCTGGCCGCCGGCGTCGACACCGCCGAGTGTCGCGAGGGGGCTGGCATGCTCGGAGACGAGGGCCAACGACAGGGGCCGGAGCCGGTGAGGCGTCCGTATCGAACGGGCGGTGGGGGGTGTCATGACCAGACCTCCGTCATCAGTCGCTCCCAATCGGCCAAGAAGCGTTTGAGGCCGTACCGTTCGAGCGCGGCCTGCCTTGCGCGCTCGCCGTCCTCGGCGGCCGCCTCGGGTTCGTTGAGGTAGTGGACGACCGCTCGGGCCAGCACTTCCGGCCGGGTGGACAGCACCCCGGTGCCGGGCAGGACGGCCTCCACGGCCTCCGTGGCGGCCAGCGCCACGACGGGCATGCCCAGGTGCATGGCTTCCAGCAGCGACAGCCCCAACGAGGTCCAGCGCACGGGGTGGAGGTACAGACGGCGCTCCGCCATCGCCGCGTGCAGCTCGCGCTGGGGCAGCTCGTAGGCACGGCAGCGCTCTTCGGGCAGCCCCAGGTGCTCGGCGATGCCCTGGGTGCGCATGCCGAAGACGTCCAGCGGCGCCGCCCGGGCCAGCTCGGGCAGGAGGTCCGTTCCGGTGTGACGGCCCCGCCTGATCGGTTCGTTCGTCACCACCGCCGCACGGGGGAGCGCACCGGTGTAGAGGTGCCCGGGGTCGACGATGCCGTGTTCGATGACCTCGGTGCGGGTGGCACCGTTGTCCCAGAACAGCCGGTTGAAATGGGTGACGTGGACCAGTGTCAGGTCCTCGCGGTCGGCGCAGGGGTGACGGGTGCGCGGTACGTCGCCGTCCGGTGCGTTGTGTTCCAGGTACACGGCGGGAACGTCGCGTCCGGGGCGGCGGCCCAGCCAGCGCTCGGCCAGCTCCATCTCGTGGGGCCGCTGGAGCACGACCAGGTCCACCGGAGCATCGGCCAGTTCGGCCGGCGTGACCTCCCGCACCGAATCGGGCCAGCTGAAGGTGCGGGCGCGGCCCAGCCCGTCGGGCCCCCGGTCCGGGGTGACCGGTACGAGGTAGGTGTGCGGTCCCTGGACGAACGCGGTCGTCCAGGAACCGTGCACGTGCCACAGCAGGATGTTCATACGGTCACTCCTCCATCGGTCTCGCTCGGCTCGGGCGATCGCGGCCGGCGGCCACCCGTCCGGCTGTCCGTGAGGAGTCCGGCGACGGCCGCCAGCACCTCGCCGTCATCCACCGAGTCCAGACAGGGGTGCCCCTCGACGGGGCAGACCCGCGCCCTGCTGCCCGCGCACAAGGCCCGCTGATCGCCGAGCAGCACGTGCGGCACCCGGTACGGCCGCCACCTGTCGACCGGCACCACCGGTGCGAACAGGCACACCACGGGCGTACCGACGGCCGCGGCCAGATGGGTCGGACCCGTGTTGCCCGCCACCACGACCTGCGCGCCGGCCAGGACACCGGCCAGCTCGTGCAGGTCACCCGTGACGCCGCCCAGGTCGAGTCCGTGACGGCCGGCCACCTCGGCGGTCAGCCCCTTCTCCGCAGGGCTGCCGGTGACCACCACCCGGTGCCCCGCCTTGTGCAGCGCGGCCGCGGCACGCGTCGCCCTGGCCGGGCTCCAGGCGCGGGCGGCCACCGCGGCTCCCGGGTGCAGTACCACGTAGGGTTCGGGGCCGGTCAACCGCGTCGTGTCGGGCGGGACGGACACGCGGAGGGCGCCGTCGTCGCCGTCGGGCAGCGTGAAACCGAAGTCGCGCACCAGGTCGAGCGCCGCGTCCGCCTCGTGCCGGCCCGGCAGCCGGTGGTGGCGCAGCGCGAGCAGGGATCCCGGGTACTCCTCGCAATCGGCCGCGACCTGCTCCACTCCCGCGAGCGCGAGCAGCAGGGCCGCCGGCAGCGGGGACTGGTGGTGGGACACCAGGACCACGCCACGGTCGAAGCGGCCGGCTGCCAGGGCGTCGACCAGCAGGCCGCACTCCTCGCGCGAGGTGCGGCCCGGCTCCAGCCCCACCCAAGGTGCCTCGTACACCAGCACCTGGTCCACGCCGGGCAACAGCCGAGCCGCGGCGACACCCTGCGGCCCGCAGAGCAGCGTGGTGTGGGACGAGCAGGCCGCCACCGCGCGCACGGCAGGACCGGCCAGCAGCACGTCCCCGGCGCTGTCGAGGCGTACGACGAGACTGCGCGGGGCGTTCATCCGCCACCGCCGACAACGTGCGGGCGCTCCCGCACCGGTCCGCGGATCGGCACGACGTCCGTGCCCCGGCCGGCTCCGGAACCGGCCGGGGACGAGAAGAGGCGCACGGCGGTGAGCAGATCGCACGCCGCCTCGCCGGCGGCCGCGACCTCTTCGGGACGGGTCACGGGCGTCGGCACCAGCACCCCGCGCGCCCCCGCGGCGGAGGCGGCCCGCACGTCGGAGCCGATGTCCCCGACGACCACCGTGCGTTCGGGGGCCGCGCCCAGCCGCTCACACGCGGCGAGGATCAGGCCCGGAGCGGGTTTGCGGCAGCCACAGCCGTCCGCAGGGCCGTGGGGGCACACGGCCCACACGTCGAACGGACCGAACAGTTCGTCCACGCGTCGGCGTACCGCCGCCACTTGCTCCTGCGTCAGGAGCCCGCGGGCGACGCCCGACTGGTTGCTCACGACACCGACCGGAACCCCGAGCTCGCGCAGCGCGGTCACCGCGGCCCGCGCCGTGGGCATGGGAGAGACCCGGGCGGGGTCGCCGTTGTACGGGACGTCGACGACGAGCGTGCCGTCACGGTCGAAGAGGACCGCTTCCGGAAGCCGGCCTGCCGTCCCTGACCGCCGCGGGATGCGGGCCGCACCGGGGCGGTCCCACAGCCAGGGGAGGGCTCCGGCCGGCGACCCACCGACGGACGTGCCTCCGGCGGGCCTGTTCCTCATGACCGCACCTGCTCGCGGGGGACCTCCTCCGGAGCCGCCGAGCGGCTCCCGGGCGGCGCCGCCGGATCCGCTCGGTGGACACGGCGGTGTACGACCGTCCCGCGCAGCCAGTGCCAGACCGCCACAGCGGGGATGACCGCGCTCGTGAGCGCCATGGTGACGACCTCGGACCGGGTGCGCGGGCCGGGTGCGATCCGGGCGGCGGCGAACTCGGCGGTGCCCGCCATCCAGCCGGCCGCGCACCACGCGGCGGCGCCCCTCCTGCCTGTCACCGCACAGCCCACGGCCGCGGCGGCGGCCGCGGTCACGGCGACATGGCGCGGCAGGCGCCCGCGAGGAGCGCCCGCCCGATGCCACCAGTCGTGCCCGTGCAGTTGGCCCATCAGTACGTCGTCGGCGTTGCCGGCCTGGAGCCGGACCGAGATCCAGCGGTCTGCGGGGCGGACCGGATGAGTGGTACGGCGACTTCCGGGGCTCAGGACCCAGCCGCCTTCGATCAGGCGCAGGGCCAGCTCCGCATCCTCGCGGAAAGCGCGCCGGAAGCGCTCGTCGAAGCCGCCCGCGGCGTCCAACGCCTCCCGGCGAAAGGCCATGTCCGCGGTGATCCAGCGGGCGGTGGCCAGGCCTGCGGTGTTGCGCTCCCAGTCCGTGGGGCGGCGGCCGGACGAAAGGGGGACGTCGATGCGGGCCGTGACGGCCGCGGTGTCGCGGGAAGCCGACACCAGATCACGCGCCAGGTCCTCGCCCCAGCCCTGTCCCGGCACCACGTCGTCGTCGAGGAACACGATCCAGGGCACCGGACCGGCCGCCCGCATTCCCGTGTTGCGGGCGGCCGCGGGGCCGCGGGCCCGGCCGGCCACGACGGTGGTGATCGAGTGGAGCACCGGGGGAACGTCCAGGGCCGGCGGAGTTCCGTCGGGGCCGGGACGGTCGTGTACGAGAACGATCCGCACCGGGCCGCGCCCGGAGACCGTCGTGGCCGCCACGGCGTCCAGGCAGGCCCTGAGGCTGGGCCGGCCGAGGGTGGGCACGACGATCGCGTACGGAGGCGGGGGCGCGGACGCCTGGAGCATGGTGGTCAACCTTCCTCGGTGGTACGGAAGATGCCGTCCCGGCGCACGGCGTAGGGCCCGATGGCCAGCAGGTCCACCGGCGACGAGCCGAAGCACTCCAGGGCGTCCCGGGGGTCGTCGACCATCGGCCGGCCGGCGGTGTTCAGACTGGTGTTGACGACGACCGGCAGTCCGGTGCGCTGTTCGAACTCGGTGAGCATGCGCGCCACCAGGGGCTCACGCTGCGGATCCACGGTCTGGATGCGGGCCGTGCCGTCGACGTGGACCACGGCCGGGATGCGCTCGCGCCAACCGGCAGCCACGTCGTGCACGAACAGCATGTACGGGCTGGGCAGCGGTCCGTCGAAGATCTCGGACGCCCGCTCGGCGATCACCATCGGGGCCACGGGGCGGAACTGTTCGCGGCCCTTGACGTCGTTGAGACGCTCCAGGTTCCCCGCGTGCCCGGGATGGGCCAGCAGCGATCGATGCCCCAGGGCCCGCGGCCCGAACTCCGAACGCCCCTGGAACCAGGCCACGATGGCGTTGTCGGCGAGCGCCTCCGCGACGGTGACCGCGATGTCCGGGGGCCGCTCGAAGGGGACTCCCGCCGTCTTGAGCCAGGCACCGAGTTCGGCGTCCGACCAGTCGCGGCCCAGATCCGCTCCGGCCATGGGCTCGGGGGCGTCCCCCGCCCCGGCGGCGAGGAGCAGCGCGGAACCGAGCGCCGTTCCCGCGTCTCCGGCGGCGGGCTGGACCCACACGCGGGAGAACGGGCCCTCGCGCGCGATGCGGGAGTTGGCCACGCAGTTCAGCGCGACGCCCCCGGCGAGGGTGAGGACGTCGTCGTGGGTGCGGCCGTGGAGCCAGCGGACCAGGTCGAGGAGCGTCTCCTCCAATACGGCCTGCGCACTGGCGGCGAGATCGGCGTGGGCCCCGGTCCACCACTCGTCCGCGCCGCGGGGTGGACAGAACTCTTTCCAGGGGACACCGGTGGCGTGGAAGCCGCCGTCGCCCGTGGGGTACACGTAGCGGCGGAGCTCGGCCAGCATCCGTGGGCTTCCGTGGGAGGCGAGTGCCATCACCTTGAACTCGTCGGAGGACCTCAAGAACCCCAGGTGCTCGGTGAGTTCCTCGTAGACGAGTCCGAGCGAGTGCGGGAGGTCCTGCGCGTACAGCGGCTCCAGCCTGTCGCCCATCCTGCGCGCCGCCAGGTGCGAAGCGCGTTCGCCGCGTCCGTCGAGGACCAGGACGGAACTCCGGTCCGCGCCGTCGGCCGCGAACGCGCCGGACGCGGCATGGGCCATGTGGTGCGGAACGAAGCGCACGAGGCCGGGGTCCAGGCCGGGCAGGGCGGTCGCCAGGAATCCCGGGGCCTCGCGCGCGTACGTCTGGCGGAGGTGGTCCCACGGATCGTCCAGACCCATGGCGTCGGCCGGCCGCGCCAGAGCGGGGTCGTAGGAGTACGCCACGGCGTCGAGGTCCTGCGGACGCAGGCCGGCACGCTTCAGGCACCAGGCCGCGGCCTGTTCCGGCAGTTCCCACGCGGAGAAGGGCACCGGCCGCTTGCCGTGCTTGCGACGGGAGAACCGTTCCTCCTCGGCGGCGGCGACCGTACGGCCGTCGATGACGAGTGCGGCGGAAGGGTCGTGGAAGAGCGCGTTGATTCCGAGAATGCGCATCGTGAGAGAGACCTTTCGGCTGGGGGTGCCGGGCGGGGCCGCGCACGGGCAGGCGCAGCTTCCGGCGCACGTCCGAGGGAGCCCGCAGGGGGTCAGTCGTCGCAGTGCGCGCGGAACCAGGCGATCGTGCGGCGCAGCCCGTCCTCCGCCCCCACTCGCGGCTCCCACTGGAGCTTGTCCCGCGCCAGCGTGATGTCGGGGCAGCGCACGGTCGGGTCGTCGGTCGGCCGCTCGATGAAGTCGATCTCCGAGGAGGAACCGGTCAGTTCGACGATCCACCGCGCCAGCTCCAGCATGGTGAGTTCGTCGGGGTTGCCGAGGTTGACGGGCCCCCGCATCCCGTGGTCGGCCGCCGCGAGGATACCGGCGACGGTGTCCTCGACGTAACACAGCGAACGGGTCTGCAGGCCGTCGCCGGTGACGGTCAGGGGGGTACCTGCGAGCGCCTGACGAATGAACGTGGGAACGGCGCGACCGTCATAACCCCGCATGCGCGGACCATAGGTGTTGAACAGCCGCACGATGCACGCGTCCGTACCCAGGGCCGAGGCGTGAGCCGTGCTCAGCGCCTCGCCGAAGCGTTTGGCCTCGTCGTAGACGCTACGGGGGCCGACGGGGTTGACGTGCCCCCAGTACCGCTCGTTCTGGGGATGCTCCTGCGGATCGCCATAGACCTCGGACGTGGAGGCGAGGACGAAGCGGGCCCCGTTGCGGTGCGCGAGTTCCAGGGCGTTGCGCGTGCCGAGACTGCCGGCCTCCAACGTGTGCAGCGGCAGCCGGAGGTAGTCGGCGGGGGAAGCGGGCGAGGCCAGGTGCAGAACGAGGTCCGGGTCCCTTCGTACGCTGAACGGCCGCGACACGTTCGTCTCCTGCAGGGCGAATCCGGGATGGTCGACCAGTTCCGAGACGTTCTCGGGCCGCCCTGTGCTGAAGTCGTCGACACAGGTGACGGCGGTCCCTGCGGCCAGCAGGGCGGAGCACAGGTGCGAGCCGACGAAGCCCGCACCGCCGGTGACGACAGCATGCTCCCAGCGCGGCACATGCGATGAGCCCATGGTGATCTCCTCGTGCTGACGGGGACAGCGCGGGACGCAGGAACCGGGAGGGGCGGGAGGTGGGCCCGCTCGTGCCGGGAAGAACCCCGCAGGTACGCCCCTCAGCCTGCTGGAGCCGGGGTGGACCGGCACGTGGGAGCAGGCAATCGGGTGACCGCGGCCGTGGTCAGGCGAGGACGACGCAGGCGGCGGCAGGGACGTCCAGCCTGCCGGCCAGGTGGAGTCGCCCGCTGCCGGGATCGGTTTCGAACCAGGTGACGTCACCGGACCACTCGTTGGACACGTACAGATGACGCGCCGACGGGCCGACCGCCAGATGCCGCGGCCATTGACCGCCGCAGTTCGCGACATCCGTGATCCGTGGCATCTCGGGGCCGTCGGACAGCGACAGGGTGGTGATGAGGTTGCTGCCCCGGATCGCCGCCCAGACGAAGCGGCCGTCCCCCGAGACGAGCGCGACCGACGGGTACTCCCTGGCGTCCGCCGCGTCGTCGCCCGAGCCCAGCGCGAGCTCACCGGTCCGGTGCAGGCGCCCCGAGCCGGCGTCCCACCGGCAGACGGTCAACTGCGGTTCCAGCTCGTGGATCACGTAGGCCACGTCACCGCGAGGGTGGAAGGCCACCTCCCGGGGACCGCTCCCGGCACGCAGCGGCGTCTCGGTACGTACGCGGAGGGGCCCGCCGGCCGGATCGGGCACGCACACGCGTACCGAGTCGGTTCCGAGGTCCACGCTGAGCACCCAGCGGCCGCTCGGATCGGGCATCACGTGGTGGGCGTGCGGGCCGGCCTGTCGTTCGGGGTCAGGCCCGCGGCCGCGGTGGCCGAGGACGACGGCGGGGCCCTCCACACGTCCGTCGTGCGAGACCCGGAGAACGCTCACGCTGCCCGACGTGTAGTTGGCGATCAGCAGCCGGTCCCCGAGGACGCTCAGGTGTGCGGGACCGAGGCCGTCGACGGATACGGGCCGTCCGAGCGGGGTGAGACCGTCGGCGGTGATCCGGTATGCGGCCGCCAGCCCGTGATCGGTCCCCCCGGCGGCGTAGAGCACCTGTCGGTCGACGGACAGGGCCAGGCACGAGGCGTCCCCGAGACCGTCGACGACGCTCAGTGCGGTGAGCGCCCCCGTCACGGGGTCCACGGCCGCCGTGGTGATCCCGAGGCCTCCGCCGGAGGTGAACGAACCGATGTACGCGCGCTGCCCGACGCCCTGGTACGTGCTTCCCGCGCCGCCCACCGGTGGGTCCTTCCGCCGTCAGTCCGCTGCTACCGGGCGAAGCTAGCAGCCGGCTGCCACGAACCCGCGTCGACCGCGCCGGTAGGGGACAGCAGGCTCAGCCGCCAGGCCGTAGTCGCCTGCCAGCCGCCCGCACACCTGAGTCGGTCGCGGATCGGCGGGCAACCGCGGGGTGCCCGCCCTGCACCCGTGCCTTCCTGGTCGTCCGTCCAGTCCGGCCGTGGCCAGACGCACGGCGACGGCGCGGCCGATTCCCGAGTCGGAACCGGTGACCACCACCGTGGTGGGGGAAAACCTCAGAGGGCGGATCATGGTCGAGCCTCCCGTCAGGGCCAGGAGGGTTCGCGACGGGGCACCACGACCAGTTCGCCGACCACGCTCCCGGCGGGCACGGACAGCGCGTACATGACCGTGTCGGCGACGATCTCCGGGCTCTGGAGCAGAGCGGTGTCGGCTTCCGGGAACCGGTCCATGATGAAGGCGGTCTCCATTCCGCCGGCGATGATCCCGGTGACACCGATCCCGGTGCAGTCCCGCTGCGCCTCCTTGAACAGGGTGTGGGTGAACGCCCGCAGCCCGGACTTGCTCGCCGCGTAGGGGCCCGCTTCCGTCCAGGTCCGGTTGGCGGCGGTGGAGAGGATGTTGACGATGTGGCCCCCGCCGGCGGCCACCATGCGCCGGTACGTCTGCAGGCACAGGTACATCGGGCCGAGCAGGTTGGTGGTCACCACGTGTTTGACCTCCTCCGCGGTCAGGTGCTCGACGGACTTGGACACGTCGACGGCCGCATTGTTGACGAGGACGTCCACCCGACCGCCGTCCGCCTCGACGTCCCCGAGGACGGCCGCCACCGCGTCGGGGTCACACACGTCCATCTCGACGAAGCGGGCCCGGCCGCCCGCCACGACGAGGTCCGCGCAGAGCTCCTGAGCGAGGTCCTTGCGCACGTCGGCGACCAGGACGGAGGCGCCGGCTGCTGCGAGCCGCCGCGCGATGGCGGCGCCCAGCCCCCGGGCCCCGCCGGTGACCAAAGCCTGCTTGCCCGTCAGGTCGACCTGTGCCGCGCTGTTCATGCTGTGCCTTGCCTTCCCTCGGTTCCGGCGGGCCGGCGCCGCCCCGCAAGGGGAAGGGGCCGGCGCCGTCGCGTCGTGTGGGACTCACTCTGCGCAGGGACCGCGCACCGGGCGCGCGGGGTTAGGCCACCAGGCGGCGCTCACGTTCCTT
Organism: Streptomyces sp. NPDC029164; assembly: GCF_055563995.1. Classification (NCBI taxonomy): domain Bacteria; kingdom Bacillati; phylum Actinomycetota; class Actinomycetes; order Kitasatosporales; family Streptomycetaceae; genus Streptomyces; species Streptomyces sp. NPDC029164. The sequence continues at coordinate 1,974 of NZ_JBVHWW010000012.1, read as the reverse complement.
TCCGGGGAGCCGGCGGCGTTCCCGGGCCGGGCCGGGACTGCCGGGTCATGGACGTCCGCCTCGCCCCGCCGCGCAAGAGGGTGCCCGGCACCACCAACCCGGAGCAGCTGTCGCGGCCGGTTTCGCCGCGTGCTTCACCTCCGCGCTCGCCGAGGTCGCCGCCGAGTTCGGGGCGGACGCCACGCCGCCGCGCGCGTGGCCCGCATGAGCGGATCCCGGCGCCTCGCGCGCACTTGGGAAATCTTCCCCGGCTCGGGCTACTCGGCCGCGTGGTCGACCTCGCCCGGGGCTCCCTTGACCGCGCGCGGACGCGCTGTCGCTCTGGACCCCGAGCCGTACTGGCTGACGTACACGCTCGAAACCTCCGACGGCTACGTGACCTCGCGCCTCCACGTCACGGTCGAGACGGCGGCGCCGACTCGGGAGTCGGACCTGCGCAACGACTCCGGACGCTGAACCGTGGACGGCGCGTACCGCCCCGGTCTCGACGGCTCGCTCGACTGCGAGGTGGGCCTCTGCCCGCTCACCAATACCCTGCCCGTGCTCCGCCACGGCCGGCATCGGCGGCCCGCAACCGGACCGCACCACTTCCTGATGGCCTGGGTTTCCGTCCCGGACCTCGCCGTCAGCGCGCACCGGCAGACGTCCACGTCGCGGCTTCGAGGTCCCCCTCCGTTGACGGGGGCACGCAACATTCTTGCGTGAATTGCGATAGTCTTGCGTTCATGACGCGACGACTTGCTCAAGTGGCCAAGAAGGTGGGAGTCAGCGAGGCGACGGTCAGCCGTGTGCTCAACGGCAAGCCCGGTGTCTCCGAGGCTACGCGGCGGTCCGTCCTCACGGCGTTGGACGTGCTCGGATACGAGCGGCCCACCCAGCTGCGCGGCGAGCGCGCGCGCCTTGTCGGGCTCGTCCTGCCCGAGTTGCAGAACCCCATCTTCCCCGCGTTCGCGGAGGTGATCGGCGGCGCGCTCGCGCAGCAGGGGCTGACCCCCGTGCTCTGTACGCAGACCAAGGGCGGCGTCTCCGAGGCCGACTACGTGGAACTCCTCCTCCAGCAGCAGGTGTCCGGCGTGGTCTTCGCCGGCGGACTGTTCGCGCAGGCCGACGCGCCGCACGACCACTACCACCAGCTGGCGGAGCGCAACATCCCGGTGGTCCTCATCAACGCCTCCATCGAGGGGCTCAGCTTCCCCTGCGTCTCCTGCGACGACGCCGTCGCCGTCGAGCAGGCGTGGCGCCACCTCGCCTCGCTCGGGCACGAGCGGATCGGGCTCGTCCTCGGCCCGAGAGACCACATCCCGTCGCGGCGCAAGCTCGAAGCGGCCCGCGCGGTGGCCGAAGCGGCGGGCTCCAAGCTGCCCGACGAGCATGTCGTCCGGTCGATCTTCTCCCTCGAAGGAGGGCAGGCGGCCGCCAACCGCCTCCTGGAGCGCGGGGTCACCGGCATCGTCTGCGCCAGTGACCCGCTCGCCCTGGGGGTCATAAGGGCCGCGCGCCGGCGCGGGCTCTCGGTTCCGTCGCAGGTGTCGGTCGTCGGATTCGACGACTCCGCCTTCATGAACTGCACGGAGCCGCCCCTCTCCACCGTCCGCCAGCCCATCGAGGCGATGGGTCGCGCGGCGGTCGAGCTGCTCTGCGCCCAGATCCAGGGCACGCAGACCGACCCCGGCGAGCTTCTCTTCGAGCCCGAGCTCGTCGTGCGGGGGTCCACCGCTCCGCCGCCGCTCGGCTGAGTCAAGGCCCCTGGGCCCCCGGGCTCCTTCCCCCCTTTCCCCCTTCCCTTCTTCCCTCCTTCATCGTTCCTCGGCTCCGGGGGGGGGGGGGGGGGGGGGGGGGGGGGGGGGGGGGGAGGGGGGGGTGGGGGGGGGGGGGGGGGGGGGGGGGGGGGGGGGGGAGGGGGAGGGGGGAAGGGGGGGGGGGGGGTGGGCGCTCTGGAATCCTTAGCGGAAATCGGCGGCGAGGCGGTGATCA
>NZ_JBVHWW010000011.1:106424-198647 GCF_055563995.1 Streptomyces sp. NPDC029164 | reverse complement strand
GGTCGGAGAGCGGAGCCTTGTTGTGTTCGGCGCCCTGCGGGGACACCCCGACACACACCCGACCCCGGCCCAACCGGCCCGGCTGCTACCCCAGAACCTGCGACCTTGCCGCACCCTATTCAGCCTCGCCGCAACCTATTCAGCCTCCGCCTCCGCACTACTCCAGCCTCGCCGGCGTTTGAGGCGCGGGGTGCGGGGCGGAGCCCCGGCCGGGGGGCGCAGACAAAGGGCCGTGCCCCCGGGATTCCGGGGGCACGGCCCTTTTCGCAAACTGCGGCCTGCGGCCGCGACGGCTCAGACCGTGGTGACGACCTCGTCGAACGCCAGGCGCGGGGAGCGCGGGAACGCGGCGTCCTCGCCCGGCTTGCCGATGTTGACGACCATCAGCGGGGTGTGGTCGGCGTCCAGGAACTCCTTCTGGATGCCACCGAAGTCGGCGCCGGTCATCGGGCCCGCGGCCAGACCGGCGGCGCGGACGCCGACGATGAAGTACGCGGCCTGCAGGGCGGCGTTCAGCAGCGCGGACTGCTCGCGGACCGGGCGCTCGGCGAAGAAGAGGTCCTTGGCCTGCGGGAAGTGCGGCAGCAGCTGCGGGAGCTCCTCGTGGAACTCGTTGTCCGCGGAGAGGATCGCGACCAGCGGCGCGGTGGCGGTCTTCGCCGCGTTGCCCTCGGCCATGTGCTTCACGAGGCGCTCGCGGGCCTCGGGGGAGCGGACCAGCGTGATGCGCAGCGGCGTCTGGTTGAACGCGGTGGGGCCGAACTTCACCAGGTCGTAGATCGCCTGGACCTGCTCCTCGGTGACCGGCTCGTCCGAGAACGCGTTGGCCGTGCGGGCCTCGCGGAACAGCAGGTCCTGCGCGGCGGAGTCAAGAACGAGAGACATCGGAAAGCCTTCTTCCATACGGAGGTGAAGCGATGTCCCAGACTCTACGGCCGAAGTAGATGAACTTTCAACTAAATGCCCCTGATGGTGATCGGGATCACTCCTCCTCGGCCGGCTCACGCGCCGCCAGCGCCGAGTCCAGCCGGGCCCGGGCCCCCTCCAGCCAGTGCCGGCACACCTTCGCCAGCTCCTCGCCGCGCTCCCAGAGCGCCAGCGAGTCCTCCAGCGAGGTCCCGCCCGCCTCCAGCTTGCGGACGACCTCGATGAGCTCGTCGCGGGCCTGCTCGTATCCCAGCGCCGTCTCGGCCTCTGCCATTCCCTTTTCCACCCTGTGTGTAGTGCAACCAGTTGGTTGCGGCCGTGTGTCGTGTTTCGCCCGCTACTCGGGCGCGGCGACCCGTACGGAGAAGGTGCCCTCCGCCACCCGCGCGCGCAGCACCTCGTCCGCCGCGAGCCCCTCCGGCGAGCGCACCACATGGCCGTCGGCCCGCTGCAGTACGGCGTACCCGCGCTCCAGCGTCGCGGCCGGGGACAGCGCCACCACCCGGGCGAGGGTGTGGGCGAGCTCCGAGTCGGCCCGGTCCAGCAGGTGCCCGAGCGTGCGCCGGCCGCGCGCCAGCAGCGCGTCCAGCTCGTCCTCCCGGATCTCCACCATCCGCTGCGGGTGGACGAAGACCGGCCGGGCGAGGGCGTGCGCGAGCCCCCGCTCCTCCCTGTCGAGCAGCCCGGTCACCGCGCGCAGCCCCCGAGCCTGCAGCTGGCGTACGCGCTCCAGCTCCTCGCCCACGTCGGGGACCACCTTCTTCGCCGCGTCCGTGGGCGTGGAGGCCCGTACGTCCGCGACCAGGTCCAGCAGCGGGGAGTCCGGCTCGTGGCCGATCGCCGAGACCACGGGCGTGCGGGCCGCCGCGACCGCACGCACGACCTCCTCGTCGGAGAAGGGCAGCAGGTCCTCCACGCTGCCGCCGCCGCGCGCCACGATGATCACGTCGACCTCCTCCAGGGCGTCGAGCTCCTTGACCGCCTGGACCACCTGCGGCACCGCGTGCACGCCCTGGACCGCCACGTTGCGCACCTCGAAGCGGACCGCCGGCCACCGGCGGCGGGCGTTCTCCAGTACGTCGCGCTCGGCGGCCGAGGCCCGCCCGACCACCAGCCCGATCAGCTGCGGCAGGAACGGCAGCGGCTTCTTGCGCTCCAGAGCGAAGAGCCCCTCGGAGGCCAGCGACCGCTTGAGCCGCTCCAGCCGGGCGAGGAGCTCCCCGATGCCGACGGGCCGTATCTCCGTGGCCCGCAGGGACAGCTGGCCGCGCGGGGCGTACCACTCGGGCTTGGCCAGCAGGACGACCCGCGCCCCCTCCGAGACCACGTCCGCGACCTCGTCGAAGACCTGGCGGAAGCAGGTCACGCTGACCGAGATGTCGTGCGAGGGGTCGCGCAGCGTCAGGAAGACCACCCCCGCCCCCGGCCGCCGCGAGAGCTGCGTGATCTGCCCCTCCACCCACACCTGACCGAGCCGCTCGATCCAGCCCCCGATGAGCCGGGACACCTGGCCTACCGGCAGCGGCGCCTCGGCCGACGTATTCAGACCCATGCACGCAGGCTAACGGGCTCCGCTGACAGCGTCTCAGGCCCCGGGGCGGGTGTCGGGTCCCGGAGCCGCGGAATCCGCGGGTCCGCCGGCCGCGCGCGAGGCGCCGGGTGCGCCCGGTCCGTCCGGTCCGCCGCGCCGGCCGCGCTGGGCGAGGAGCACGCCCAGGCCCACCGCCAGCCACGCCGCGCCCACGACCTGCGCCGTCCAGGAGGCCTCCACGATCACCGCGACGGTCACCGCCGCGCCGAGCACCGGCATCACCAGGTGCTTCCACCACACCGGCGGGCCCTCCCGCCGCTTCACCACGAACCACCCCACCACCGACGCGTGCAGCAGGGTGAAGGCCACCAGCGCCCCGACGTCCACGACGGACACCAGGTGGTCCAGCCCGTCATCGCGCCGGGCCGCCCACACGGCGGCGACCAGCGTGACGGTGGCCGCCACCAGCAGGGCCGGCCGCGGGGTGCCGTCCGAGGTCCGCGCGAGCACCCGGGGCAGCCGCCGCTCCCGGGCCATCGCGAACACCAGCCGGCCGGCCGCCGCCTGCCCCGCCAGCGCCGCGAAGGCCGCCCCGATCGCCTTGCCGACCGCCACCAGGTCGTGCAGCCAGGTGCCGACCGAGGACTCCACCGCGTTGTAGAAGGCCGGGCCCTGCTGTCCCGGATCGGCCGCGAGCTCCGCCGCGGACACGGGCATGAGCAGCGCCGCCAGATAGCTCTGCGCGACGAACAGCAGCCCCGCCAGCGCCAGGCAGAAGAGCACCGCCCGCGCCACGCGCTCCGAGCCGCCCGTCACCTCCTCGGCGAAGGAGGCGATCGCGTCGAAGCCGAGGTACGACAGGACCGCCACCGACACCGCGCCCAGCACCGCGGCCGTGCTGAAACCGAGCGAGCCGTCGCCGGTCAGCGGGGACAGCCAGCCGCGCCGCGCCCCTCCCTGGGCCAGTACGGTCACCGCGGCGACCAGGAAGACCAGCAGGACGAGGATCTCCAGGGCCAGCACGGCGAAGCCCACGCGCGCGGCCGCACGTACGCCCCACAGGTTGAGCAGGGTGGTGATCACGACGGCCAGGGCCGTCCACACCCACCGTGAGACCTCCGGCACCAGCGCGTTCATCGCGATCCCCGAGAAGAGGTACGCGACCGCCGGGATCAGCAGGTAGTCGAGCATCGCCATCCAGCCGGCGATCAGCCCCGGGCCCTCGCCCAGGCCCTTGCGGGCGTAGGTGAAGACCGAGCCGGCCTGCGGGGCCACCCGCACCATCTGGGCGTACGAGAAGGCCGTGAAGGCCATCGCGACGGTCGCGGCGAGGTAGACGAGGGCGACGGCCCCGTGCGACGTGGCGTCCAGGGTGCCGAAGACCCCGACGGGGGCCATCGGGGCGATGAAGAGCAGCCCGTAGACGACCAGGTCCCGGAAGCCGAGGCTCCGCCGGAGCGGGCCGCCAGGGGCCCGCTCGGGTACCGGCGGCGCCGTACTGGGATCCGTACCCGACACCATCGGCCCTCCGAGGGATGCTGTGAACACGCTTGCGAACAAGTGTGGGGCGGACGGGGGACGAACGGCCTGCTGGGGACCCCCGTACGATGGAGGGCATGACTGCTGCCGCTTCCCGCCGTGTCCTGCTCGCCGCCCCGCGCGGCTACTGCGCGGGCGTCGACCGAGCCGTGATCGCTGTCGAGAAGGCTCTCGAGCAGTACGGCGCGCCGGTCTACGTCCGCCACGAGATCGTGCACAACAAGTACGTCGTCCAGACGCTGGAGAAGAAGGGCGCCATCTTCGTCGAGCGGACGGAGGAGGTGCCCGAGGGCTCCATCGTGATGTTCTCCGCGCACGGCGTGGCCCCGGTGGTGCACGAGGAGGCGGCGCGCGGCAAGCTCGCGACGATCGACGCCACCTGCCCGCTGGTCACCAAGGTGCACAAGGAAGCCATCCGGTACGCGAACGAGGACTTCGACATCCTCCTCATCGGCCACGAGGGCCACGAGGAGGTCATCGGCACCTCCGGCGAGGCCCCGGACCACATCACGATCGTCGACGGTCCGGACGATGTGGCGGGCGTCGAGGTGCGCGACGAGTCGAAGGTCGTCTGGCTGTCGCAGACCACCCTCTCGGTCGACGAGACGATGGAGACGGTCGACGCGCTGAAGACCAAGTTCCCGCTGCTCGTCTCGCCGCCCAGCGACGACATCTGCTACGCCACCTCGAACCGGCAGGCCGCCGTCAAGGTGATGGGCGCCGACTCCGACCTGGTCATCGTGGTCGGCTCGAAGAACTCCTCGAACTCCATCCGGCTGGTCGAGGTCGCGCTCGACGCGGGCGCGGGCGCCGCGTACCTCGTCGACTTCGCGAGCGAGATCGACGAGGCCTGGCTGGAGGGCGTCACCACCGTCGGCCTCACCTCGGGCGCCTCGGTGCCGGAGGTCCTGGTCGAGGAGGTCCTGGAGTGGCTGGCGGCGCGCGGTTACGCGGACGTGGAGATCGTCAAGACCGCCGAGGAGTCGATCGTCTTCTCGCTGCCCAAGGAACTGCGCCGCGACCTGCGTGCCGAGGCCGCCGAACTGGTCGCAGACAAGTAACTCCTTTCGTACGGTATGTCCATGCAGATCTTCGGCGTGGACATCGGCGGATCCGGGATCAAGGGCGCTCCCGTGGACCTGGACCGTGGCGACCTGGCGCAAGAGCGCCACAAAGTACTGACACCGCAGCCGGCCACCCCCGACGGGGTGGCCGGCTGCGTCGTCGAGGTGGTGCGCCACTTCGACTGGGACGGCCCGGTGGGCGTCACCTTCCCGGGGGTGGTCACGGGCGGCGTCATCCGCACGGCGGCCAACATGGACAAGGCGTGGGTCGGCGTCGAGGCGGCGGACCTGCTCTCGCGGCGCCTGGACGGCAGGCAGGTCACGGTCCTCAACGACGCGGACGCGGCGGGGATCGCGGAGATGGCGTACGGGGCCGGGAAGGGGCGGGACGGCACGGTCATCCTGCTCACGCTGGGCACCGGCATCGGGAGCGCCCTCTTCCGGGACGGACGGCTGGTGCCGAACACGGAGCTCGGCCACCTGGAGCTGAAGGGCCACGACGCGGAGACGCGGGCGTCGGTGAAGGCCAAGGAGGACCACGAGCTCACCTGGGAGCGCTGGGCGCACCGGGTGCAGAGGTACCTGGAGCACGTGGAGATGCTCTTCTCCCCCGACCTCTTCATCATCGGCGGCGGCGTCAGCCGCAAGCCGGAGAAGTTCCTTCCGCTGATCGAGGACGTCCGGGCCGAGATCGTGCCGGCGAAGCTGCAGAACAACGCGGGGATCGTGGGCGCGGCGATGGCGGCCAAGGGCGGGTAGCCGGGATCTTGCCGGGCCACCGGATCCGGGCCACCGGATCTGGCCGGGCTAGGAGGTGGAGGCGGTCCGGCGGGGGAGCCGCCTCTTCCCGATCAGCACGGCCTTGCGCACGATGACGATCAGCGCGGCGACCAGCGTGCCCGCGTACAGCCAGCCGGCGTGCAGCGACAGGGCGGACACCAGCCCCATCAGCTGCCCGCCGAAGCCGCCGGAGCCGCCCGAGATGGGCCACACCCCGGCGGCGAAGGCGATGGGGGCGCTGATCGGCGCGGTGATCAGGTCGGCGGGCCGCACCCAGAGCGCGGCGGCGGCCGCCACGGGCACGAAGAGCAGCCCGTAGACGAAGAGCGAGGAGCCGAAGAGCAGCCAGCAGATCCCGGCGACGAGCACCATGGCGGCGCACGCGAACAGCCCGCCGCCGAGCCCGGTCAGCCGGGGCCGGGGCATCCGCCGCACCGCCGCGGGCCGCGGGTCGCCGCCCCGGGCGGGCATGCCCGTCGGCGGCCGACGGCGCTGGGCCGGGGGTCGCTGCGGGTGAGGGGCCGGTCGCGTCCTGTATTGCTCCACCCCACCAAACTAGGCGGGGAGGGCGCCGGATCCGCTCCCGGACACGCGTACATCCACCGCCGCTCATCGGAAAGTAAACTGTCCGGTGGCCCACCTCCGGGCCGCCGCCCCCTCCAGCTACGGGAAGTCGCCAACGTGTCGCTCACGATCGGAATCGTCGGCCTGCCGAATGTCGGCAAGTCGACCCTGTTCAACGCCCTGACCAAGAACGACGTGCTGGCGGCCAACTACCCGTTCGCCACGATCGAGCCGAACGTCGGCGTCGTCGGCGTCCCGGACCAGCGCCTCGGCGTCCTGGCCGGCATCTTCGGCTCGCAGCGGATCCTCCCGGCGACGGTCGACTTCGTCGACATCGCGGGCATCGTCCGCGGCGCCTCGGAGGGCGAGGGCCTGGGCAACAAGTTCCTCGCGAACATCCGCGAGTCGGACGCCATCTGCCAGGTCATCCGCGCCTTCAAGGACGAGAACGTCGTCCACGTCGACGGCAAGGTCTCGCCGAAGGACGACATCGAGACGATCAACACCGAGCTGATCCTCGCCGACCTCCAGTCCATCGAGAAGGCGGTGCCGCGCCTGACGAAGGAGTCCCGCCTCCAGAAGGAGAAGGTCGCCGTCCTGGCCGCCGTCGAGAAGGCCCAGAAGATCCTGGAGGAGGGTCACACCCTCTTCTCCCGCGGCATCACCAAGGGCACGGAGCAGGGCGACCTCCTCCACGAGCTCCACCTCCTCACCACGAAGCCCTTCCTCTACGTCTTCAACGTGGACGAGGACGAGCTGACGGACGACGCGTTCAAGGCGGAGCAGTCCGCCCTGGTCGCCCCGGCGGAGGCGATCTTCCTGAACGCCAAGCTGGAGGCGGACCTGGTCGAGCTGGACGACGAGGAAGCCCTCGAACTCCTCCAGTCGGTCGGCCAGGACGAGCCCGGCATGGCCACCCTCGGCCGCGTCGGCTTCGCCACCCTGGGCCTGCAGACCTACCTGACGGCCGGCCCGAAGGAAACCCGCGCCTGGACCATCAAGCAGGGCGCCACCGCCCCCGAGGCCGCCGGCGTGATCCACACCGACTTCCAGCGCGGCTTCATCAAGGCCGAGGTCATCTCCTTCGCGGACCTGGTCGCCTGCGGCTCGGTCGCCGAAGCCCGCTCCAAGGGCAAGGCCCGCATGGAGGGCAAGGACTACGTCATGCAGGACGGCGACGTGGTCGAGTTCCGCTTCAACGTCTGACGAGCGACTTACTGCAGTGCCGCTGATCTAGCACATCTGCAGGTCGGAATGGGTCCGACTCCTCGGAGTCGGACCCTTGGCTCTTCCGGTGCTGGGACTGCCCCGTCGTCTGCCTTGAGAGCGGCCGGCGGGACTACGCCGCTGCCGTGAGGCCCGGCTCGGCCGGACGCTTCTCCTGGGACTCCGGGATGTCACCTGGCGCCGGGCGGTTACGCCGTTTCTCGCCCTGCCGGCGGGAATCGCGGAGCGCGCGTCGGGGCGTCGGAAACAGGCCGCGGAGGTACTCGGCGAGATCATCATCCGGGCCAGCGAAGACGCACGACTGTGCCGTACCCAGGCGGCGCACTGCCGCGCCGAGCTCGGCCAGGTCACCGTCGCCCTTCAGCAGTTCCAGGCCATCCTCGGCCAGGTCCGCACCATCGAAAGCGATGCCAGCGACGACGCAGACCGGTACGTGGGTCATATGGCGCGAGTTCGCGGCCTTTGTGCTGTCCGGGCGGAACCTCGATCAGCTACACGCTCAGCACTTCGATGGAGACGACGGCGCCTGCTTTCTTGCCTCGGCGTGTGATCACTGTGGGTACGTCGTCGCGATCGGCGCGCTCGGCCAGGTGTGCGCGCGTCGCGGATGAACCTCCATGTACTGCCCAGGCTGAGTTCTGTGTGGCGGGGGCACGTGAGGTGGCTGCAAGGGATGCCATCCGCCCGTGACGGCCGTGTGGCTGTGACGGCCAAGTGTCGTGATGTCCGTGGGACATGACGCTTCTTCGGGAGTAGCCTCCGGGGCGGGCGTGTGCCTCGAAGGTAGGCGTCCCACTGGGGTGCAACAGGGGAGGACGCGACACCGGTGAGCTGGCTGCTGTTGGGTGTGACGAGTGTTCTCATTGCGACGGGCATAGGGCTGCAGATCTGGGCTTCGGGACCGAGGGGGCAGGGGCGGCAGTATGCGCTGCAGTTACCTTCCGTTCTCCTCTACTCGCTGGCAAGCGCGCTTTTCCTGTATTCGACGTTCCCGGACTCGATCTCGGAAGGCAGAGCGATGGGGTTCGGGCTCGGCGGAGCCGCCGGGTTTGCCGGGTTCTTCATGATCGCCTCCTATTCCTGGCTTTCCAGGACGAGGCCCCACGACGAGACCGCCGCCGCGCTCAAGGCCGCCACGAAGGAGAATGCCAGACTCCGGAAACAGCTGGACCGCGCCTTGGCGGCGCACGACGCGCCGGTGCCGCCGGCACGCAGCACCCGGTACGAGATTCCGCTCAAGGGCAGCCGCCGGCACCACCTCGGGATGATTACCGGAAATCTGGCGAACGTCTTGGGGGTGGACGTGTGGGTCAATCCCGAGAACACCCAGATGGACATGTCCCGTGTCACCGAGCCGACGATCTCCGCGACGATCCGCTATCACGGAGGGACGCGGGATACCGGCGGACACCTCGTGAGAGACCGGATCGCCCAGGAACTGGCCGGGAAAATGGCCGGTCAGACCCACGTCGCCGCGGGCCAGGTGCTGAGTACCGGGCCAGGAGAGCTCCGCGCGAGCCACCAGGTCAAGCGCATCGTCCACGTCGCCGCTGTCGAGGGCGAGCCGGCATCGGGGTTCAGGCAGGTCATGGACCTGGACCGGTGCGTGCGCAATCTGCTGGGCGAGGTGGACCGGCTGAACGAGGCGGGAGAGGGGCTGCGCTCCGTCGTGTTGCCGTTGCTGGGGACCGGGGGTGGCAACAGCGATCTGCGGAAGACCGCCGAGGTGCTGGCGATCGCTGTCGCGGGCTACTTCCAGGCCCATCCGGCCTCCCGGATCCGCACCGTCTATCTACTGGCCTATACGGATGTGCAGGCCGAGGTCTGCCGGTCCGTTCTCACGCTGCTTCCGGAACTGATTGATCCGCCGGAGGCGTGATTTCGACGTCGAAACCGCTTCTTGTCAGCCTGGTCGGGGCGCTGCCATAGTGCTCGACAAGGAGGGGTCATGGGTCGGAGCGGTGCTGAAATCACCTGTCACTTATGTGCAGCCGATGGAATGCCGTGCAATCGGTGCCGAGCATTCCACTCCCTGCCGAAAGGCAGACTGTTCCAAGCATTTCTCACCTTTGCCATCGGTGCGCCGCACCGGCTCCAGAGGCCGCTTCTGCGGAAGACCCCGGCCCTCTGCTGGGCCGGCAGCTTCGCGGTCCTGCTCGCTTCCGTGAGCCTGGGGGCAGCCGCCGTGCTGGCCGGTTCGGCGTCCGCTCCGCTGCCGGTCAGGTTGTCGGCCGCGGCAGCGGCGTCGATGTGCTGCGTGGTCGCAGCAGGGGCCTTCCGGGCCCAGCACAACTTCGTCCTGCACCATGCCAGCCACGGAGATCTGGGGCTCCACGGCAGGCTGATAGGCGAGTTGGCGGGTGTGGTCGGCATGACCCAGTCCTTGGCCGACTACCGCGCCGACCACGCGGTGCACCACGCCTCACTGGCCATGGACGACGACCCCGACCAAAAGGATCTCGGACGGTTGGGCATCGTCCCCGGGCTTCCGAGGCAGGAGTACCCCCGGAGGCTGGTGCGGGCGCTGATCTCACCACGGCTGATCGCGCACACCGTGGCCAAACGACTCGGCCGGAACTTCGCACCCCGGCGGCGTCCCCTGCGCACCGCTTGCTTCGTGGGGCTCCAGGCGGTCCTGCTGCTGTTCGCGGTGGCATGCTCCCTGAAGCTCGGCGGGCCCGCGCCACTGATCGCATGGGCCGTCGCATGGGTCCTTCCGCTGACAGTCGGCCACCACATGAGCATGGTGCTCTACGCGCTGGGCCTACACGCGTGGTTCAAGGAGTCCGAGGAGCCCGGCTGGTCGGGATACGCGGAGAAGACCGGTGCCCGGTTCTTCGCCGACCGCACTCCGGATCCGGCGCCTTGGACCCCGGCCCACCTGCGTGCCTGGTGCACATGGTGGATGCGTTTCCTGTTCTGGCATCTGGCCGTCGGACGGCTCTTCGTCATCGGCCTGACCGACAACGGCTGTCACGACGCACACCACGCGGACCCGGCGGGGCGCCGCTTCGACTGGGCCAACGCCGCCTATGCGAGGGCGGACATGTTGGACTCCAGTCCGCAGGCCAGAGCCCATTTCTGGCACACATGGACGCTTGGCGAGGCGATCGCGCAGAACTTCGACCAGCTGGCGAAAGAGGCCAGGGGCGGGGTTCGCTGAGACGGTGTGACGGAGCCGGCCGACTGGCTAGGATCGCCCCGTTGGGCGGCGCGTACCGTGGCCGCGGCGCGCCCGGATGCCACTTGGATCGTGCGGGAGAGACGATGCTGACCATCGAAGTGAGCCAGGGCGAAGAGGTGTTGAGCCGCGTACGGGCGGAGCTGGCGGCGCGAAGCGTCGTCAAGGGAGCGATCGTATCCGTCATCGGGGCCGTGGACCACTGCGAGGTCAGCACCATGCCCAAGGGTGACGCCGGCTCCGATGTCATCCGGACGTACACCGATCCACTGGAGATGTTCGGCACGGGGGAGGTGCGTGACGGCGTTCCGCACATCCACGCCGTGTTCGGCACGGAAGACGGAAGCGCCGTCAGCGGTCACCTGCATGCAGCAACGGTTGGCCACTGGTTCGTCCGCGTCTATGTGATTGTGGATCAGTAGCCCTGCCCTGCGTCGACGAGACCCTCCAACTCGAGACCGGCTCGCAGGTTCGCCACGTTGCGCGTCACCCGTCCGCACAGCATGGCGGCCACATACTCGGCCGAGTCCGCACAGTGAGAAGTGATGAGGGCTCCGGGATGATGCCAGAGCGGATGCCCCTCAGGGAGTGGCTCTGGTTCCGTGACATCGAGCGCCGCGGCCGCGAGTGATCCGTCCCGCAGAGCCGAGTACAGAGCTTCGGTGTCGACGTGTCCCCCGCGTGCGACGTTGACCAGGACCGCGTGGGGCGGGAGCAGGGCCAGCTGTTCGGCGCCGATGATGTTCCTGGTTTGCGGAGTCAGCGCGAGGGCGAGCACCAGCACGTCCGTCTCGGGCAGGACCTGGTCCAACGCGGACACCGGGAGGGTCTCATCGACCCCCTCCATCGGCTGTGCTGTGCGGCGCAGTACCCGAATCCTGCATTGGAAGGGGTGCAACAGCCGCACCAGCGACGCGGAGGTTCCTCCACCACCCAGGATGGTGACGCGTCGGCCGAAGAGCGAACCGGGGTCGATCGAGTGCCAGCGAGGAGTCCGGGCCTGCACCACGACATGGCGCAGAGATGCCAGGACCAGGGTCAGAGCGTGTTCGGCGACCTGATCGGCGAACAGGCCCTTGGCGCAGGTGAACGCCACATCGCGGTCCATGAAGCCTTGTGCCACGAGCTCCTCCACCCCCGCCCAGGGGAACTGAACCCAGCGGATGGCGGGATGTTTGTCCAGGAATCTGCCCAGTTCGCCGACACCGTCCTGGGTGAGCCACACGAGCCCGCCGGCCTGATCGGCCGTGGCCACGTGGCCGCCCCCTGCGCGGACTGCATCAGCGATCCGGCTGCGCATGGCGGCGAGTTCCGGATCGTTGGCCCGCCCTGTCGCGGTGTCTCCCAGGGCGGCCGGCTCGATCGCAATGGCGCTGTTCATGGTGCTCCCTGTCCCAACGACGATCTCATCCGCGGGATCAGCGCCCTGATCTCCGCCACGTCCTCATGGCGCTCAACCTCTTCCAGGGTCTGGAGGATGTCGTCAGCCGCCACGTCGCTCACTTGTTGCAGCAGTGCCAGCGAGAGCCAGCGGGCCACCCCGTCGCGGTGGTTGAGCGCCTCACCACAGAACCGGCTGGCGACCGTCTTCAGTTGGTCCGAGGTGAGCGTCAGGAGATGGGGCAGCCGCCTGCCGTTGGGCTCGCTCGCAAGCCGCTGGGCGGACTCCCAGCGGATCTCGAGCACGCGGAAGATGACGGCGGTGAGGTAGAGGCCCCTTACTTCCTTGTCGCGGTCGAGCAGCTGGATGACATTGCTGGTCAGGGCGGGGTCTCCCACTTTGGAGATGATGCCGGCCGCGTTGACTTGGAGCAGGGATGTCTCCCCCTCGTTCATCCAGCGCTTCAGCGTCGCGATGTGAACGGGCTCGCGCAGGAGCAGGTCCTTGATGAACTGGTCGGTCTCATGCGACGTCTGGGCCTCCGTGAGGCGCCTGCTGTCGTCCTCGCAGATGTCGGCGAAGATCCTCTGCGCGATGAAGAATTCCATGAACGACTTGTGGGCGAAGCTGTAGTAGCCCGCTCTGTCGCGCTGCAGGAACGACTGGGTGCGGACATCGTGCTCGTAGTTGTAGACGAGCGGTGTCCGGCTGTGGGGAAGGGACTCGAGCAGAGTCCGGGGAAGTTCCGAATAGTGCACCGACGCCGTCTCTCGCCGGAACATCTCCCAGGCGAGTTCCTGCATGAGGGCGCGGTGGTCCCGGGAGTCGAGGATGGAGCGCTGCTCCGTCAGGTTCTTGCGCATCCACTCGTCGGTGTAAGTCTCGTAGAGCGTGGCGGGGTTGACCGTCGCCTGCTGGACGAGCATCGGAAGAGTGGTGGCGATCATCGACAGCAGGATCGGCCGCTGAGCCAGGTCCGCGAGGTCGTAGATCCGCTTCATCTGCTCGTGGTACGCCTCGGACCGGCTGCCGACGAGGCGTTGCAGCGCCTCACGGATCCGTTGCTCGTCGAACTGCAGGAGATGCAGGATCTCGAAATTGGGCCGCTCCCTCAGGTGGATGCGCTGGAGGCCTTCTCCGGCCAGGACCTCGCGCTCCTCCAGGTCGGTGCGGAAGTAGCTGGTCCGGCATGTCAGGACGGCCTTGCAGTTTGCCTCGGGTTCCACGATCTTGGCGAGTTCGTCGAAGTTCCGGACGGTGGCCAGGTCGTCGACCCGGGCCTGCATCTCATCGAAACCATCGAGGATCAGGACCAGGCTGTCGTGGCGGTTGAGGAACTGGAACGTCTCGTATCCACCGGGCAGGTGCAGGCCGTAGCTGTTCACGAGGGTGTCGGTGATGAGCTCTTTTATGTTGACGGTGTCGCCGCGGGAGCGATCGCGCAGGGAGATCAGAATGGGGACACGATTGTGCTCGCAGTCCTCCAGGTAGCGGCGGGCGAGGGTCGCTGCATAGTGGCGGCACAACCAGGTCTTTCCCGTGCCGAAGTCTCCGACGATCGAGATGTGGTTGCGGCCGGGGGTATCGATCCACACGTCGAGGAAGGCCTCCACGTCGTCGAAGCTGTCGACACTGATCGACGTCGCCCGTAGCCGGTCGTACTGGGGTACTTCGCAGGCCAGGCTGACCCACAGATCGTCGATGCGTTGCCTCTCGTGCTCCTCGATGAGGCGTGAAAGATAGCTGTCGATGTTCAGCATGGTGCGGTAGAACTGCGCGATGGACATGATCCGGGTGTCCGGACTGTTCTCGGCGCGGACTTTGGCCTGGGACGTGAAGACGCCGCTGCGATAGGCGACGACCCAGATCTCCCCTTCCGTCTCATCGGACGCCCGCAGAGCCTGCGCCCCCTCGATGTGGCCCGAACCGACACTTCCCTCCACACAGCGGACCCAGCGCAGAATGTGAGTGCCTTCGCTGTGCTTGCTGGCGCGGAAATCCACCACTCCCGGACTGCGCCGAGGCTGGGACAGGGAGTAGCCCATCGTTTTGAGCAGCCCCATCACCTCGTTCGCGAGCTGCGTGTCGCTCCTCGTTCTGTGCTCCACCGCGCTTTCGGCGGGCGGTGGCGCGTGTCGTGCGGCCCGCTGTCGGAGTTCGGTGAGCCAGGTCAGGAGGACCTCGCTTGGGGAACGGCCGGCCAAGGTGAGGTTGATGACGCGTACGCCGCGGCGCTCAAGGTCCTTCACCGCCAGCGCGGGCGCGTCGAACTGGACCGAATAGAGATTGCGCCGGTAGTCGCCGGACTCCTGGCGCAGCTGGGTCAGCAGGGTGCGCAGATCGGGATCGGTGACGCTGTACCCGATGAACAGCACCGTACGGGTCTGCAGGGTCGAGCTGAGCAGCCGAACGAGGGAAGGGCGGTCGGTCGTGATGCCTTCGTAGTCACTGGAGGTGATGACGATTGATTCCGGGATGGCGAGGTCGCCGTGGATCTTGACGATCTGGACGCGATCACTCGACCAGAATCCCGCGTCGACCGCGCGGGTCACGGTGCTGTAGGGCTTGCGGTCCGCCCGGTAGGTCTGCTCGATGAGGTCGTCGAAATTGGTCGTGACGACCAACGGGACGGGAAGTGCGGCGGCAGCATGATGTACCGGCGTGGGCTGCAGATGCAGGGTGTCCAATTGGTCCCGGATCCTCTGCACGAGGCGGTTCCTGCCGAACTCCAGCTCGTAGTAAGCGGCGATGTCCCGGTGGTCCGCGTCTGGAGGACATCCGGGGATCTCGTCGGCGAGTCCGTGCACCAAGCCCTGCCAATCCGGCAGCCCGGCGCCCTTGGACAGTCCCGCTCCCACGAAGAGCACACCATTTCCGCGCCCGAACTGCTCTGCTAACTCAAGCGGGATTTCGAACGCGCTCATCGATCCGATTCCTCTCGCCGGCGTGGTTCCTCAGCTACGGATGGCTGCACGTATTGTGCCGGGGCTCCGTGACCTGTGTCTGCCGACCGCACCAAGGTGAGGGGATTCCCGCCGACGGGCCGGGAGTCGATCCTTGCGGTGCAAGGTAGTGCGCTATCTTGTGGTGCATGACAAAGGGGATGGCCGGCGCCGGTGACCAGCGGCGCAGTCAGCTCCTGCGCGGGGTGCTCGACCTGTGTCTGCTCTCGTTGATCGCCGAGCGGCCCAGGTACGGCTTCGAGTTCGCCGAGGCGCTCGCCGGGAGTGGGATGGAGATCGTCAGTGACGGCAGCATCTATCCGCTGCTCGCGCGGATGGAGCGGGCGGGGCTCGTCTCCTCGTACCGGGCGCCGTCGCCCAGTGGTGGCGCCCCGCGCAAGTACTACCGCCTGACCGAGGCGGGGCGTGCCGAACTGAGCGGGGGCCGGGCCGACTGGCAGGCCTTCGCCGGGGCGGTGGGCCGGATCCTGACCGGCACGGAGTCCACGGGGGACAGCACACCATGACGAACGCGCAGATACTCGCCGCCTGCCGCAGCAACTGGGAGTACCGGGGGGTCGACGGGGCCTCCCTGCGCGAGATGCTCGACGAGCTCTCCGCGCACCTCGAGGACGCGGAGGCCGCCGGCCGCACCGCGCAGGACGTCGTCGGCCGGGACGTCCGGGCCTTCGCCGCCTCCTGGGCGCGGGCGCGCGCCCCGCTCTCCCGGCGGGCGCCGCGCACGGTGGCCATGGCCTTGTTCGTGGCCGGCTGGCTCCTGTTGGGCGCGTACCTGATCCGGTGGACCACCGAGGTGGACGTGACCGCCGGTTTCCTCGCCTTCTGGCTGGCCACGGGGACCGCCACCGTCGCCTGGGAGCTGCGGCGTGGCAGCATCGGCCTGCGCAAGAGCTGGCTGGTCGGGCTCGCCGTCGGGCTGCCCGCGGCGGTGCTCGCGATGCGGCTGGTCGGTGACGGGGTGCTGTTCACGCTGCCGCTGTGGGCCGCACCGCTCCTGCTGCTGCCCGGACTGCCGTACGCGGTCGCCGACGCGCGCGCCGCGAGGCGCGGCCGCAAGGCCGCAGTCGAAGCCGAAGCCGAAGCCCCCGAGGTGAGCTGAGCGGGGCGGAAGGGGGTGGCTCGACTGCCCCTCGCGGACCGGCTCGTGGCCAAGGCCGGCGAGCCGATCCACAAGGCCGCCGCAGGGGTCAGAGGCCGCGGACCGAGGCGACCGTGAACGTGGTGGGAGTGCCTTCGCCCGGGGACATGGGGCCGCCCTTGTCGAACTGCGAGCGGACCACCAGGGTGCGGCCCGGGGTGTGGGCGAGGGTGGTGGGGATCTGCAGCGACGGGTCCGTGATCGTACGGGTCAGCCGGGCGCGGGTGCCGTTCGCCGAGAGCTGCCAGCGGCTCAGGGTGTTGGTGGTGTTGTGCGCCACGCGCAGGGTGCCGTCGGGGGAGAGGTCGAGGCCGTCGGCGGCCTTCAGGTCGCCGCCGTCGAGGGCGACCCGGCTGAGGGCTCCGGTGCGCAGGTCGATGCGGAAGAGCTCGCCCTCGATCATGTCGACGGTGAGGAGATAGCGGCCCGCGCGGTCGGAGACGATGCCGTTGAGGCTGAAGCCGCCCGCCGGCCGGGGGCGCAGCACCGGGGTGAGGTCGTAGGCCTGGGTCAGGACGCCGCTGCCGGCGGCCAGCTGGTCCGGTGTCACGCGGTAGACCACCCCGCGCACGCTGTCGGTCAGGTACGCGGTGCCGTCCGGGGCGAGGGTCAGGTCGTTGACGAAGCGGGCGGGAGCCCCCGCGGCCACCTCGAAGTGGGCGAGGCGCGCCCCGGTGGCGGTGTCGTAGACCGACACGCCCGCGGTGGAGTCCGTCACCCAGAGGCGGCCGCGGGCGTCGACGCGCAGGCCGTTCGCCGTGTGCCGGCCGTCGGTGCCGGAGGGCAGGAACACCTCCGCCTCGGGCCGGCCGGGGCGGGCCCGGTAGACGGTGCCGTCCGCGTACGAGCCGACGTAGACCGTGCGGGTGCGCGGGTCCGTGGCGATGCCCTCGGGGTAGACCTTCGCGCCGGGCAGGACGAAGGCCGTGGATATCCGGCCGTCGGTCGCCTGCGCGGGTGCCGCGCCCACGGTGAGGGACGCGGCCAGGGCCGTGGTGAGGGCCAGGACCGTGGTGGGCAGGAACTTCTTCTGCGGTGCACGCATGGGCAGGTGTCCTCTTCTCGATGTGTGAGGACGAAGATAAATTAGAGCTCTAATGCATGCAAGGGTCGTAGGATGCGGGAATGACCTCCATGCCCCCCGAGGAGCGGATCGGTGCGCACATCAAGCGCGCCGAGCAGGCACTTCTCGCGGCGAAGAACGTTGCGTGCAAGCCGGCCGCAGTAACGGTTCCGCAGTACGCCGCGCTGCTCTGGCTGGCCGAGAAGCCCGGCATCTCCGCGGCCGCGCTCGCCCGGCTGTGCGGGGTGACGCCGCCGACCATGAACACCGTCCTGAAGAACCTCCAGGAGCGCGGCCTCATCGAGCGGACCCCGCACGAATGGCACCGCAACGTGCTGGAGACCCGGCTCACCGACGAGGGTCGGGCGGTGATGGAGCTGGCGGACACCGGGGCGGTACGGGTGGAGCGGGCGCTCGCGGCCGCGTTCAGCGCGGAGGAACGGGAGTTGCTCATCGGGCTGCTCGGGCGGTGCGCGGAAGTGCTCGACGCCCAGCGCTGAGACCTGCTCGTTCCGCCGAGAAGCCCGCAGTGATCCCCGCCATGATTTTGCTCGGACTTGGAACTGTGCGGGGGTCTCGCGCATCAGCACTAAGGGATGCCCACCCGTTCTGCCCTCGGGGCAGTCAAGACCGTTCGGAGCGAAGTTCGTGCACCAGCACCCGCAGCACCAGGGCTACCAGGAGCAGCAGGAGTATCAGGAGCAGCAGGCGCCCGCGCAGCCCAAGCACACCCGGCGCCGAATAGGGATCAGCGCGGTGGTCGCCCTCGCGCTCCTCCTCGGCGGCGGCGGGTTCGCCGCCTGGAAGCTCGACTGGTTCTCCGGCAACGGCGAGGCGGTGAGCTTCGGCAAGAACCCGCCCCCGGCCCCGGCCCCGGAGAAGTCCGAGCCGGGCGCGCCGGCCACCCCGGTCAAGCCCTCCGGCGACCCGGACGTGCTCATGCCGAGCGGCCCGAAGTCCGACTTCAAGCAGACGACCAAGCTCGACGACGGCACGATCATCGCCAAGACCCGCCTCGCGGGCGCGAAGTCCGGCTTCGAGGGCGACGTATGGGTGTGGGCGCCCAAGGAGTACGACGACCCCAAGTACGCCAAGAGCGGTTTCCCGGTGCTCATCGCGCTCCCCGGCGGCAACGGATTCCCCGCCAACTACTGGTCCGACCGCAGCCTCGGCCTCCAGAAGGCCATCAGCGACGGCGTCCAGGCCGGGACCAGCCTGCCGTTCATCGTGATCATGCCGGTGCTGAACCCGGACGCCAAGTACTACTACGACGGCTCCGACATCCCCGGCCAGGCCAAGATGGGCACGTGGATGGCCGAGGACGTCCCGGACTTCGCCAAGGCCAACTTCCGTACGTACAAGTCCCGCGACGGCTGGGCCTTCATGGGTTCCTCCTCCGGCGCCTTCGTCGGCATGAAGACGGTCCTGCAGCACCCGGACCGGTTCAAGGCCGTGATCGCCAGCGGCGGCGAGATCGTTCCCGATTCCCCGCTGTGGAAGGGCCACCAGGCGGAGATGGACGCGAACAACCCCGAGAAGCTCGCGAAGAAGCTGATCGACGGCAATGGCCCCGAGGTCTACATCAACTTCCAGATCGGTACGAAGGAGAGCGGGAAGGAGCGGATGACGAAGTTCCAGCAGCAGTACGGCAAGGGACCCGTCAAGATCACCATCCGCGACATCCAGAACGGCGAGCACAACGGCTGGCACTACGTCCGGGGCATGAAGGAAGGCTCCCTGGAATGGGTCAGCAAGGTGCTGAAGGGCCCGAAGCCCGAAGCCGGCTGAGCCGCTCCGCCGACCCCGCGCCGACCCCGCGCGGACCCTCCGCCGACCCTCCGCCGAACCGGCGCCGACCCTCGTCCTGCCCCCGCCCCGACCCCTGCGCGTGCACCGCGTGGCCGCCGTTCGGCCGCCACGTGGTGCTCACCACGTCCCGCCCGTCCCAGGCAACCCATCCTGTCGTTCATACCTCTGTAAAGGGTGTAAGGGGGGACCGATCGGTCCGACCCGCGCTCCGAGGTGAGCGCCGGAGAAGGAACGGGACAACAACCGTGCAGCATGACCAGCAAGGCGACGGCAGCCCCATGACCAAGGGCAGCAGCCGTCGCCCCCACCGCCTGCGCCTGATTCTGATCAGCAGCGGACTCGCGCTCACCCTCGCCGGAGGCGCAGCCGCGTACAAGCTCGGCGTCTTCTCCGACATAGGGGATCCGGTCTCCTTCGGGAAGGTCCAGGAGAAGGCGGCCGCCGCCTCCGAAGTTCCGCCGGAGGTACGCATGCCCACCGGGCCGGCGGCCCAGTTCGTCCGCACGTACCGGCTCCCGGACGGCACGCAGATCGGCCGGACCACCCTCACCGGCAAGAAGTCCGGCTTCACCGGCGACGTGTGGGTGTGGGTGCCCAAGGAGTACGACGACCCGAGGTACGCCAAGAGCGGTTTCCCGGTCCTGATCTCCCTGCCCGGCGGCCGCGGCTACCCCACGAACTACTGGGGGACCGGACCCGGCCTCGGCCTGCAGAAGGCCGTGAGCGACGGGGCCAAGGCCGGTACCAGCCTGCCCTTCATCCTCGTCATGCCGGTGCACAACGCCGACACCAAGCACCACTTCGACGCGTCGGACATCCCCGGAGAGCCCAAGATGGGCACCTGGATGGTCGAAGACGTCCCCGATTTCACGAAGGCCAATTTCCGCACCTTCACCTCCCGCGACGGGTGGGCCTTCATGGGCTCCTCCGCCGGCGGGTTCGGCGCCTTCAAGCACGTCCTGAAGTACCCCGACCGGTTCAAGGCCGCCATCGCGAGCGGGGTCGACATCGTCCCCGATTCCCCGCTGTGGAGGGGAAACACGCAGGCCATGGACGAGAACAACCCCGAGAAGCTCGCCGAGAAGCTGATCAAGGCGGGCGGTCCGGACGTCTACATCAACTTCCAGATCGGCACCGCGGAGAGCGGCCGCGACAAGGCCGAGAAGTTCATGAGCGACTACGGGAGGGGCCCCGTGCACACCCAGCTCCAGGTGATCCAGGATGGTGAGCACAACGGGAAGTCGTACGTGCGCGGTATGAGGGAGGGCGCTCTGGAGTGGATCAGCAAGGTGATGAAGGGACCGACACCCGAGCCCGCCGTGCGATGAGCACGGTGGTGAAGGGGGCCTCCGCGGCCGCCGCCGCGGGAATCGCGGCAGTGTGCGCCGTCGCCTTCCTCAAGGTGCCCGGGGACCGGCCCGTGCTGCCCTTCCCCACCGTCGGCGTCCTGATGGCGGGCGGCGAGCACTGGTGCACGGCGAGCGTCGTCGACAGCCCGAAGGGCAACGTCGTCGCCACCGCCGCCCACTGCGTGGCCCCCGCCGGCGAGGACGGCCGGCCGGGCGAGGTGGCCCACGACGGCCTCGCCATCGGCGAGCTCTCCTTCGCCCCCGCCTTCTCCGGCGAGGGCGACGGCAGCCAGCCCCTCGGGGTGTGGAAGGTCCGCTCGATCCATGTGGACGACCGCTGGACGAAGTGGGGCGAGGACACCGCCGACTTCGCCTTCCTCACCATCGCGCCGGACGACGACGGGCGCAGCGTCCAGGACGCCGTCGGCGGTCGCGCCGAAGCCCCGAAGCCCGAATGGACCTCCGGGTACGAGCGGGACGTGACCGTCGTCGGCTATCCGGAATCCGAGCACAACCCGCAGAACAAGCCCGTCTCCTGCACGACGCAGACCCGCCACGACGACGACGATCCCGACATGCTCTACATGAGCTGCGCCGGGTTCTGGACGGGGACCAGCGGCAGCCCCTGGATCGCCGACCGGGGCGGCGTGGACCGGGCCGGGCGGCTGATCGGGGTCCTGAGCGGCGGGGACACGGACGTGGACTCCACGGCCGCGCTGTTCGACGAGCACGCGAAGGCCCTCTACGAGAAGGCCGCGCGGGACTGAGCCGGTGCCCGGGTCCGGGCTCGCTACTTCGTGCGCTCCGTGCTGACGATCACGCCCACCGCCGCCACGACGATCGCACCGCCGACCACGATCGGCCAGGTCAGGGCCTCGTCGAGGATCAGCGCGCCGAGCGCGACGGCCACGACCGGATTGACGTACGCGTACGTGGCCACCAGCGACAGCGGCGCGGCCCGGAGCAGCCACACGTACGAGGTGAAACCGACGAGCGAGCCGAAGAGCACCAGGTAGCCCAGGCCCAGCCAGGAGGCGGTGGAGAAGGCCGCCGGATCCAGACCGCGCTGCTCGCCGCGCGCCAGGCCGACGACCACCCCGCCCACCCCGCCGGCGAGCATCTGGTAGGCGCTGCCGGTGAAGGGGTTGTCCGGCAGCGTCAGCTTCGACGCGGAGAACGAGCCCAGCGACCACAGGACGGACGCCACCAGCACCAGCAGCACCCCCGACAGCCGTACCGTCCCGCTGAGACCCGGACTGGTCAGCACGGCCAGCCCGGCCAGGCCGACGAGCACCCCGCCCAGGGTGCGCAGCGGCGGCCGGTCACCGGTGCTCGCCCGCAGCACCACCAGCCACATCGGCACCGCCGCGATCAGCAGGGCGGCCAGACCGGACGGCACGGAGGTCTCGGCGAGCACGACCAGGCCGTTGCCGCCGAGGACCAGCAGCAGGCCGACCAGGACCGCCGAGCCGAGCTGCGCACGGGTGACCTTGAGCGCGCCCGGACCGTACCGCCAGGCGACGGCGGCGGCCAGCAGCAGACCGGCCGTGATGAACCGGGCTCCGGCGGAGAGGAAGGGCGGCATGGTCTCGACGACGATCCGGATGCCGAGATAGGTCGAGCCCCAGACGACGTAGACGAGGGTGAGGGCGATCCAGACCGCGCCGCTCGTCGTGCCGCGCGCCGTGGCGGCCGCCGTCTTGCCGTCCACCGGAGTCGATGTGCCCATGACAGGATCCTATGGTCGTTGACCCATGCATGCTTCCGGATATCTCAGCCCTTGAGCAGGGCGTTCAGATCGCCGTACGGGAGGGAGTGCGCGAGGGCTCCGTAGGTCCCGTCGGAGAGCAGCTCCTCGGCGGCGCGGCGCACCACGGCGTACGCGGCTTCGGCGACCCAGGAGCCGAGGCTGACGCGGGACACGCCGAGGGCGCCGAGGGCGGCGACGGCCGGGGCGTCGGGGCCGAGGAGGACGTTGAGGGGGGCGTCGATGCCCTTGGCGAGCTCGGTGAGGGTGGCGGGGTCGAGCACGCCGGGCACGAAGATGCCGGTGGCTCCGGCGCGGAGGTAGGCGGCGGCGCGGGCCAGGGTCTCGTCGAGGCGGGTGGCCGGGTCGCCGAGTCCGCTGAGGTAGGTGTCGACGCGGGCGTTGATGTAGAGCGGGACCCCGGCGGCGTCGGCCGCGGCCCGGGCGGCGGCCAGGCGCTCGGCCATCTCCGCGGGGGAGCGGTGGGGGCCGTCCTCGATGTTGATGCCGACCGCGCCGGCGGCGAGCACCCCGGTGACGGTCTCGCCCACGGCGGCGGCGTCTGCGCCGAAGCCGCCCTCGATGTCGGCGGTGACGGGGACGGAGACGGCGGAGACCACGCGGGCGACGAGGTCGAGGGCCCGGTCGCGGGCGAGCGCGTCGCCGTCGGGCGAGCCGAGGGCCCAGGCGACGCCGGCGCTGGTGGTCGCGACGGCGGGGGCGCCGGCGGCCTCGACGATGCGGGCGCTGGCGACGTCCCAGGCGTTGGCGAGGGCGAGGGGGTGCGCGGGGGTGTGCAGTTCCGCGAACGCGGTGGCCTTGGCGGTGAGGTCGGGATTCGTGGTCATGGGCCCACTTCAGCAGACCGGGAGCCTGCGGGCTCGCGGTTTTCCGACATCAAGGCCGGGCCCGAGGGAACGGCGCTCCGCCCCGGACCCCGTAAGGCGCTCCGCGCCCGCGCCTCAAACGCCGACGGGGCGGGATTGGCGGGCGGGGCTGTTCCTTGGCCGGCGAGGCTGGTCCTTGCCCTACGGGGCCAGGCCCGTCCTCGCGCCGGCGCCGCAGAGGGGGATGACCGCGGTGCGGCCCTGCAGGGGGTCGCAGGGGGCGCCCGGTCCGACCGCCGCCCAGCACGCCGCCGCCGTCGGTTCGACGAAGAGCCCGCGCCGGGCCAGGTCCCGCTGGGCCTCGCGGAGGCGGTCGTCCGGGACCGTCAGGAAGGTGCCGCCGGACGCGCGGACCGCGGCCAGGATCTGCCGGGCCCGCGGCGGCGCGGGGATCGCGATCCCCTCGGCCAGGGTCGGCAGCTGCGGAACCGGATCCGCGTCCTCGGCGCCGGCCGCGAAGGCCGTGGCCAGCGGGGCCACCGCCGCCGACTGCACGGCGATCAGCGCCGGCGGCCGCACCCCGCGCCTGGCCAGCTCCTCCGCGGCCAGCGCGGCCCCCAGCAGCAGGGTCCCGTTGCCCACCGGCACCACCAGCACCTCCGGCAGCCGCCCGCCCAGTTCCTCCCACACCTCGTACACGTACGTCTTGGTCCCGTGCAGGAAGTACGGGTTGAAGACGTGGCTCGCGTAGAACACCCCTGGCGAGTCCGCCTCCTTGCGCGCGGCCTGCGCGGCGGCCTCGCGCCCGCCGGGGATCACGCGCACGGCTGCCCCGTGCGCCCGCATCTGTTCCGTTTTCTTCACCGATGTGCCCTCGGGGACATGGATTTCACAATCGAGCCCGGCCCGTGCGCAGTACGCCGCGATCGAGGTCCCCGCGTTGCCGCTGCTGTCCGCCACGACGCGCTCCGGGGCCAGCCGCCGGGCCAGTTCCACGAGCATCACCGAGCCCCGGTCCTTGAACGACAGCGTCGGCATCAGGAAGTCGAGCTTGGCGTGAACCCGCTCCCCCAGCGGAACCAGCGGAGTGTGACCCTCCGCCAGTGACAGCGAGAACGCCCCCGGCAGCGGCAGCGCGGACCCGTACCGCCACAGCGAATTCGGTCCGGCGGCCGGCTCCAGGGGCGCGGCCGGATCCGGCGTGAAGTCGAGGTCCCAGGGTCCGCCGCAGACCGGGCACCCCCAAGGCGCTGTCCGGACGTCCGCGCGTGTACCGTCCTCGGAGCAGACGTAACCGGGGGTTGCGTGCGTCATGTGCGGATCGCCTTCGCTCGATCATGGCCGCTGTATGGCACGGATGTTACGCATCCGTTGTCCTCTCGTGGGTCGCGCCGGGGCCGGGTCAACCTTTCGAAGGCGGCAGCCCGTTGGGCCATCTGCGTTGTCATGGCCACGCTTGCGCGGCACCGCTCCACCCCCCGCAATGCACCACCTATGAGGAGGACCCGTCACATGCCCGTGATGCGTCACACGAGCCGGAACATCGCCGGCATCAGCGCGACCGCCGTCGTGGCCCTCGCGCTCGGCTCGGCCGCCGCGCTGCCCGCCTCGGCCGCCGACATCGGCGTGCGGGGCGTGATCCAGAACGCCGGAGCCCCCGGATCCGTCCCCGGCAGCTACATCGTGACCCTGAACGACACCGCCGCCCGCTCGACCGCCCCGAGCGGCAAGGCCGTCGCGAAGCGTTACGGCGCGAAGATCGACAAGACGTACAGCGCGGCCCTCAACGGTTACTCCGTCGAGGTCTCCGAGGCGCAGGCCAAGAAGCTCGCCGCCGACCCGGCCGTCAAGTCGGTCGTGCAGAACCGCACCTTCACGGTCAGCGCCACCCAGCCCAACCCGCCGTCCTGGGGTCTGGACCGCGTCGACCAGCGCGCGCTCCCGCTCAACCAGAGCTACACCTACCCGGACCAGGCGGGCGAGGGCGTCACCGCGTACGTCATCGACACCGGTGTCCGCATCACGCACCAGGACTTCGGTGGCCGCGCCTCCTACGGCTACGACGCCATCGACAACGACAACACCGCCCAGGACGGCAACGGCCACGGCACGCACGTCGCCGGCACCGTCGCGGGCGGCGCGTACGGCGTGGCCAAGAAGGCCAAGATCGTCGGCGTGCGCGTGCTCGACAACAGCGGCTCCGGTACGACGGCCCAGGTCGTCGCGGGCATCGACTGGGTGACCCGGAACGCCGTCAAGCCGGCCGTCGCCAACATGTCCCTCGGCGGCGGCGCGGACTCCGCGCTCGACGCTGCCGTCCGCAACTCCATAGCCTCCGGCATCACCTACGCCGTGGCCGCGGGCAACGAGTCGAGCAACGCCTCCACCAAGTCCCCGGCGCGCGTCACCGAGGCCATCACGGTCGGCGCCACCACCAGCACCGACGCGAAGGCGAGCTACTCCAACTACGGCTCCGTCCTGGACATCTTCGCGCCGGGCTCCTCCATCACCTCCGCGTGGGGTACGGGCGACGCCGCCACCAACACCATCAACGGCACGTCGATGGCCACCCCGCACGTCGCGGGCGCGGCCGCCGTCTACCTCTCGCAGAACCCGGCCAGCACCCCGGCCCAGGTGGCCACGGCCCTGGTCAACTCGGCCACCCCGAACGTGGTGACCGGCCCGGGCACCGGCTCCCCGAACCGCCTGCTGTACGTCGGCGCCCAGGGCCCCGTCCCGCCGGGCAAGCGCTTCGAGAACACCGCGGACTTCACGATCAACGACCACGCGACCGTCGAGTCCCCGATCACCGTCAGCGGTGTCACCGGCAACGCCCCGGCGACGCTGAAGGTCCCGGTCGACATCAAGCACACCTACATCGGTGACCTCAAGGTGGACCTGGTCGCGCCCGACGGCACCGTCTACACCCTGCACAACCGTGCCAACGGCGGTGCCGACAACATCGTCCGGACCTTCACCGTGAACGCCTCGGCGGAGACGGCGAACGGCGTCTGGAAGCTGCGCGTGAACGACAACGCGACGGCCGACGCCGGGAAGATCGACTCCTGGGCGCTCCAGTTCTGAGCGGTATCCGAGCGGTAGGTGAGCCATAAGGGCGGCGGGCACCGGCCGCGCCGTGAGCAACAGCGGGGGCGACCGACATGACGGTCGCCCCCGCTGCGTACTATTCGCGCATTCGTTCGCGCGCATCGTTCGCGCGTGACGCCCCATGCGATGGAGTCCGACCCCGTGAGCACCCCGCCGAGTCCTCCTCCCGGACCGGGCCACTCCTGGCCCCCGCCGTCCCCGCAGCCGGCCTGGGGGCCACCACCCGGATACGGACAGCCGCGGCAACCACCGCCGCTCAACGGTTTCGCGCTCGCCTCCTTCCTGTCCGGGCTGCTGTGCTTCGCGCCGCTCGGCATCGCCTTCGGCATCGCGGCCCTCGTGCAGATCTCGAAGCGGCGGGAGCGCGGGAAGGCCCTGGCGATCGCGGGCCTCGCGCTGTCGGTGGTGATGACCGGGGTGCTGGTCTTCGCCGCGGACCGGGTCGCCACGGCGGTCGAGGACCGCTTCGAGGGGCTGAGCGACTACACCGAGGTCGAGGGCGAGCTCACGGACGTCGACGCGCTGCGGGCGGGCGACTGCTTCAACGTCCAGGACGGCGAACTCCTCGACGAGCACCCCCTGATGTACCGGATCGACTGCGCGGAGAAGCACCACGGCGAGGTCACCGCGAGGAAGACGCTCGACGGGACGGACGCCCCCGGCTCGGCCGCGGCCGACCGCGCCTCCGAGGACACGTGCTGGCAGGCCCAGGACGAGTACGCGATGGACACGTGGGCGCTGCCCGACCACGCGGAGATGTTCTACTACGCGCCCTCCCGCCCGTCCTGGAACCAGGGGGACCGGCTGCTGCTCTGCGTGATCGGCACGACCGAGCCGGAGGGGCGGGGCAGCCTGCGCCAGGACTCCGGAAAGCTGAAGCCCGAGCAGGTGGCCTTCCTGCAAGCCGCCAACGCCGTCGAGTTCGCCCTGAGCCGGCCCCCCGAGGAGGAGGTCGACGAGGCGCTGGACGAGCACCAGGCGTGGGCGCGCCGGATCCACGCGGCGCTGGGCGAGGAGGCGAAGGTGCTCCAGGGCCACGCCGGCCGGCCCGGGCTGGAGAAGACGGTCCCGGCGCAGCTCAAGGAGATCGAGGCGGCCCGCGCGGAGTGGCTCCGCGCCGCGCAGGCCAGGACGGCGGGGGAGTTCGACAAGCGGTGGGACCGGGCCCTGGCCTCGACGTCCATGGAGACGGAGCAGGCGCTGCGCGGCGCGTACGGGCTTTCGATGGCGATCCCGCAGTGGCTGGAGGGCAGCCAGGGCGACCCGGAGGACCCCGATGGCGGGCCCGGCCGGGAGCCCTCGACCGAGTTGGTGTGACGTCGTCCGCGTAACGCGCGGTAACGGGTTTGAGTGACCTGGCTTCATCACTTCGGGTGAAACTCTGGCCCTTGCTTGCGGTCTACAACCGTCGGTTGCCAGGGTGTAGCTGTCTGTCAACCTGATGGGAGTGGCCAGTGACTTTCGGTGAGCAGCCGGCCTATCTGCGCGTGGCCGGGGATCTTCGACGGAAGATCGTCGACGGTTCTCTGCCCCCGCACGCCCGGCTCCCCTCCCAAGCCCGTATCCGCGAGGAGTACGGGGTCTCCGACACCGTGGCCCTGGAGGCGCGCAAGGTCCTCATGGCGGAGGGGCTGGTCGAGGGCCGGTCCGGCTCCGGTACGTACGTACGGGAGCAACCGGTCCCGCGGCGGGTGGCCCGCTCCGGCTACCGCACGGGCGGCACGTCGACGCCGTTCCGGCAGGAGCAGGCGGACGCGGGGGCGCGCGGCACGTGGGAGTCGAGCAGCGAACAGGCGGCCGCGCCCTCCGAGATCGCGAAGCGGCTCGGCATCGAGCCGGGCGAGCGGGTGATGCGGACGCGGTACGTCTTCCGCGACGCGGGGGAGGCGATGATGCTGTCGACTTCCTGGGAACCGCTCGCCGTGACCGGCCGGACCCCGGTGATGCTGCCGGAGGAAGGGCCGCTGGGCGGATCCGGGGTGGTGGACCGGATGGCCGCGATCGACGTCGTCGTGGACAACGTGGTGGAGGAGGTCGGCGCGCGGCCGGGCCTGGCGGAGGAGCTCGTGCAGCTGGGCGGGGTGCCGGGGCACGTGGTGCTGGTGATCGGCCGCACGTACTTCGCGTCCGGGCGCGCGGTGGAAACGGCCGACGTGGTGGTCCCCGCGGACCGCTACCGCCTGTCGTACCACCTCCCGGTGCGGTGACCTGCGGTGCGGTGACCTGCGGTGGGGCAACCCTGCGGGCCGGCTTCCCGGGGCTCCGCCCCAGACCCCGCGCCTCAAACACCGGCGGGGCCGGATTGTCCAGCCCCCGCGGACAGGGGGTCGCGGCGGGTGTAACCCCGTCGTGACGCGGGGGCGTGGGGCGTAACCGCCGGGCAATGCCCCAGGGTGACGGGCCGTCACGTATCGGGCCTACCTTCCGGCGGTATGACCGATACCGCCACCACCCCCGTCACGGCGGCGCAGCCGTCCCGGACCTACGCGAAACTCGCCGCCGACGAGAGCCGCGAGGACTACTCGCTCAGATACGCGCCCCACTCCTTCCGCCGCTGGGGCCCCGGCACCGTCGCCGGCACCGCCCTCGGCGGCATCGCCTACCTCGCCGACTTCGCCATCGGCGCCTCCATCGTCTTCGCCTACGGATTCACCAGCGGGGCCGCCGCGATCCTGGCCGCCGCCGTGGTCATCTTCCTGACCGGCATCCCGATCGCGCGCGCGTGCGCCACGTACGGCCTGGACATGGACCTGGTGACGCGCGGCGCGGGCTTCGGGTACTTCGGCTCCACCCTGACCTCCCTCATCTACGCCTCCTTCACCTTCATCTTCTTCGCGCTCGAAGGCTCGATCATGGCCCAGGCCATGCACCAGGCCTTCGGTCTGCCCGTCGAGGTCGGCTACCTGGTCACGACCCTCATCGTGATCCCCATCGTCTTCCGCGGCATGGGCGCCCTCGCCAAGGTGCAGGCCTGGACCCAGCCGGTCTGGCTGATCGGGCTGGTGCTGCCCTTCGTGGTGCTCGCCTTCCACGCCCCCGACGCGTGGGGCGCCTTCGCCGACTTCGGCGGGACCGAGGGCGCCGGGTCCGGGTTCTCGTGGATCGGCTTCGGGTTCGGGACCGGCATCGCGCTCTCGCTGATCGCGCAGATCGGGGAGCAGGCCGACTACCTGCGGTTCATGCCCGCCAAGACCCCGGCCAACAGCCGGAGGTGGAACCTCGCCGTGCTCGCCGCCGGCCCCGGCTGGGTGATCATCGGCGCGGCCAAGCAGCTCGGCGGTGCCTTCCTCGCCTTCGTCGCCCTGGAGGCGGTGGGCAAGACCCACGCCCTGGAGCCGATCGCCCCGCAGATCGAGGCCCTGCGCCCGTGGCTCGGCGGCTTCGCGCTGCCCGCCGCCGCGCTCTTCGTGATCGTCTCCCAGATCAAGATCAACGTCACCAACGCGTACAGCGGATCGCTGTCCTGGTCGAACTTCTTCTCCCGCGTCACCCACCGTCACCCCGGCCGGGTCTGGTACATCTTCCTCAACCTCGGCATCGCGCTGACGCTGATGGAGCTGAACATGTTCGCGATGCTCGGCAAGCTGCTGGGCTTCTACTCCAACGTCGGCATCGCCTGGATCGCCGCCGTCGCCGCCGACCTCGTCATCAACAAGCGGCTCGGACTCAGCCCGCCCTACATCGAGTTCAAGCGCGCCTACCTCCACGCCGTGAATCCGGCGGGTTTCGGCTCGATGGTGATCGCCTCGACCGTCTCGATCCTCGCCTTCTTCGGCCTGTTCGGCACCTACGCCGAGGCGTTCTCCACCTTCATCGCAGCCGGACTCGCCCTCCTGCTGTGCCCGTTGATCGCCTGGATGACCAGGGGGAAGTACTACCTGGCCCGGCCCAACACGGTGACCGGCCCGGGCGCCGACGCCCCGGACATCACCGCCACCCACGCGTGCGCGGTCTGCGAGGCGGCGTACGAACTCCCCGACATCGCCGACTGTCCTGTCCGATCGGGCCCGATCTGTTCCCTGTGCTGCTCCCTCGACGCGACCTGCGGGGACGTCTGCCGCAAGGAGCCGCGGGGCGGCGCGGTGATCCTGCCGATGCCCTCGGTGCGCCCCGTCTGAACCGGCGCGCACGGCCCACTCGTACGCATGGCCGGATGCGTACGCCTACGAGGTACCTCTTCGTGAAAAACCGTATCCGCTGCGTAAAGGTCGGGCGTAAGCTCGGGCATATGCGCAATGCGGTTTCCCGGGCAGGTACGTCGGCGGAGGGTGAAACGCGAATGAACGACAGCGGTGCCCTGCTCCCGTGGCTGGTCATACGTCAGGACGACAACGGCAACCGCTACCGGGTGGGCCGGTACGCCACCCGGGCCGAGGCCCAGAAGGTCGTCGACAGCCTCGACGACCGAGGACACAAGCAGCTCTACTGGGTCGAGCGGATCGGTCAGACCGCCACGATGAACTGAGCATCCAGTCTTGACATAGGCTCCGCCCATGACTGTACGAGTGGTCGTGGGCGGAGCCCTTTGTCATGAGGGGCGCCTGCTGGCCGCCCGCCGCAGCGCACCGCCGGAGCTCGCCGGACGCTGGGAGCTGCCGGGCGGGAAGGCCGAACCGGATGAGTCCGTCCCCGAGGCGCTGGTCCGCGAACTGCGCGAGGAGCTCGGCGTGGAGACCGAGCCGCTGGAACGGATCCCGGGGGAGTGGCCGCTGAAGCCCGGCCTCGTCCTGCACGTGTGGACCGCCCGGCTGCTCTCCGGGGTGCCCGCTCCGCTGGAGGACCACGACGAGCTGCGCTGGCTCGGGCCGGAGGAGCTGGAGTCGGTGGACTGGCTCGACCAGGACCGGCCCGCGGTCGCCGAGGCCGGACGCCGGCTGCGCGGGGGCGCGTGACGCTCGCGCCGTAGGCCGTCTGTGCCACAGTGCGCCGGTGGGCGGGGATCGAGTGGTACGACGCCCCGAATATCGGGTATGTCGCTATTAATCCCTATCTCGTCCCTCTTTCGTCCCAGACGAACCGGACTGGGGTCGCTGCTGGCCCGGGAAGTGATCGGCGTGATCGACACAGACGGTGAATGCGCCGAGTGGGCCTTTCCCGCCGAGCCCGGTGCCGTCCGCACCGCCCGCCACGCCGTACGCGGTGCCCTGCACGCCTGGGGCCTGGAAGCCGTCGGCGATGTGACCGTCCTGCTGGTCAGCGAGCTCGTCACCAACTCCCTGCGGTACGCCTCCGGTCCCATCGGGGTCCGCCTGGAGCGGCGCAATCCAGCCGCCGACGGCCCGGCGGGCGGTGCCGCGCTGCTCGTGGAGGTTTCGGATCCGCTTCCGGATCCGCCGCGCGAACGGGTGGCCGAGGCGGACGACGAAGGGGGCCGCGGCCTGCATCTCGTCGCCACCTCCTCGCAGCGCTGGGGGACCCGCCACGGGAAGTCGGGCAAGACTGTGTGGTTCGAATTGGCTCTTCCTGGTGAGTAACAAGGAGAACGGTGGCGGGTGATCCCCCGGCGGAACCTCCCGGCGACAGCGGGGGCAGGAGTCCGGGGGAGATCGCGCGAGATGGCTCGAAATCATCGAGACCGTGCTGTGATCGTGAACGCCGTGCCGTCCGGGGCCGTGGTGCTGAATACTGCGGTCATGGCCGGTCCGGTTGCGGTGAGCTGGAGGGGACGGTCGCGTGAGCGAAATACCTGCGCAGGCACATCAGGCCGACGTGCCTCGGGAGACATGGCACGACGCCCTGTGGCACAGCAGTCCGCCTGGCTCGATATATGACTACATAAAGGTCGCATCTTTCTCGATCGGACCCGACGGGTACATCGACCAGTGGAGCCTGCGCGCGGAGGAACTGTTCGGTCTGACCGCCGCACAGGCCGTCGGCCGCGACCCGGTCGACGCCTTCATGCCGCCCGAGCTGCGCCCCGACGCACACCGCAAGGTGGCCGAGATCCTCGACGGCAAGGAGTGGACCGGCCTGATCCCCTTCCGTATCCCGGGTGGGGACGGCGCGCACGGAGTGGCCGAGATCTATGTGATGCCCACGCTGACCGAGACCGCCGAGCGGGCCGCGCTGTGCGTCGTCGTCGACGTCCGCGCGCTGCGGCGCATCGAATCCGACCTGGCGGCCTCACAAGCGATATTCGGCCAATCCCCTTTCGGCTTCCTGCTCTTCGGCACGGACCTCACCGTGCAGCGGGCCAACCGCCGCTTCGCCACCGTCTTCGGAGGCGCCGCCGAGGAACACCGCGGCCGGACCGTGCACGACTACCTGCCGGCGCACGAGGCCGACCGGATGGCCGACGCCCTGCGCCGGGTGCTGGACACCGGGGAATCGGTCACCGACCTGCGGATCACCGGCGCCGCCCCCGGCAGCCGGGAGAACCGCCACTGGTCCATCAACCTCTACCGCGTCCACGGCGGCTCCGGCCGCCCCATCGGCGTCGCCGGCATCGGCACCGACGTCACCCGCCGCCACCTCGCCGCCCGCGAGGCCGCCGGGGTACGGCGCAATCTCGCCCTGCTCAACGAGGCCGGGCACCGCATCGGGAACTCGCTCGACCTGGAGACCACCGCCCGGGAACTCCTCGACGTCACCGTCCCGGGCTTCTGCGACCTGGCCGCCGTCGACCTCTACCAGGGGCTGCTGCTCGGCGACGACGACCGGCCCGCGCGGCCGCAGGGGCCGGGCGTGCCCAGCCTGCCCGGCCAGGGCCCGGCCCGGACCCCGTCCGCCGCGCTGCGCCGGGTCGCCTTCGCCTCCGCCGTCTCGGACGCGCCGCTGTCCGGTCCGGGCGCGCTGGTCTCCGTAGGCGACGTCCACCGGTACCCGGCGGCGTCGCCGGGCGCGCTCGCCCTGCGCACGGCGCGGCCCCGGCTGATCGAGGGCGGCGGACCGGAGGACCTCGTGCAGTCCACGCTGGTCGTGCCGATGGTCGCCCACGACACCGTGGTCGGGCTCGCGCAGTTCTCCCGTACGAAGGGCAGCGAACCCTTCGGCGAACGCGACCGGGCGGTGGCCGTGGAACTCGCCGCCCGGGCCGCCGTGTGCATCGACAACGCGCGCCTGTACCGGCGCGAGCACGAGCGGGCGTTGATACTGCAGCGCAGCCTGCTGCCCCCCGGCGACCCGGAGGCCGCCGGCCTGGACATCGCCTGCCGGTACCTTCCGGGGAACGCGGCGACGGAGGTCGGCGGCGACTGGTTCGACGTGATCGAGCTGCCCGGCCACCGCACCGCGCTGGTCGTCGGCGACGTCATGGGCCGGGGACTGCGGGCCGCCGTCGCGATGGGCGAACTGCGCACCGCCGTACGGACCCTCGCCCTGCTGGACCTCGAACCGGCGGAGGTGCTGACCGCGCTCGACGAGATCGCCCGGGGCCTCGGCGCCCCCGGCGGCTCCCAGCAGGCCTCGCGGGCGGCCCTGCACTCGCGGGACGCCGACCGCTCCGAGGTCTACCTCGCCACCTGCGTCTACGCCGTCTACGACCCGGTGACGCGGCGCTGCACGATCGCCAACGCGGGCCACATGCCGCCCGTGCTGGTGGAGCCGCCGGACGAGCGCGGGAAGCCGAGGCCGGCACTGCTCCTGGAGGTGCCGCCCGGGATGCCGCTGGGCGTGGGCGGAGAGCCGTTCGAGGAGGTCGAGGTCGAACTCCCCGAGGGCGCCCTGCTGGCCCTCTACACCGACGGGCTCGTCGAGTCCCGCGACCATCCGCTGGAGGAGGGCCTGCGCGGCCTGCGGGCCGCCCTCGCGGACCCGGTCCGCCCGCTGGAGGACGTCTGCGACCACGTGCTGAACACGCTGGACACCCGGCACGGCGAGGACGACATCGCCCTGCTCATGGCACGGGTGCAGGGGCTGCCGGTGGACGCGGTGGGGGACTGGCAGTTGCCGCGCGAGGCCCGCTCCGTGGGCCGGGCGCGGGAGCTGGCCCGCGCCAAGCTCCCGGCGTGGGGCCTGGAGGGCCTGCTGGACACCACCGAACTGCTGGTCAGCGAACTCGTCACCAACGCGCTGCGGTACGGGGAGGGCGAGATCCGGCTGCGGCTGCTGCTGGACCGGACCCTGGTCTGCGAGGTGTGGGACGCCAACCTGGTGCAGCCGCGCCGGCGCCGGGCCCGTGACACCGACGAGGGCGGCCGGGGCCTTCAGCTCGTGGGCCTGCTGTCCGCCGGGTGGGGCACGCGCCGGACCCACCGCGGCAAGACGGTCTGGTTCGAGCTCCCGCTGCCCGGCGCGGCGGCCGAGGCCGTCGCCGAGCTGTCGGCGGAACAGCTGCTGAGCATGTACGGCTGAGCATGTACGGCTGAGCGGGACCGCACCGCGGCGCCCCCGGACCCGCCGGGTCCGGGGGCGCGGCAGTTGATCCCCGATCAGCTCCCGGACGGTTCCGGCCCCCGCAGCGCGCCGGTCAGCGGGGCCACCGTGCGCCATCCCATCGTCTCGTACAGGGCCCGTCCTTCCGGCGTCGCGCCCAGCACACCGGCCGTGGCGCCCTGCCCCGCGGCCGCGGCGGTGAGCCTGCCCATCACCAGGCGTCCCAGGCCGCGGCGCTGGTGGGCCGGGTCGGTCTCCACCTGGTCGACGACGGCGCCGGGGCCGGTGACGGCGATCTGGCCGCGCGCGGCGAAAGCGCCGTCCGCGGTGCGCACCAGGGCGCGGGTGACGCCGGCACGGGTCCAGGTGTCCAGCCGGTAGCCGTCGGGTGCCTCGGCCAGGGCGCGGGCGGCGTGGGCGGTGGGGAGCGGGGCGGACATCAGGTAGCCGGGTCCGCCGGCGAGGTGCCAGCCGGGGGCGAGCCAGGGTTCGAGCGTTTCCGGTGGCACGAGTGCCTTCAACCAGACGCCGGGCGCGGTGGCGTGTTCGGTGAGCTTGCGGACGGTCGCTTCGTCCGCGGAGTGCAGGACGTGGCGCATGACGTGTCCGTGCAGGCCGACGTCGATGGTGAAACCCCAGGTACGGGGCACGGGTTCGGCTGCGCCGCGCGAAACGCTCCAACCGCGGACCCATGCGCGTGCGGCTTCGGCCGTGTGCGCGAAAGGCAAGGTTCCCCCCGAGTAGGTAATAGGCGAACTCGAAGGGTGATTATTACATCAGGTCTAGGCGGCACGCCCCTGCTTGAGCGCGGCGAGCCTGGCCTCGATCTCCGAGGACTTCCCGAGGTCCTCCAGGGACTCGAACTGGGCGTCCAGCGAGGACTCGGCCAGCTCCTGCCTGCCCATCGCCAGAGCCTCCTCCCGCCGGACCTTCTCCTCGAAGCGGTGCAGATCGCTCGTCGGGTCCATGACGTCGATGTTCTTCACCGCGTCCATCATCGTGTTCTGCGCCTGAGCCGTCCTGGCGCGCGCCACGAGCTCGTCCCGCTTGGACTGGAGCTCGACCAGCTTGCTCTTCATCGAGTCCAGACCCGACTTGAGCTTGTCGACGACCTCCGTCTGAGCGGCGATCGTCGGCTCCGCCGCCCTCGCCTCCTTCTCCGACTGCATCTGCCGGCCCAGCGCCACCTTCGCGAGGTTGTCGAACCTGTCGGCTTCCGCCGTCGCCCCCGCAGCCCGCAGCTCGTCCCCCTTCCGGCTCGCCGCGAGGGCCTTGGCACCCCACTCCGAGGCCGTCTCCACGTCCTCCTTGTGGTCCGCCTCCAGCATCCGCAGGTTCCCGATCGTCGTCGCGACCGCCTGCTCCGCCTCCGAGATGTTGTTCGTGTAGTCGCGGATCAGCTGGTCCAGCATCTTCTGCGGGTCCTCCGCCTGGTCCAGCAGCGCGTTGATGTTGGCCTTGGCGAGCTGGGTGACGCGGCCGAGGATGGTCTGCTTGCTCATGACTCGTCTCTCCTGATGAGGGATGGAGGGATGGGCGGTCCGTTTGCCGTCGCACGTTCAGAAGCGGCCGCCACCGCCCATGCGGCCGCGGGTTCCGCCGCCGCCGAAGGAGCCGGGGCCGCTGCCGCCGCCTCCACCGAAGCCCCCGCCGAAGCCCCCGCCGCCACCCCGGCCGCCGCCTCCGCCGAAGCCCCCGCCGCCCAGCCCGCCCCGCAGGATCTCGCCGAGGATGATCCCGCCGAGCACCGCGCCGCCCTGACCGCCGCCGCGCCGGCCCCCGTACGGATCCTGGTACGCCCGTACGTCCTGCTCCGCCAGCTGCTGCGCCTCCCGCGCCAGCGCGTCCGCCCGCTGCGCCTCCGCCAGCGCGCCCGACGGATCACCCGCCGCCAGGGACCCCGCCCGCTCCAGGTGCCGGCCGGCCTCCGCCAGCCGGGTGCGGGCCTGGCTGCCGACCGCGCCCCGGCTGGTCGTGACGTAGTCCGTCGCCGCGCCGATCGCGCTGCGCGCGGACAGCATGGCCTGGTCGAGCAGGGCCACCGCCCGCTGCCGGCCCGACTCCCGCTCCCGCGCCCCGGAGAGCGCCTCGTCGAGAGCCGCGTCGGCCTCCTCGATCCGGCGCAGGGCGTCGATCGGGTCGTACCGGCCGGCCGCCTCCTCCTGCCGTACGTCGGCCAGTACGGCCTCCGCCCGGCCGATCCGCCCGCGCAGGTCCGCCGTCGAGGTGCCCTCCGAGGTCCCGCTCAGCAGCCCGCGGGCGTCCGCCAGGTCGGTCTCCGTCTCGTTCAGCGCGCCCGTCAGCTTCCCGGCCGCCTCCGCCAGCTCCTGCGCCCGCCGCTCGACCGCGTCCAGCAGGGTCGCCGCCTGGTCCACGGCGCCCTCGGCGGCCCGCACGTGCACGGCGGCCGTACCCTTCTCGCCGCCGTCGAGGGCCGCGTGCGCCAGCCCCAGGTTGGTCGCCGCGAACAGCAGCCGGTCCTTGGCCTGTTCGGGGTTGGAGGCGACGGGCGCGGAAGCGGAGTCGGCGTACCGCCGCGTCAGCGCGATCAGGGTCGCCTCGGCGGTGCCGGCGCGCCCGGTCAGCTCCAGATAGCGCTCCTCCACGGTCGCCAGCGCCCGCGGGGCGTTCTTCTCCAGGTCCCGCAGCCGGTCGAAGGCCGCCGACTCGGCGTCGAGCCGCCGGTTCGCCCCGGTGCAGCGGGCGACGATCTCGTCCAGCATCCGGCGCCGGGTCGCGTCGTCCTCCGGGTAGGCGTCGTCCAGCTGCTGGCGCAGCCGGAAGGCATGGGTCAGCTCGCCCTTGGCGTACTCCACGGCCTCGGTGAAGGGGCCGACCGCCTCCTCGCCGAACTGCGCGGAGGCGAAGCCCAGTTCCTCCGTGCTGGTGCGGACGGCGTCGTCGGTCTGCACCAGCAGGGTCTTGGCCCTGCCGTCCAGTTCCGGCAGCGGCAGCCGGTCCGGCGCGCCCTCGGGCCAGCCCGGCCCGGTGGTCGTACCGCGTCCGCCGCCGCCGGCCGTCTTCCGCTTGCGGCGGGTGTACGCGTACGCCCCGAGCGCCCCGGCCGCGCCGACCGCGACCACCGGGAGGACGAAGTCCCCGGCGCCGTTCTCGCCGCTCGTCCCGCCACCGGGATCGGCCGGGCCGGGGGTGATGGTGGGCACGGGCACGGGCTGCCCGCCGAGCACCGCGTTGTAGCCGTTCGCCGCCCCGATCGCGGCGCCCGCCCAGTCGTTCTGCCGCAGCGCCGGCTCGATGGCGTCCCGGGCCACGGCCGCGAGCTTGTCCTCGGTGAAACCGGAGTCGACGGCCGCCGAATAGGCGTACTGGCGAGCCCCCGTCGCCACCGCAAGCAGGATGTCGTTCTGGCCGAGGCCGTTCTTCTCGGCGGTGGCGTCGGCCCAGCTCTGGGCGGAGCGTCCGGAGAAATCGTCCACGTACGCAACGAAGAGCTGGATCCGCCGGTCGGCGTACAGCTGGTCGAGCGCGGACTTGACGGCGGCCTGCCGGCCCTCCAGCGCCCCGACCCGGTCGGTGATCTGCCCCTGCCGGGACAGCGTGACGGGGTCCTCGGCCCGCGC
The DNA here is from genome assembly GCF_055563995.1 of Streptomyces sp. NPDC029164. Taxonomy (NCBI): domain Bacteria; kingdom Bacillati; phylum Actinomycetota; class Actinomycetes; order Kitasatosporales; family Streptomycetaceae; genus Streptomyces; species Streptomyces sp. NPDC029164. Next base: position 160,555 of record NZ_JBVHWW010000011.1, on the reverse strand, counting down.
GGGCGGCGCCTCGGCCACACCCCAGCCGCCGAGCGCCAGCAGTGCGGCGGCCAGGGCGAGCCCGGCCCGCACGCGTACCTGGCTCTTCGGCTCGCTTCTCGGCGGGGTCACATTTGGGAGAGTATGAGCCGTTTCCCGTGCCCGCATCCGGAGCAATGGGCGGTGCAGTGACCCGCCCGGGCCGGGGCCCTCCCGGAGAGGACCCCGGCCCCGGCCTCGCCCCGGCCCTCAGCCGTGCCGGCGCCCGATCTTGTTGCCCAGCCACACCAGCGGGTCGTACTTGCGGTCCACCGCCCGCTCCTTCAGCGGGATCAGCGCGTTGTCGGTGATCTTGATGCCCTCGGGGCAGACCTCCGTACAGCACTTGGTGATGTTGCAGTAGCCCAGCCCGTGCTCCTCCTGGGCGGTGCGCTTGCGGTCCAGGCCCGCCTCCGACGCCGCGTCCAGGGGGTGCATGTCCAGCTCCGCGACCCGCATCAGGAAACGCGGACCGGCGAACGCGCTCTTGTTCTCCTCGTGGTCACGCACCACATGGCAGGTGTCCTGGCACAGGAAGCACTCGATGCACTTGCGGAACTCCTGCGAGCGCTCCACGTCCATCTGCTGCATCCGGTACGCGCCCGGCGCCACCCCCTCCGGCGGCACGAAGGCCGGCACCTCCCGTGCCTTCGCGTAGTTGAAGGACACGTCCGTCACCAGGTCACGGACGACGGGGAAGGCCCGCAGCGGGGTGACCGTGATCGTCTCGGACCGCTCGAAGGTGGACATCCGCGTCATGCACATCAGCCGCGGCCGGCCGTTGACCTCCGCACTGCACGAGCCGCATTTGCCCGCCTTGCAGTTCCAGCGCACCGCGAGGTCCGAGGCCTGGGTGGCCTGGAGCCGGTGGACGATGTCCAGGACCACCTCCCCGTCGTGCACCTCGACCGTGAAGTCCCGCAGTTCCCCGCCCTCCGCGTCGCCCCGCCAGATCCGGAAGCTCGCGTCGTACGTACTCATTGGTACAGCTCCTCTTCGGCGAGGTACTTGACCAGCTCTTCCTTCTCGAAGAGCGCGAGCAGGTCGGGACGGATGGGCTCGGTGCGCGTGCGTTCGAGGACGATCCGGTCGGCCGCCGGGTCCGCCGGGGGCGGGTCGACGGGGCGGCACAGCAGGTTCACCGGACGCCAGCCGCGCTCCATCGACGGACAGTCCTCGCGGGTGTGCCCGCCGCGGCTCTCGGTGCGCTCCAGGGCGGCGCGCGCCACGCACTCGCTGACCAGCAGCATGTTCCGCAGGTCCAGGGACAGGTGCCAGCCCGGGTTGAACTGCCGGTGCCCCTCGACCCCGGCCCGGGCGGCCCGTACGCGCAGGGTCGCGAGCCTCTCCAGGGCCTCGGCCATCTCGCCCTCGCGCCGGATGATGCCGACGAGGTCGTTCATGGTCGTCTGGAGCTCCTGGTGGAGGGTGTACGGGTTCTCCGCGCCCTCGGCCGCGTGGAACGGGGCCAGCGCCTCCGCGGCCGCCGCGTCGATCTCCGCCTGGGAGACCGCCGGGCGCGCACCGGCGGCCGCGGCGTGCTCCGCCGCGTGCAGCCCTGCCCGCCGCCCGAAGACCAGCAGGTCGGACAGGGAGTTCCCGCCGAGCCGGTTCGAGCCGTGCATCCCGCCCGCGACCTCCCCCGCGGCGAACAGCCCCGGCACCCCGACGGTGGCCGCGGTCTCGGAGTCGACCGCGATGCCGCCCATCACGTAGTGGCAGGTCGGACCCACCTCCATCGGCTCCGCGGTGATGTCCACGTCCGCCAGCTCCTTGAACTGGTGGTACATCGACGGGAGTCGCCGCTTGATCTTCTCGGCGGGCATCCGGGTGGACACGTCGAGGAAGACCCCGCCGTGCGGGGAGCCGCGGCCGGCCTTCACCTCCGAGTTGATGGCCCGCGCCACCTCGTCGCGCGGCAGCAGCTCGGGCGGGCGCCGGTTGTGGTCCGGGTCCTCGTACCAGCGGTCGCCCTCCGCCTCCGACTCGGCGTACTTCTCCTTGAAGACGTCGGGCACGTAGTCGAACATGAACCGCTTGCCCTCGGAGTTGCGCAGCACCCCGCCGTCGCCGCGCACCGACTCGGTGACGAGGATGCCCTTCACCGACGGGGGCCAGACCATGCCGGTCGGGTGGAACTGCACGAACTCCATGTTCAGCAGGGGCGCGCCCGCGAGCAGGGCCAGCGCGTGGCCGTCGCCGGTGTACTCCCACGAATTCGACGTGGTCTTGAAGGACTTGCCGATCCCGCCGGTGGCCAGCACCACCGCCGGGGCCTCCAGGACGAAGAACCGGCCGGACTCGCGCTCGTAGCAGAAGGTCCCCGAGACCCGCTGCTCCGCGGCGGAGCCGCCATGGGACTCGCTCTTCAGGACCCTGGTGACCGTGCACTCCTGGAAGACCTTGAGCCGGGCCTCGTAGTCCCCGTACTGCTTGAAGTCCTCCTGCTGGAGCGCGACGATCTTCTGCTGGAGGGTGCGGATCAGCTCCAGGCCGGTGCGGTCGCCCACGTGCGCGAGGCGCGGGTACTCGTGGCCGCCGAAATTGCGCTGGGAGATCTTCCCGTCGGGCGTCCGGTCGAACAGCGCGCCCCAGGTCTCCAGCTCCCAGACCCGGTCCGGGGCTTCCTTCGCGTGCAGCTCGGCCATCCGCCACTGGTTGAGGAACTTGCCCCCGCGCATGGTGTCGCGGAAGTGCACCTGCCAGTTGTCGCCCTCGTTGACGTTGCCCATGGAGGCGGCGATCCCGCCCTCCGCCATCACCGTGTGGGCCTTGCCGAAGAGGGACTTGCAGATCACGGCCGTACGGGCCCCGCGCTCGCGCGCCTCGATCGCGGCCCGCAGCCCGGCGCCGCCCGCGCCGACCACGACCACGTCCCACTGCTGCCGTTCCACTTGGGCCATGTCAGAAGATCCTCGGGTCGGTGAAGGCGCCGCTGGCCAGCAGGTAGACGTAGAAGTCGCACAGGGCCACGCTGATCAGGGAGGCCCACGCCAGCTCCATGTGACGGGTGTTGAGCCGGCTGACCCAACCCCAGAGCCGGTAGCGGACCGGGTGCTTCGAGAAGTGCTTGAGCCGGCCGCCCATGATGTGGCGGCAGGAGTGACAGGACAGCGTGTAGGCCCAGATCAGCGTGATGTTGACCAGGAACAGCAGGGTGCCGAGGCCCATGTGGCCCCACGCGTAGTGCTCGTCGCGGAAGGTCAGCACGGTGTCGTGCGTGAGGATGCCCGCGACCGGGACCGCCGCGTAGAAGAAGTACCGGTGGGCGTTCTGGAGGATCAGCGGGAAGCGGGTCTCGCCGGTGTACTTCGTGTGCGGTTCGGCGACGGCGCAGGCGGGCGGCGAGGCCCAGAAGCCGCGGTAGTAGGCCTTGCGGTAGTAGTAGCAGGTCAGCCGGAACCCGAGCGGGAAGATCAGGATCAGCAGGGCGGGGGAGAGGCCCCACCAGCTGCCGAAGATCTCCCAGTTGGGGCCGCCCTTCATCGGGACGCAGTTCTCCGCGAGGCACGGGGAGTAGAAGGGCGAGACGTACGGGGCCGCGTAGTAGTCGGCGTTCGCGAACGCCCGCCACGTCGAGTAGGCGATGAAGGCGAGCAGCCCGGCCGCGGTGACGGCGGGGGAGACCCACCACCGGTCGGTCCGCAGGTGCCGGGCAGCGATCGCGGCCCGGGAGGCGTCGTGGACGCCGCCGGGCCGCTGCTGGGGTGGTTGTGTTCCTGTGGCCAAAGAGGACTCCGGGAGGAGTGATGAGGGGTGGCCCCAGGGGGCCCGGCCGCGAGCGGCCGGGCCGGATGGGGTGTGCGGGAGGTCGTGGGGTCGCGTACGCCGGTCAGGGCGCGCGACGGTCGCGGGCGCCGAGGCCCTCGTCGTCCGAGTCGGTCCACAGCGAGCTGTCGTACGGCGTGTCCGGGACCGTCACCATCCGGGACGGCTCCGGCGAGGACGCCGGCGGCGAGCTCCCGGGCCTGCGTCGCCCGGCCTGCTGCTCCAGCTGCTCGACCTTGCGCGTGAGTTCGTCGAGGTTTCGGCGTACGGCGTTCAGATCGTCTTGCAGGGACATGATTTGCCCTCACTTCCGCCGAGGTGCGGTGGCAACGCTCATGTGCGCCTGCGAGTGTCGCGCTTCCCGTCCCCCGTTGTGAAGGGACGTGCAGCGATTGCGGGCGCGCAGGCGTGAACTGTGCGCCCCTCCCCGACCCCCATTCTCATCCCTCTCCCGGGGGAACGCCCTTCGGTGCGCAAGCCGGATTGGTCCGCACGGGTGGGGTTCGCGGCGTGGCGAGAGGCGGGTGCGAAGGGTGCGGCGGACCGTCGATTTCAGTGGGATCCGGCAACCGGTGTGATCAGCTCCATATACCGCCGAACGTGATCATGCTTCCCCCACGCCCCGCCCCGGAGGTACCACCCATGTCCCAGCGAAGGCGCAGGTCCTTGGCGCTCCTGACCTCGGGAGTCCTCGCACTGCCGCTCCTCACGGGCTGCGGCGCGGGTGAAGACGAGGGCGGCCCTGTCGCCGCCGGGCAGGACATCGCCACGACCGCCCGCGAGAAGGTCGCGGACGGGGGTGTGCTGCGCTGGGCCGTGGACACCCTGCCGGACACCCTGAACACCTTCCAGGCCGACGCGGACGCCACCACCACCCGCATCGCCGGGGCCGTGCTGCCGCAGCTGTTCGTGCTGGACGCCAAGGGACGGCCCGTGGCCAATCCCGACTACCTGGAGAAGGCCGAGGTCGTCGAGCGGGAGCCCAAGCAGGTCGTCCTTTACAAGCTGAACCAGCAGGCGGTGTGGAGCGACGGACGCGAGATCGGCGCCGCCGATTTCGTGGCGCAGTGGCGGGCGCTGAACGGCAAGGACTCGGCGTACTGGACGGCGCGCAACGCCGGCTACGAGCGGATCGAGAAGATCGAGAAGGGCAAGACCGACCTGGAGGTCAGGGTCACCTTCGCCAAGCCGTACGCCGACTGGCGCTCGCTCTTCAGCCCGCTCTACCCCAAGCAGGTCACGGGCACCCCTGACGCCTTCAACGAGGGCGCCCGCGGCGCTCTGAAGGTCACCGCGGGGCCCTTCGCCCTCGGGGCCATCGACAAGAAGACGGGTACGGCGGCCCTCACCCGCAATCCGCGCTGGTGGGGCCGGCAGGCCAAGCTGGACACGCTGGTCCTGACGGCGGTGCCGCGGGCCGAGCGCGCCGCGGCGCTGGCGGCAGGGAAGCTGGATCTGGCCGAGATCGACCGCAACGGCGCCGACCGGATCGCACTGGCCCGCCGGGACGCGGCCGGTAAGGACGCCACCGGCAAGGACGCCACCGGCAAGGGCGCCGCGGGCTCGGGCGGCGCCCCGGCCCACGGTCCGGGAGCCGCGATGACCCCGGCGCAGGCCACGCTGTCGTGGGCGGTCGCCTTCGGGACGGACGAGGACAAGGCCACGGCGGAGAAGGAAAGCCGCGACAAGCACGTGGCGTCCGTGAAACGGTACGCCGACGAGCAGACGGCCCTGCGGAAGTTCACCGTCCGCAAGTCCCTGGAGCCGGCCTACACCCAGCTCGCGATGAACGGGTCCACGGGCCCGCTGGCGGACGAGCGGGTGCGCCGGGCCGTGGCCCGGGCGCTGGACCGCAAGGCACTGGCCGAGCTCGTGCTGAAGCCGCTCGGCCTGCCCGCGAAGCCCGTCGGCAGCCACGTGGCGCTGGCCGGGCAGCGGGCGTACGCCGACAACAGCGACGCCCTCGGCGGTCAGGACATGCAGGCGGCCCAGTCCCTCCTCGCGGACGCGGGCTGGCGCCGCGGCGGCAAGATCACCGAGCCGGCGGGAGCCAAGGCCGGCCCGGAGAGCGAGTCTCAGGACGACGGGAAGACCCCCTCGGGCCCGGGCACCGGAAACGACGGCCTCTACATCGTCGGCCAGGACGACGAGGCCAACGGAGACCCGCGCTCGGCCGCCGGGCAGCGCCCCCAGGGCCGCCCGGCGGGCCCCGGCGAGCGTCCCCTCGCCGCGGCCCCGGGCGATGCGCTGGACCGGCCCTCCCCCGTACTGGCCCCCGCCCCCTTCGGCGTCCAGCAGGAGGTCTCCCTCCTCGCCCAGGCCGCCCGGGTGGCGGCCGTCGACGACGGCAAGCGCAGCGCGGCCCGCGACGGTGACGCGACCGACCCCGCCAAGGCCTCTCCGGCCCCGGCCAAGCAGGCCACCCGGACCTCCGGAGCCATGCTCGCCAAGGACGGCAAGGCGCTCACCCTGCGCTTCGTCCTCCCGGCCGGCCCCGGCTCGGAGTCCCTGCGCGCGGTCGGCGAGCGGATCGCCCAGATGCTGCGGAAGGTCGGGGTGAACACCGAGACGACCAAGGTGGCCGACGACAGCTTCTTCAAGGACCACATCGCCTCGGGCCAGTACGACCTGGCCCTCTACTCCTGGCCCGCGACCGCCTACCCGGCCACCGACGCCCGGCCCATCTTCGCCAAGCCGGAGCCGGCCGCGGACGGCTCGCTCCTCGTCGAACAGAACTACACCCGGGTCGGCACCGACCACATCGACCAGCTCTTCGACCAGGCGGTCGGCGAGCTGAACGAGGAGCAGTCCCGCGAGCTGATCCGCAAGGCGGACGCCCGGATCTGGGCCGCCGCCGGCTCCATCCCGCTCTACCAGCGCCCGGAGCTGGTGGCCGTCAAGCCGGGCCTGGCCAACGCCGGCGCCTTCGGCCTCGGCACCCCGCGCTACCAGGACATCGGCTGGAAGAAGCCGCCGGCCGCCAAGGACAAGAAGAAGTAGCGTGGGCGAAGAAGTGATGACAAAGGGGTGCCTGTCAGGTTGACCCCCAGGTGGCAAGCTCAGATGTGACTCAAGTCCCTTGCCCGCCGGATCCCCGGCGGGCAAGGTCGTGCCATACCCATTGACCCGGCCGTTGACCCGCATGATTACCGGCACGATGGGCGGCCCGGGCACCCCACGCAGCACTCGGCCGCGCTCATTCGTCCGGCCCCTTGACAGCCCCCGGCAGGCGATTCCCGCCACGCGACGTACCATGGGGTAAGGCCGTGGCAGGTTTTCGCCCGGCCGAGGCGCGCGTGCCAGGCCGTACGCGACGCCATCCACGATCCCGGGAGAAGCGCCGAAGTGCCCACGCGCCACGACATCCGTAACGTCGCCATCGTCGCCCACGTCGACCATGGCAAGACGACCATCGTCGATGCCATGCTCAAGCAGGCCGGTGCCTTCGCCGCCCACCAGCACCTCGACGACCGCATGATGGACTCGAACGACCTGGAGCGTGAGAAGGGCATCACGATCCTCGCCAAGAACACGGCGGTGAAGTATCACCCCAAGGACGGCGGGGCCCCGATCACGATCAACATCATCGACACCCCCGGCCACGCCGACTTCGGTGGTGAGGTCGAGCGCGGTCTGTCGATGGTGGACGCGGTCGTCCTGCTGGTGGACGCCTCGGAGGGTCCGCTGCCCCAGACCCGCTTCGTCCTGCGCAAGGCCCTGCAGGCGAAGATGCCGGTCATCCTCTGCATCAACAAGACCGACCGTCCGGACTCCCGGATCGACGAGGTCGTCAACGAGACGTACGACCTCTTCCTCGACCTGGACGCGGACGAGGACCAGATCGAGTTCCCGATCGTCTACGCCTGCGGCCGTGACGGCGTCGCCTCGCTGACCAAGCCGGAGGACGGCACCGTCCCCGCGGACAGCGACAGCCTGGAGCCGTTCTTCTCCACCATCCTGGAGCACGTCCCGGCCCCGGTGTACGACGAGGAGGCCCCCCTCCAGGCGCACGTCACCAACCTGGACGCCGACAACTTCCTCGGCCGCATCGCGCTGGTCCGCGTCGAGCAGGGCGAGCTGCGCAAGGGCCAGACCGTCGCCTGGATCAAGCGTGACGGCTCGATCTCCAACGTCCGCATCACCGAGCTGATGATGACCGAGGCGCTCACCCGCAAGCCGGCCGAGGTGGCGGGCCCGGGTGACATCTGCGCGGTCGCCGGTTTCCCCGAAATCATGATCGGCGAGACCCTGGCCGACCCGGAGAACCCGATCGCGCTCCCGCTGATCTCGGTGGACGAGCCGGCGATCTCCATGACCATCGGTACGAACACCTCCCCGATGGTCGGCCGCGGCGGCAGCGGCAAGGGCGCGGACGCCAAGTCCGCCGTCAAGGACCGCAAGGTCACCGCCCGCCAGGTCAAGGACCGTCTGGACCGCGAGCTCGTCGGTAACGTCTCGCTCCGCGTCCTCGACACCGAGCGCCCGGACGCCTGGGAGGTCCAGGGCCGCGGTGAGCTCGCGCTCGCCATCCTGGTCGAGCAGATGCGCCGCGAGGGCTTCGAGCTGACCATCGGCAAGCCGCAGGTGGTCACGCAGGAGATCGACGGCAAGGTCCACGAGCCGGTCGAGCGCATGACGATCGACGTCCCCGAGGAGCACATGGGCGCGGTCACGCAGCTCATGGGCGTCCGCAAGGGCCGCATGGACAACATGTCGAACCACGGTTCCGGCTGGGTCCGCATGGAGTTCGTCGTCCCGTCGCGCGGTCTCATCGGCTTCCGTACCGAGTTCCTGACCGGTACGCGCGGCACCGGCATCGCCCACTCGATCCACGAGGGCCACGAGCCGTGGTTCGGCCCGCTGGTGACCCGTAACAACGGTTCGCTGGTCGCCGACCGCGCCGGTTCGGTCACGCCGTTCGCGATGATCAACCTGCAGGAGCGCGGTGTCCTGTTCACCGACCCCGGCACCGAGGTGTACGAGGGCATGATCGTCGGCGAGAACTCGCGCTCCGACGACATGGACGTGAACATCACCAAGGAGAAGAAGCTCACCAACATGCGTGCGGCTTCCGCGGACAACACGGAGAACGTGATTCCGCCCCGCAAGCTCTCCCTGGAGCAGTCCCTGGAGTTCTGCCGCGACGACGAGTGCGTCGAGGTGACCCCGGAGGCCGTCCGCATCCGCAAGGTCGTGCTGGACCAGAAGGACCGCTCGCGCACCGCGTCGCGTGCCAAGTCGGCCAAGTAGGAGTAAAGGCCTTACGCAGCAGGGCCGTTGCGTCGCCCGTCCCGTGGTTTGCTCGGGTGGGCGGACGCGGCGGACGCTGTGGGTCGCGGCACTCTGAAATGCAGCAGCCCCTCTCGTCACGGACTCCGTGACGGGAGGGGCTGTTCGCTTCTGTCAAGCGGATTTTTGCGTTCTGGTGTCCGCATACCGACCGTGACACTCCGGAAGATGAGCTAACCGTCCGTTTCGCACGTGTCTGTCTCCTATCCGTTTGTCCGGATTTCGGGTTTCTGCCGCGGATCGATGTTGTGAAAACGAGACCACCCAAGTGTGGTTTACGGCCTGGCAGTCCCTGAGGATGGCTCCATTGAGCTCGGGTCAATGGGTCACGCGCTGTGGGGAGCGCGCCGACTCACGAGCACACTATGGGCAGGAATTCGCTCGCCGTCAGGGGTGTCGGCGAGGTTTTTTTGCCCCTCAAGTCGATCAGTGGACTCATGAGGAGGAAACCCATGCGCGGTGCCAAGAGCGCCAAGTGGGTCGTGGGCGCGGTTGTCGTCGCCCTGGCCGCTACCGCCTGTGGCGGCGGTGACGGTGACAGCAAGGACAAGGGCAGCGCTGCCAACGGTGGCGTGTTCCGGATGGGCAGCACGGAGCCGGACACCATCGACCCGGGGCGTGCCCACGAGTCCACGGGCATCCTGCTGGCCAACGCCCTGTTCACCGGCCTGTACGGCAACACGCCGGACGGCCTGGCCGAGCCCGCGCTCGCCGAGTCGGCGAGCGCGGACGAGGGTTGCACGTCCTGGACCTTCAAGGTCAAGCCCGACACCAAGTTCTCCAACGGCGAGGTCGTGGACGCCGAGGCGTTCGCCCGTGGTTGGGCCCGTGCCGCGCACAAGGCCGCCGCGTCCGACGTCGCGTACCACTTCGCCGGCATCAAGGGCTACGCCGAGCTGCAGGACGGCTCCGCCAAGACCTTCTCCGGTGTCACCACTCCGGACCCGAACACCATCAAGGTGGACCTGTCCAAGGCGGACTGTGAGTTCGTCCTGAAGACGGCGCACAACGCCTACAGCCCCGTCCCGAAGTCGGCCAAGGTCGGCGAAGAGGACAAGGCGTTCGGCGAGGCCCCCATCGGTAACGGTCCGTTCAAGATGGACGGCACCTGGGAGCACAACAAGGCGATCAACCTCGTCCGCAACGACGACTACTCGCTGACCAAGGCCTCCCTCCAGAAGGTCCAGGTCACGCTCCTCAACGACAAGACCGCGCAGCAGCTCGAGTACGACGGCTTCCAGGCCGGCACCTTCGACTACGCGCACATCCCGACGCCGATGCTCAAGACGGCCGAGGCGAAGTACAAGCCGCAGAACAAGTGGTTCGCCAAGGACACGAACGGCATGAACTTCGTTCTGCCGATCGGTGACAACGGCCCGACCAACAACAAGGACGCCCGTCTGGCGATCTCCTACGCGATCGACCGTCAGGCCATCGCCAAGGGTGTCTTCCAGGGCTACCAGACCCCGTCGACGACCATCGTGCCGCCGGCGTTCCCGAAGGCGTACCAGAAGGACCTCTGCGTCTCCTGCGTCAAGCAGGACGTCGCCAAGGCCAAGGAGCACGCCGAGAAGGGCGGCCTGAAGCCGGGTACCGAGATCAAGTTCAGCTTCAACACCGGTGCGGGCCACGAAGAGTGGGTCCAGGCCATCGCGAAGCAGCTTGAGGACGTCCTCGGCGTCAAGGTCAAGCTGGACGGCAAGGACTTCCCGGGCATGCTCAAGGAGCAGCAGGGTTCCGGCGCCACCGGTGTCTACCGCTTCGCGTGGGGCGCGGACTACCCGACCCCGGAGAACTTCCTGTTCCCGCTGCTGCACTCGGCCTCGATGAACAAGGACGCCGAGGGCAACGTGACCGGTGACAACCGCGTCCGTTACAACAACCCCGAGTTCGACAAGCTGATCGACACGGCCCGCGCCACCAAGGACGAGGCCGCTCGCATCACGATGTACAAGCAGGCCGAGAAGATGGCCATGGACGACATGGCGCTCATCCCGACCTTCAACCGTTCCCAGTTCCGCCTGATGGCGACCGACAAGTTCAACGGTCTGGACGACATCAACTTCAACGAGGACCCGATCCTCGAGAAGATCTCGCTCAAGAAGTAATCGGTTCGGACGGTATATCCGTCAGGAGCGAACGTGCCGCGGCCCCCGGGTGACCGGTGGGCCGCGGCCCCGCTCGGCAGGCCGTTTTCACTTCGGCACCCCTCACATCCGCGGGCAACCCCCGCACGCCGAGAGCCGGCCCGTTCCTTGGGCTGGAGGTCGCTGCTCCCAGAAGCGGCCAGGTAGAGAGGCAAAACATGGGAAGGTACGTCGCCCGTCGCCTCGGGCAGATGGTCATAGTCCTCATAGGCGCGACCATGGTTCTGTTCGCGTGTCTGTTCGTACTCCCCGGCGATCCCGTGGGTTCGATCGCGGGCAGCGACAAGGCACGTGACCCCGCAGTGGTCGCGGAACTGAAGGCGCGTTACGGGCTCGACAAGTCGCTGCCCGAGCAGTACGTGAACTACGTCGCGAAGGTCGCCACCGGTGACCTCGGCGAGGACTTCGTGCAGCGCCGCGAGGTTTCCGAGATCCTCGCACCCAAGCTTCAGAACACGGCGAAGCTGGCCATCCTGGCCATCGTGCTCGTCACCGTGTTCGGTATGGGCGTCGGCATCATCGCCGCGCTCTACAGATACAGCATTCTCGACATGGCCACGACATTCTTTACGACGATGGCCGTCGGCTTCCCCACCTTCGTGATCGGCATGCTGCTCATGAAGTTCTTCGCGGTGGATCTCCAGTGGTTCCCGCAGCTGGGCGGCGACAAGCTGGAGGGCATGGTCCTTCCCGCGATCACCCTCGCCATCACCGACATCGCCTTCGTCGCCCGCCTCACCCGCGGCACGATGCTCGAGGTGCTGCGCGCGGACTACGTGAAGACGGCCGTGGCCAAGGGACTTCCGCGACGCCGCGTGCTGTTCAAGCACGTGCTGCGCAACTCGTCGATTCCCGTGGTCACGTACCTGGGCATTTCGTTCGGCGGACTCCTCGGTGGTGCGCTCATCACTGAGGCGATCTTCAACTGGGACGGTGTCGGTCTGGCACTGGTTCAGGCGATTCAGCAGCAGAACAACCCGATCGTCATCGGGGTCGTGACCTACAGCGTCGCGATCTTCGTCGTCCTCAGCCTCATCGTGGACCTGCTGTACGCGGCCCTCGACCCGCGTATCCGCCTCAGCTGACCGCCCCCAAGGAGGATTTCCTCATGTCTGAGCTCGCAACGAGCCCGGCGATCGGGGACGAGAACCCCGTGTCGTCCGCTTCGGCCACCGCCGAACCCGCACCCAAGCAACTGAGCCAGTGGGGCGAGATCCGGCACCGCTACGTCCAGAACAAGCTGGCCGTCGTCGGTCTCGTGATCATCTCCCTGCTGTTCCTGACGGCGATCTTCGGCGACATGCTCGCGCCGTACGACCCGGCCGCCCAGGACCTGGAGAACACCCTCGCCTCGCCGAACGGCACGCACTGGATGGGCACCGACGCCCTGGGCCGCGACATGTTCTCGCGCCTGATCGCCGGCACCCGCGTCGCCATGTTCGTGGGCCTCGCCTCGATCTTCTTCGCGGTGCTGATCGGTGTCGCCCTCGGCGCCATCGCCGGTTACTTCGCCGGCTTCGCCGACACCCTGGTCATGCGCGTCGCGGACGTGTTCCTCGCGTTCCCGCTGATGATCGGTGCCGTCGTCATCATCCTGGTCACCGGGCGCGGCATCACCCCGGTGGTCATCTCGCTGGCCATCTTCTCCTGGGCCACCGTGTCCAGGCTCCTGCGCAGCTCGATCCTGTCGGTGCGCGAGATGGACTACGTCCACGCGGCCAAGGCGCTCGGCGCCGGCGGCTGGCGGGTCGTCCGCACGCACATCCTGCCGAACTCGCTGACCGCCGTTCTGGTCTACGCGACGTTCAACGTCGGCACCACGATCGTCGGTGTGGCAGCGCTCTCCTTCCTGGGAGCCGGTGTCCCCGTCGACGTCCCCGAGTGGGGCAACATGCTGGCGGCCGGACAGGGCTTCATCGGCGTCAATGACTACCTGTGGTACTTCCCCAGCCTGTTCGTCGTCGTCACCGTGCTCGGCTTCGCCTTCGTCGGCGACGGCCTGCGTGACGCGCTCGACCCGAAGCTCCGGTAGGGCCGCCCGATGCCCCGAGACAACATCAGCAAGCAGGACGAAGGTGGCGGCGTGACGACGTCGGAGATTCTCAGCGTTGCGGAGACGGGCGGCGGGTCCGCCGTGCCGCTGCTGGAGGTGGACAACCTCCAGGTCGAGTTCAAGACCCGTGACGGGGTCGCCAAGGCCGTCAACGGCGTGAGCTACAGCGTCAACGCCGGCGAGACCCTCGCCGTGCTCGGCGAGTCCGGCTCCGGCAAGTCCGTCACCGCACAGGCGATCATGGGCATTCTCGACAGCCCGCCCGGACGGATCGCCGGCGGCGAGGTGCGCTTCCACGGCAAGGACATCCTCAAGATGTCCGACGAGGAGCGGCGCAAGCTCCGCGGCAACAAGATGGCGATGATCTTCCAGGACGCCCTGTCGTCCCTGAACCCGGTCTACTCGGTGGGCGACCAGCTCGGCGAGATGTTCCGGGTCCACCGCGGCGCCTCGAAGAGGGACGCGAAGGCCAAGGCCATCGAGCTCATGGACCGGGTGAAGATCCCCGCCGCCAAGGCGCGCGTGGGCGACTACCCGCACCAGTTCTCCGGCGGTATGCGCCAGCGCATCATGATCGCCATGGCGCTGGCCCTGGAGCCGGACCTGATCATCGCCGACGAGCCCACCACGGCCCTCGACGTGACGGTCCAGGCCCAGGTCATGGACCTGCTCGCGGAGCTCCAGCGCGAGATGAACATGGGCCTGATCCTGATCACCCACGACCTCGGCGTCGTCGCCGACGTCGCGGACAAGATCGCCGTCATGTACGCGGGCCGGATCGTCGAGACCGCTCCGGTCCACGAGATCTACAAGCGTCCGTCCCACCCGTACACCCGCGGCCTGCTCGACTCGATCCCGCGCCTGGACCAGAAGGGCCAGGAGCTCTACGCGATCAAGGGTCTGCCGCCCAACCTGCTCCGCATCCCGACGGGTTGCGCCTTCAGCCCCCGCTGTCCCAAGGCGCAGGACATCTGCCGTACGGAGATCCCCGTACTGCACCCCGTCACCGAGCAGGACGGCACCGAACTGCCGGGCCGCGGCAGCGCGTGCCACTTCTGGAAGGACCAGATCCATGGCTGAGCTCACCAAGAACGCCACCGAGCGCGAGCCGATCCTCCAGGTCCGCAACCTGGTCAAGCACTTCCCGCTGACCCAGGGCATCCTGTTCAAGAAGCAGGTCGGCGCGGTCAAGGCGGTCGACGGGATCTCCTTCGACCTCTACCAGGGCGAGACCCTCGGCATCGTCGGCGAGTCCGGCTGTGGCAAGTCCACGGTCGCCAAGCTCCTGATGAACCTGGAGCGGGCCACCTCCGGCCAGGTGCTCTACAAGGGCGAGGACATCAGCCGGCTGTCCGGCAAGGCCCTCAAGGCCGTGCGCCGCAACATCCAGATGGTGTTCCAGGACCCGTACACCTCGCTGAACCCGCGCATGACGGTCGGCGACATCATCGGGGAGCCCTTCGAGATCCACCCCGAGGTGGCTCCCAAGGGCGACAGGCGCCGCAAGGTCCAGGAGCTCCTGGACGTCGTGGGCTTGAACCCGGAGTACATCAACCGGTACCCGCACCAGTTCTCCGGCGGTCAGCGCCAGCGCATCGGCATCGCCCGCGGCCTGGCCCTGCAGCCCGAGATCATCATCTGCGACGAGCCGGTCTCCGCGCTCGACGTGTCGGTGCAGGCGCAGGTCATCAACCTGATGGAGAAGCTCCAGGACGAGTTCAACCTCTCCTACCTCTTCATCGCGCACGACCTGTCGATCGTCCGGCACATCTCGGACCGCGTCGGCGTCATGTACCTGGGCAAGATGGCCGAGATCGGCTCCGACGCCCAGATCTACGAGCACCCCACGCACCCGTACACCCAGGCGCTGCTCTCCGCCGTCCCGGTCCCCGACCCGGAGGCCCGTGAGGGCCGCGAGCGCATCATCCTGACCGGTGACGTCCCGTCGCCGGCCAACCCGCCGTCGGGCTGCCGCTTCCGCACCCGCTGCTGGAAGGCCCAGGACAAGTGCTCCACCGAGGAGCCGCTGCTGGCGATCCCGGAGCGCTTCAAGGGCCAGACCGGCCCGGCCGCGCACGAGTCGGCGTGCCACTTCGCGGAGGAGAAGGCCATCCTGGCCGTCTGACCTCCGACGGACCCGTACGTCCACGGCCGGTCCCCCGGTGCTTCGAGCACCGGGGGACCGGCCGTTTCCGTACGGGTCCCGGGAACCCGGTTGCGGCGCCTGGAGCGCGGCCCGGAGAGTGAGGCAATGACCCTCACCGTACGGCCCGCCGGGCCCGGGGACGCAGGCGACATCTGCGCCCTCCTCAACGCCGTCGACATGATCGAGATCGGCCGCCCGGAAACCGACCTGGGCACCGTCGAATCCGACCTCAACGCCCCCGACGTCGACCTGGCCACCGACTCCTGGCTCGCCTTCGAGGACGGCCGGCTCGTGGCCTACGCCCTCGTCTGGGCGGACTCCGGACCGGGCCGCGTCGACGGCGACCACTACGTACTGCCCGGCCACGACGAGGCAGCCGTCCTGCTGCTGGAGCGCATGGAGACCAGGGCCCGGGAGCTGACCGCCGCCTCCGGCGTCCTGCGGCTCCAGCTCAACGTGGAGCCCACCCTCGACCTCTCCCACCTCGCGGGGCGCGGCTACCACACCATCCGCCGCTACCAGGTGATGACCCGCTCCCTGTCACCGGCCGCCGACCTCCCGCCGGCCGTTGCGGACGGGCTCACCCTGCGCCACTGCGCCGACGACGAGGCCGACCGCCGCCGGGCCCACGCCCTCATCGAGGAGACCTTCGCGGCGCACTTCGGCCATGTGGACCGCCCGTACGAGAGCTGGCTGGACCACATCGACGGCCGCCGCCTCGACTGGTCCCTGGTCTGGATCGCGAGCCTGCCCGGCCACGGCGACGCGGCCGTCCTGCTCACCCGCGACGACCGCACCAGCATGGGCTGGCTCGGCCACATCGGCGTGCGCAAGGAACTCCGCGGCCGCGGCCTCGGCGGCTTCCTGCTGCGCCACTGCTTCGCGGCCTACGCCGCCCGCGGCCGCGACACCATCGGCCTCGGCGTGGACACCCACAACGAAACCGGCGCACTCGGGCTCTACGAGGCGCACGGCATGGGCCTGCACTACGCGGTCGACTCCTGGGAGCTGACGTTGCACTCGCAGGGGTGACAGGGGCGTGACGCGCGGGTGCAATCGGTCCAACGAGGAGTGTGCGGGCCCCCACATAGGGTGACATTGGCCCCTAAGTGAGTCTGGGACCCCTAGGAGGCACTCCATGCGCGGAGCCACCCACGCCAAGTGGGCCGCATGTGCGGTGGCCGTCGCCCTCGCGGCGACGGCCTGCGGCGGTGGAAGCGACAGCGGTGGGGGCGGGGGCGACGCGGGGATCGTCAGCTCTTCGTGGGGTGACCCGCAGAACCCGCTGGAGCCTGCCAATACCAACGAGGTGCAGGGCGGCAAGGTCCTCGACATGCTGTTCCGGGGTCTCAAGCGCTACGACCCGAAGACCGGCGAGGCGAACAACATGCTCGCCGAGAACATCGAGACGACGGACAGCCAGAACTTCACGATCACGCTGAAGGACGGCTGGAAGTTCAGCAACGACGAGCCGGTCACGGCGCAGTCCTTCGTGGACGCCTGGAACTACGGCGCGGACGTGCGCAACAAGCAGAACAACTCGCCGTTCTTCTCCGACATCGTCGGCTATCAGGACGTGCACCCGGCCTCCGGGGAACCGAAGGCGAAGACGATGTCAGGGCTGGTGGTGAAGGACCCCAAGACCTTCACCGTCGCCCTCAAGAACAAGTTCTCGACCTGGCCCGAGACCCTCGGCTACCAGGCCTTCTCGCCGCTGCCCAAGGCCTTCTTCACCGACCACACCGGCTGGCTGAACAAGCCCGTCGGCAACGGCCCGTACACGGTGGACTCGTACACCAAGGGCACCGGCATGAAGCTGCGCAAGTGGGACGCGTACCCCGGTGCGGACAAGGCGCAGAACGGCGGCGTGGACCTGAAGGTCTACACCGACAACAACACCGCCTACACCGACCTGATCTCCGGCAACCTCGACCTCGTCGACGACATCCCGGCGCAGCAGCTGAAGAACGTCAAGAACGACCTCGGGGACCGGTACATCAACCAGCCGGCCCTCATCATCCAGACCCTCACCTTCCCGCTGTACGACGCGCAGTGGAGCAAGCCGGGCATGGAGAAGGTCCGCCAGGGCATCTCCCGGGCGATCAACCGCGACGAGATCACCAAGCAGATCTTCCGCGAGACCCGCACCCCCGCCAAGGACTGGACCTCGCCGGCGCTCGGCGAGAAGGGCGGCTTCTCCTCCACCGTCTGCGGCGACGCCTGCGTCTACGACCCGGCCGAGGCCAAGAAGCTCATCCAGGAGGGCGGCGGGCTCCCCGGCGGCAAGGTCACGCTGACCTCCAACGTGGACACCGGCTCGCACCGCGACTGGATGGACGCCGTCTGCAACAGCGTCAACAACGCGCTGGGCGAGGGCCCGGTGTGCACGGTCAACCCGATCGGCACCTTCGCCGACTTCCGCAACCAGCAGAGCGCCTTCAAGCTGACCGGCCCCTTCCGTTCCGGCTGGCAGGCCGACTACCCGCTGATCCAGAACTTCCTCCAGCCGCTCTACTACACCGGCGCCTCCTCCAACTACGGGAAGTTCAGCAACCCGGACTTCGACAAGCTCGTCGACGAGGCCAACCAGGAGAGCGACCCGGCCAAGGCCATCGCGAAGTTCCAGGACTCCGAGAAGATCCTCGCCGAGCAGATGCCGGCCATCCCGCTCTGGTACCAGAACGGCAGCGCGGGCTACGCCGAGCGGCTCTCGGACGTGGCGCTCAACCAGTTCAGCGTGCCCGTGTACGACCAGATCAAGGTCAGCTGACCCACGTTTCGGATCGATCCTGGAGCAGTCCATGGGACGTTATGTGATCCGGCGGCTGCTCCAGATGATCCCGGTGTTCATCGGCAGCACGTTCCTGATCTTCGTCATGGTGTACGCGCTCGGCGACCCCGTCGCGGCCCTCTTCGGCGACAAGGCCCCCGACCCCGCGACCGCCGCCCGCATCCGCAAGGACCTCTACCTCGACCAGCCCCTGTGGAAGCAGTACCTCCACTACATGGGCCAGATCTTCCAGGGCGACTTCGGTACGGCCTTCAACGGCCAGTCCGTGACCGACCTGATGGCCAGCGCCTTCCCCGTCACCCTGCGCCTGACCCTGGTCGCGATCTTCTTCGAGGTCGTCATCGGCATCACCCTCGGCGTGCTCAGCGGGCTGCGCCGCGGCAAGACCGTCGACACCTCCGTGCTCGTGGCCACCCTCGTGGTCATCTCCGTGCCCACCTTCGTGACGGGCTACCTGCTCCAGTACCTCTTCGGCGTCAAATGGGGCTGGGTGCGGCCCACCGTCTCCCCGGAAGCCCCCCTCAACGAGCTGATCCTGCCCGGCATCGTCCTCGCGCTGGTCTCCCTCGCCTACGTCACCCGGCTGTCGCGCACCTCCATCGCCGAGAACGTCAAGGCCGACTACGTGCGCACGGCCACGGCCAAGGGCCTGCCCCGGAGCCGGGTCGTCACCCGCCACCTCCTGCGCAACTCACTGATCCCGGTGGTCACCTTCATCGGCACCGACATCGGCGCCCTGATGGGCGGCGCCATCGTCACCGAGCGGATCTTCAACATCCACGGCGTCGGCTACCAGCTCTACCAGGGCATCCTGCGCAACAACTCGCCCACCGTCGTCGGCTTCGTGACCATCCTCGTCATCGTCTTCCTGCTGGCGAACCTGCTCGTCGACCTGCTCTACGCGGTCCTGGACCCGAGGATCCGTTATGCCTGAGCCTGAGCCCGAGCCCCCCGAGCCCCCCGAGCGCGCTGAAGGCCCCGGCGGATACGACCCCGTCGGCCCCCGCCGGCACGAGGCGGTCTCCCCCACCGGTCAGGGAGGACCCATGGATCTCGCGCTGGAGGAAGCCGAGAGCGTCGAGGGCATCGAGAAGACCGCCGGGCCGACCGGCCCCGGACCCACCGAGAAGGCCCGCTCGCTGTGGTCCGACGCCTGGCACCAGCTGCGCCGCAACCCCGTCTTCATCCTCTCCTCGCTGCTGATCCTCTTCCTCGTGATCATCTCGATCTGGCCGCAGCTCATCGCGAGCGGCGACCCGCTCCAGTGCGACCTGTCCAAATCGCAGCAGGGCTCCTCCCCGGGCCACCCCTTCGGCTACGACACGCAGGGCTGTGACGTCTACACCCGCACGGTGTACGGGGCGCGCGCCTCCATCACCGTGGGCGTCTGCGCCACCCTCGGCGCCGCCCTGCTCGGCTCCGCGCTCGGCGGGCTCGCCGGCTTCTTCGGCGGCTGGGGCGACGCGCTGCTCTCCCGGGTCGCCGACATCTTCTTCGGCATCCCGGTGGTCCTCGGCGGCCTGGTCTTCCTGTCCGTCGTCACCAGCACCACCGTGTGGCCCGTGGTCGGCTTCATCGTGCTCCTCGGCTGGCCGCAGATCGCCCGCATCGCCCGCGGCTCGGTGATCACCGCCAAACAGAACGACTACGTCCAGGCCGCCCGGGCCCTGGGCGCCGGCAACGGCCGGATGCTGCTGCGGCACGTGGCGCCCAATGCCGTCGCCCCCGTCATCGTCGTCGCCACCATCGCGCTCGGCACGTACATCGCGCTGGAGGCCACCCTGTCCTTCCTCGGCGTCGGCCTGCGCCCGCCCACCGTCTCGTGGGGCATCGACATCTCCAACGCGGCCTCGCAGATCCGCAACGCCCCGCACATGCTGCTCTGGCCGGCGGGCGCGCTGAGCATCACGGTGCTCGCCTTCATCATGCTCGGCGACGCGGTGCGCGACGCCCTCGATCCCAAGCTGCGCTGAGGAGCCCCGCACATGCTGCTCGAAGTCCGCGACCTGCACGTGGAATTCAAGACGCGCGACGGAGTCGCGAAGGCGGTCAACGGTGTCGACTACTCGGTGGACGAGGGCGAGACGCTCGCCGTGCTCGGCGAGTCGGGCTCCGGCAAGTCGGTGACCGCCCAGGCCGTGATGGGCATCCTCGACATGCCGCCGGGCCGGATCACGGGCGGCGAGATCCTCTTCAAGGGCAAGGACCTCCTCAAGATGAAGGAGGAGGAGCGGCGCAGGATCCGCGGCGCCGACATGGCGATGATCTTCCAGGACGCGCTCTCCTCGCTGAACCCGGTCCTGAGCGTGGGCAAGCAGCTCGGCGAGATGTACGAGGTCCACCGCGGGATGTCCCGCAAGGACGCCAAGGCCAGGGCCGTCGAGCTGATGGACCGGGTGCGGATCCCGGCGGCGAAGCAGCGGGTGGGGGACTTCCCGCACCAGTTCTCGGGCGGCATGCGCCAGCGCATCATGATCGCCATGGCGCTGGCCCTGGAGCCCTCGCTGATCATCGCGGACGAGCCGACGACCGCCCTGGACGTGACCGTCCAGGCGCAGGTGATGGACCTGCTGGCCGAGCTGCAGCGCGAGCTGAACATGGGCCTCATCCTGATCACCCACGACCTCGGCGTGGTCGCGGACGTGGCCGACAAGATCGCCGTCATGTACGCCGGCCGGATCGTCGAGGCGGCCCCCGTCCACGAGATCTACAAGGCGCCCGCGCACCCGTACACGCGCGGCCTGCTGGACTCCATCCCGCGCCTGGACCAGAAGGGGCAGGAGCTCTACGCCATCAAGGGCCTGCCGCCGAACCTGCTGGCCATCCCGCCCGGCTGCGCCTTCAACCCGCGCTGTCCGATGGCGCAGGCCGTCTGCCGCGCCGAGGTCCCGCCGCTCGCGGAGGTCGCCGAGGAGCGGACCAGCGCGTGCTTCTTCTGGAAGGAGTGCCTCCATGGCTGAGTCCCTCCTGGAAGTGAAGGACCTGGTCAAGCACTACCCGCTGACCCAGGGCATCGTCTTCCGCAAACAGGTCGGCGCGGTCAAGGCCGTCGACGGGGTCTCCTTCGAGCTGCGCGCCGGCGAGACGCTGGGCATCGTCGGCGAGTCGGGCTGCGGGAAGTCGACCGTGGCCAAAATGCTGGTCAACCTGGAGCGGCCGACGGCGGGTTCGATCCTCTACAAGGGGGAGGACCTCACCAGGCTGTCCGGCCGCGCCCTGAAGGCCGTGCGCCGCAACATCCAGATGGTGTTCCAGGACCCGTACACCTCGCTGAACCCGCGGATGACGGTCGGCGACATCATCGGCGAGCCCTACGAGATCCACCCCGAGGTGGCTCCCAAGGGCTCGCGCCGGCAGAAGGTCCAGGACCTCCTCGACGTGGTCGGCCTGAACCCGGAGTACATCAACCGGTACCCGCACCAGTTCTCCGGCGGCCAGCGCCAGCGCATCGGCATCGCCCGCGGCCTCGCGCTCCAGCCCGAGATCATCGTGGCCGACGAGCCGGTCTCCGCGCTCGACGTCTCCGTGCAGGCGCAGGTGATCAACCTCCTGGACCGCCTCCAGAAGGACTTCAGCCTGTCCTACGTCTTCATCGCGCACGACCTGTCGATCGTGCGGCACATCTCGGACCGGGTGGGCGTCATGTACCTCGGCCGGATCGTGGAGATCGGCACCGACAGCCAGATCTACGACCACCCGACCCACCCGTACACCCAGGCCCTGCTTTCGGCCGTTCCCGTGCCGGACCCGGAAGCCCGCGCCCACCGCGAGCGGATCATCCTCTCCGGTGACGTGCCGTCCCCGGCCAACCCGCCGTCGGGCTGTCCCTTCCGCACCCGCTGCTGGAAGGCCGAGCCCCGCTGCGCGGCGGAGGTACCGCTGCTCGCGGTGCCGCAGGCCTTCCCCCCGGGCCCGGCGGCCCACCCCTCGGCGTGTCACTTCGCGGCGGAGAAACAGGTGGTCCCGCAGATGCCGCCGCCGGGTACGGAGGACTAGTCCCGGCCCGTCCGGTCCTGTTCCGCCCTGTCCTGTCCGTGGGACACGCGCCCCGCAGACCGATGATTTCCGGCCACCCACGGGGTGTGAGGCACGGGCGGGGGCAGTGCCCCACAACGCGGTTTACACGGGGGCAACTTGACCGTTTCTGCCCCGAGATCTGGGGCATGCAGCCTGGGTGCCGTGCGGCCGTGCGGGTGCCGACAGTCGGCCGGGGAGGCGTACAGCCGCCCCGGCCGACCTCCCCGTGACCCCGCCCGTGCGCGCCATGCGCCCCTCGTGCTGCCGGATTTCGATCGATGCGCTGGCACGGATAGTTATGATCCGTAGCGCACGGTGGGTATGACTCTCGCCGAGCACGAATGCGCGTACCGATGTCCGCTCGACGTGGAGGTGAAACGCCGTGGCACTCTCGATCTCCGCCGTGGTGCTGCTGGCGATCATCGTCTTCCTGCTGGTCCGGAGGGCCGGCCTGAAGGCGGGACACGCGGTCGTCTGCGTACTGCTCGGCTTCTACCTGGCGAGTTCCACCATCGCCCCGACCCTCAGCCAGCTCACCTCGAACGTGGCCAGCATGATCAGTGGCCTCAAGTTCTGAGCCGTGCCTCGTAGGCTAGGCCCATGAACGGTCTTCCCGCCCGTCGTCTGCTCCTCGTGCACGCGCACCCGGACGACGAGTCGATCAACAACGGCGTCACCATGGCCAAGTACGCGGCCGAGGGCGCCCACGTCGCGTTGGTGACCTGCACCCTCGGCGAGGAGGGCGAGGTCATCCCGCCCGGCCTCGCCCACCTGGCGGCCGACCGCGACGACACCCTCGGCGCCCACCGCGTCGGCGAACTCGCCGCAGCCATGGCCGAGCTGGGCGTCCACGACCACCGGTTCCTCGGCGGCCCCGGCCGCTTCCGGGACTCCGGGATGATGGGCGCCCCGCAGAACCACCGCCCGGGGGCCTTCTGGTCGGCCGACGTGGACGAGGCGGCCGCGTACCTCGTGGAGGTGATCCGCGAGCTGCGCCCGCAGGTGCTCGTCACGTACGACCCGGACGGCGGCTACGGGCACCCGGACCACATCCAGGCCCACCGGGTCGCCATGCGCGCCGCCGAACTGGCCGCGGAGACCGCGTACCGGCGCGACCTCGGCGACCCGCACACGGTCGGGAAGGTCTACTGGAACCGCGTCCCGCTCTCCGCGGTCGAGGAGGGCTTCGCCCGGCTGCGCGCCGCCGGAGCCGAGAACCCCTTCCCGGGGCTCGGCTCGCCCGAGGACGTGCCCGGGGTCGTCGCCGACGAGCGGATCACCGCCGAGATCGGGGCCGAGGAGGCCTTCGTCGCGGCGAAGGCGGCCGCCATGCGGGCCCACGCCACCCAGATCGCCGTGGACGGGCCCTTCTTCGCCCTCTCCAACGACCTGGCGCAGCCGCTGTTCACCCGCGAGTACTACGAACTGGTCGAGGGCCGGCCCGGCGTACCGGCGGGAACGCGCGAGCACGACCTCTTCGCGGGGGTGGGGGCGTGACCGGCAGCCTGACGGTGGGCCGGGTCGCCGGCGGCCTGGGCCTGGTGGCCGCGGGCGCGCTGACCGGTGCGGCCGGCTGGCTGGTGGTGGACCTGTGGTTCCCCGGCGGCATGCTGCTCGCCCTGCTGGCCCTCTTCGGGCTCTTCCTCGGGGGCCGGATCGCCCTCGGCACCGCCCTCGGCGTCGGCGGGGCCGCGGCCGGCTGGTTCCTCGCGTACGTGATGCTCAGCGTTCCGCGCCCCGAGGGAGACTTCCTCCTCAGTTCGTCCGGAATCGGCATGTACGCCTACCTTTTGGGTGGAACGGTGCTGGCTGTGATGTGTGCCACGATGCGCGGTCCGCTGGACCGGCCGGTTTCGGCCGCGCGCTCCGCCAAGTGACGTGGTGTCGGACCTCGTAGGGAGATCGGCGCAGGGTCGGGCGTGGGGTCTCTCGGGCCGGTTCAGGGGGGTTTGGCGGGCCCTGTGAGGAACCCCTGAATCCCGGCCGTCAGTTGCGTGCGGGCGGCGGCCAGTATGGTGGACGGGCCGCCGAGCTGCCCGCGCACGGTATGACGGGCGGCGGAGCCAACCGGGAGAACCTGCCTTGAGTCGTGAAACCGACAGTTCGTCCTCCGGGCCCAAGGGGCACGGTGGAGCCGCATACCCCTCGGGGACGCCGCCGTACGGAACCGGCCAGCACCCGTCCACGACCGTGCCGTCCGGACCTGGCGCGTCGACCGCTCCGGAGGAGAACCCTGTGACCTCGAAGCCGTCCACGCCCGAATCCGACGGGCCCAAGACCGAGACCACCCTGACGACCCGGATCCGAATCAACATCCCGGGTTCCCGGCCGATCCCGCCGGTGGTCGTGCGCAAGTCGATGGGCACCAACTCCGGCCCGGCCGCCGCCGCCGCGGATCAGGGGCCGGAGCCGACGGCCGGGCCGAAGCCCGCGCCCGCGCAGCGGCCGAAGCCCCAGCCGACGCGGATCGAGGCCGAGCGGGAGGCGGAGCCGGCGCGCGCCCAGGGCCCGGCCGAAGCCGAGGAGCCGGCCGCCAGCAACTGGTTCGCCCCCCGCAAGCCCGCCGGCGCCGCCCCCGCGACCCCGCCGCCCGCCGCCGCGCAGCTGCCGCCGGCCGCGTCGGCCCCGCCGCCCCCGCTCGCGCAGCGGCCCGTGCCCGGCGCCGCGCACACCCCCACCCCGCCGCCTCCGCCCGTGCCGGGCGGCGGGTACGCGCCGCCGCGCACCCAGAGCCCGCCGGCGCCGGACGGCACCTACGCACCGCCGCGCACACCGCCGCCGCCCGTCGCGGACTACGGCACCGGCTACGCCCAGCCGCCCGCGCCCGCGCCCGGCGGCCCGATGCCCGGCGGCCCCGGCGTCGGCTCCACCCAGGGCTTCCCGGCGTACGGGAGCGACGACGGCAGCCCCGTCACCGAGGCGTTCCCGGTCTACGGAAACCAGCCCGCCGGGCCCACCGGCGGTCCCGGCTTCGGCTCCGGCCGGGTCGGCGGCCCCGGCGGACCCCGCGTAGAGGAGGCGGCGGGCTGGCCCGGCCCCGAGCTGAACACGCCGCTGCCGACGCCCGTCCCCGTACCGGCACCGGCGGCCCCGCGCCCGGCGCCCGCACAGCAGAAGGACGCCGCCAAGCCCGCCAAGAAGGGCCGCTCCAAGCTGGTCCTGCTCGGCGGCGGGATCGTGGCCCTGATCGGCGTGGCCTACGGCGCCGGGCTGCTCCTGAACCACTCCGACGTCCCCAAGGGCACCACCGTCCTCGGCGTCGACATCGGCGGCAGCCGCGACGAGGCCGTGGCCAAGCTCCAGACGGCCTTCGGCACCCGCGCCGCCACCCCCATCCAGCTCAACGTCGGCGGCAAGCAGGTCGAGCTGAAGCCCGACAAGGCCGGGCTGACCCTCGACGGCCAGACCACCGTCCGCAACGCGGCCGGCAGCGACTACAACCCCGTCACGGTCATCGGCTCCCTCCTCGGCAACGAGCGCGTCGCCGACCCCGTGATGCCGGTCGACGAGGAGAAGCTCCAGGTCGCGCTCCAGGAGCTCGCGGGCACGGCCGGATCGGCCACCGAGGGCACGATCACCTTCGACACCGGCAAGGCCGTCGCGGTGCCCGGCAAGCCCGGCACCACCCTGGACGTGGACGGCTCCGTCGACCTGGTCACCAAGGCCTTCCGCGACCAGGTCGCCACCGGCAAGGCGGCCGTGGCCGAACTGCCGACCACCACCAGGGAACCGGCCGTCAACCAGGCCGAACTGGACCGGGCGATGAAGGAGTTCGCGGAGCCGGCGATGTCCGCCATCGCCACGGTCAAGGCGGGCGGCAAGTCCCTCCCCTTCGGCTCCAAGTCCCTGCCGAAGTTCCTCAGCATGCAGGCCGTGGACGGCCGCCTCACGGAGAAGTTCGACCTGGAGGCGCTCAAGGCGGTCTACGGGAACACCTTCGACGGGGTCCTGATCACCCGCGGCACCGGCGCCAAGACGGCGGTCACCCCGCAGGACGTCGCCGGCGCCCTCGGCAAGGCCCTGCGCGGCAAGACCACCGCCGAGCGGACCGTCGTCATCGAGACCAACGCGAGCTAGCCCCCGCCCCGTCACGACGGATCCAGTGCCCCCGCCCGGCCCCGGGCGGGGGCACTGTCATGCCCGCCGCAAGCCATCCGTCCTCCGGCACACACGACGCCCGGCACTGCCGCGCGGGACCCGGTACGGGCGGATCTCTCCCGCCCCGAACCCCGCCGGGGCCCGCCCCGCGGTCGCCCGCGCCACCGTCGCCGGGGTCCGGGGCGGGGCGCCGGGTCAGTTCAGCAGGGCGCGGGCGGAGGCCGCCTCCGCGTGGACGCGGGCCGCCGCGTCGGGGTCGACCGCGGCCACGACGTCCGCGTACGCGTCGAGCGCCACCGCGCCCTCCTGGAACGAGCCCCGTTCCACCAGCAGCCGCGCCCGCTCGTACCGCAGCGCCGCCGGGTGCGACGGCAGCAGCAGCGACAGGTCGAGCGACCACAGGGCCACGCCCGACTGCTCCGGGCGGGCCGACGCCCAGGCCCGTACATTGCCCAGGATCCGCAGCACGATGGCCAGGGTGCCGGCCGGCGTACGCGGCCCCGACGCCAGCTCCGCGGGCCCGGCGCCCAGCGACGCGCCGCCCGCGAAGGGATCCACGACCACGCCCTCCTCCGGGTCCCCGAAGCCCACCACGAAGTGCCCCGGCAGCCCCAGCCCGTACACCGGCGCCCCCGCCCGCCGGGCGACCTCCATCCAGACGACGGACAGGAGGATCGGGAGGCCGCGGCGCCGCCGCAGGACCTCGTGCAGCAGCGAGGACGACAGCCGGCCGTAGTCCGCCGGGGTGCCGTGGAAGCCGAGCCGCCCGCCCAGCAGTTCCGTCACGGCCGACGCCCAGGCCCGCGCGTCCCGCAGCCCGTACGGCAGCATCCCGGCGAGCCGGTCCAGCTCGATCTGCGCCCAGTCCATGGCGCGTTCGTCCAGCTCCGGGTCCGCCTCCGCCGCCAGCAGCAGGCACATCAGCGCCAGATCGGGCCGCTCCGAGCGGGCCTCCGCCGCGAACTGCTCCCGCCGGTCCGCCGGACTCACCCCGCCGCCCGGTAGTGGTGGTACGCGTGGTGCGTCGCGAAGCCCAGCCCGTCGTACAGCGCCCGCGCCCCCGCGTTGTCCGTCTCGACCTGCAGCCACGCCGCCGACGCGCCCTCCTCCAGGGCCTTGCGGGCCAGCGCGGCCATCACCGCCGTCGCCAGGCCCTGCCGCCGCTCCACGGGATCGACGGTGACCGCCGAGAAGCCGGCCCACCGCCCGTCCACCACGCACCGCCCGACGGCCCGGCACCCGGGCAGCGCCGCGAACCACACCGACGGCCCTTCCACCAGCAGCCGCCGCGCCACGTCCGGGTCGTCGGCCTTCCCGTAGCGCCCGAGCCACTCCTCGTCCGGGACGCGGGTCAGCCGTACGGATCCGGCGGCGGGCGCCGCCACGTCGGCCACCGTGGCCAGCGCCCCGATCCGTACCTCCGCCGACACCTCGGACGTCCAGCCCCGCCGTTCCAGCTCCGCGCAGAGCAGCTCCTGCGTGCCGACGGCCCCGGTCGCGGCCTGCACATAGGCCGGAAGCCCTCGTTCCGCGTACCAGGAGGTCACTCGCGCGAGTGCATCGTCCAGGGGTATCCCCGGGTCGCCCACCGCCAGTACGGAATTGGCCCGCCGGGTGAAACCGGCGGCGGCCCGCAGGGTCCACTCGCCCAGCGGCTCGCTCTCCAGCGGCTGCCAGGACCGCGCCGTGATCCGCGACAGCTCCTCGAAGGAGGCCGCCGGACCCCGCCTCCGGGCCGGCGCCGGAGGCACGATCTTGCCCGCGACCAGGGAGGATTCCGCGATGCGGACGGACTGCCCGTTCTTCTTTGTGATCAGCAGCACACCCTGGTCCCAGGATGTGAGAACACCGACCGTGTCCGTGAACTCGGGTGATCCGCTCAGCCGGGCCTCCACCCGTCGTACAGAGACACGTTTACCCACGTCAGCCGGGGTAATTCGGACCTCCAGCAGTCCTCCGGCGTTGATTTCCACAGCTCTGTCCGCCCCTCCTGTTCGGATCGTGCCCGGGAACGGAGATACTAGGTGCGGGCATCGACGACGCCGCGCTCCCGCGCGATATGGAAAGCCCTACCGAGGAGGAACGAGAGCGTGACCTACGTCATCGCGGAGCCTTGTGTCGACGTCAAGGACAAGGCATGCATCGAAGAGTGCCCCGTCGACTGCATCTACGAGGGCCAGCGGTCCTTGTACATCCACCCGGACGAGTGCGTCGACTGTGGTGCGTGTGAGCCGGTCTGCCCGGTCGAGGCCATCTTCTACGAGGACGACACTCCGGAAGAGTGGAAGGACTACTACAAGGCGAACGTCGAGTTCTTCGACGAGCTCGGTTCGCCTGGCGGTGCCTCCAAGCTGGGCCTGATCGAGCGCGATCACCCCTTCGTCGCCGCGCTGCCTGCCGGTATCAACGGCGAGCACTGACGCTTCAGGCAGGCGCGCCCCTCGGTCCCGTACGGCCTCGTCGCCGGACGGGGCCGAGGCGTTTGCGGACCCGTTACCAGCCAGTACTCAGAGAGAGCAGAGACCATCGTGGCCGCAGTATCCGACCGTCTTCCCGCCTTCCCCTGGGACAAGCTGGAGCCGTACAAGAAGACGGCGGCGGCCCACGCGGACGGCATCGTCGACCTCTCGGTCGGCACGCCCGTGGACCCGGTCCCGCAGCTGATCCAGCGCGCCCTGATCGAGGCCGCGGACTCCCCGGGCTACCCGACGGTGTGGGGCACGGTGGCCCTGCGCGACGCGATCACGGGCTGGGTGCGCGGGCGCCTCGGCGCGAGCGCCGCCGAGCACCGCAACGTCCTGCCGGTCGTCGGCTCCAAGGAACTGGTGGCCTGGCTGCCGACCCAGCTCGGCCTCGGCGCCGCCGACAAGGTCGCCTACCCCCGGCTCGCCTACCCGACGTACGAGGTCGGCGCGCGGCTGTGCGGGGCCGAGGCCGTCGTCTACGACGACCCGACCGAGCTCGACCCGGCCGGCGTGAAGCTCCTGTGGCTCAACTCCCCGTCCAACCCCACCGGAAAGGTCCTCCCCAAGGAGGAGCTGATCCGGATCGTGGCCTGGGCGCGCGAGCACGGGATCCTGATCTTCAGCGACGAGTGCTACCTGGAGCTCGGCTGGGACGCCGAGCCCGTCTCCGTCCTGCACGACGAGGTCTGCGGCGGCTCGTACGAGGGCATCGTCGCCGTCCACTCCCTGTCGAAGCGCTCCAACCTGGCCGGCTACCGGGCGGCCTTCATCGCCGGTGACGCGGACGTGCTCGGCGAGCTCCTGGAGATCCGCAAGCACGGCGGCATGATGACCCCGGCCCCGGTGCAGGCGGCCACGGTGGCGGCGCTCGGCGACGACCACCACGTCGAGGAGCAGCGCGAGCGCTACGCGGCCCGCCGCGCGGCACTGCGCGCGGCCCTGGAGGCGCACGGCTTCCGGGTCGAGCACAGCGAGGCCAGCCTCTACCTGTGGGTGACCCGGGACGAGCCCTGCTGGGAGACCGTCGCCCACCTGGCGGACCTGGGCATCCTGGTGGCGCCGGGCGACTTCTACGGCGACGCCGGCGCGCGGTTCGTGCGCGTCGCCTTCACCGCCACCGACGAGCGCGTCGAGGCGGCGGTCAAGCGCCTCGGCTGAGCGCCGGGCAGGTCCGCAACGGCCCGAGGGGGCCGGGAGTTCGCACTCCCGGCCCCCTCGGTGTGTCCCGCGGTGTCAGCCGCCCAGCGGCGCGCCACCGGGCAGTCCCGCCGGCAGGACACTGCCGACACTGCCCACGGGCAGGTCGGACACGGGCAGCTCGGACACGGGCAGCTCGGACACGGGCAGCTCGGACACGGGGAGCTGGGAGACCGGCAGCTCCTTCGTCGTGGGCAGCCCGCCGAGCAGGCCCCCCGCCTTGCCGGCCACGTCGGCGGCCGGGGCCGACAGGGTCTTGGAGGTGGAGCCCACGGCGTCGGTGGCCGCGTCCGTGGCCGCACCCGCGGTCGCGTCGGTGGTGGCTTCGGGCGCGTCCTGCGCGGCGAGTGCGCCCAGCTGCGGCACGGACTCCAGACCGGCGGCGCTGGCCGCGCCGGCCGCACCGACCACGGGCGCTGCCCCGGCTGCGAGGAGCAGCGCGGCACGGGCGATCCGACGGGTCAGGGGGAGAGACATGTTGCTCCTAAGCGGTAGCGGCTGAGTACGCCGTGACTAACCGCTCGCGGGGCGGGTGGAGTTGCGGTGCCGGTGGGTAAAGGATCGGTAACGCATCGTTTAATCGGCTTCCGCGACAAGCGCATCGGACGCGGCCCACCAGGGCTTCCGTCCGCTCCGGGGTCCGTGGCCCGCCGAACGGATCACCCTCGCAGGAGTGATCACTCGTACGCGCGGCCGGGTGTCCGCCCCGGCGTGTCGTCAGGGATCCCGACGGACGCCCCAAGCCGGTGTGACCCGGCCCGGAGGAGGGCCGGCGGGCAGGATCGGCGGGCGGGATCGGCGGGCAGGGTCAGCGGGCCATGAAGATCCGTACCTCGCCCGGATTCGCGTGGTGCGGGTCCCCGGCCCCGTCCTTCGCCCCCGTGCCGCCCTTCTGCTGCCACCGGCCCCGGTCCTGGCCCCCGACCCAGGCGCGCATGTCGTACGACACCCGGGAGATGCCCATCTCCTTGGAGTTGGCCACCGCCCAGTGGGCCATCGCCCGGCTGCGGCGACCGGCGGCCTCACCGCCGTTCGCCTTCTCCACCAGGGTGACCTCGGCCTCCGTGACCCCCTTGCCGCCGCCGCTGTTCCGGCCGGCCTGACCCACCTGGCCGGCCTGCGGGGGAATCGTGTGCAGCCCGTCCTTGCCGAAGATCCGGATCATTTCGGCCCGTACCTTCTCCGGGTCCCCCGGCCCGGCCGGCTTGGGACCGCCGCAGTCCAGGCTGCCGCCGCCCGCGAAGGCCGCCGTCAGCACGGTCGCGTCCGGCTCGTGCTTCGCGTACGCCTGCGGGAACCCGCTGCGCTGCACCTTCTGCGCGGCCACCGTCAGCGGCAGCCGCGAGTACCCCGGCACGTCGACGAGGTGGTCGTAGAAGATGCCGGCGGAGTAGACCGGGTCCGTGATCTGCTCCGGTGTGCCCCAGCCCATCGAGGGCCGCTGCTGGAACAGGCCCAGCGAGTCACGGTCGCCGTGGTCGAGGTTGCGCAGCGCGGACTCCTGCATGGCGGTCGCCAGCGCGATCGTCACCGCCCGGTCCGGCAGCCCCTTCGCCACGCCGACCGCGGCTATCGTCGCCGCGTTCGCCGCCTGCTCCGGGGACATTTCGTACGATTCGGAGGTTCCCTCGGCGTCGCCCTCCTTCGCGCTGGCCACGCAGAACGGGGCGCCGCCACCGCCGTTCGAGGCGCGCTGCACGGCGAAGTAGCCGATCACCGCGAGGAGAACGAGCAGACCGACGGCCGCGCGCGGCGGCCGGCGGCGGCGAGGACGGGGATCACGGTTCTCGGACACGCGGCCCACCGTACTTGAGGCATATGACGCGTCCACCGGCCGGACGGCGAGGCCCCGCCCCAGTCCGGGGCGTTAGGGTCAGTTCCATGTCCGAATCCGAGCTGGACCTCACCCTGGACGCCGCCGAGCTGACCGCCCGGCTCGTCGACATTCCGTCCGTGAGCGGCGACGAGAAGGTACTCGCCGACCTCGTGGAAGACGCGCTGCGCGGCCTGCCGCACCTCACGGTGGACCGCTTCGGCAACAACGTCGTCGCCCGCACGCACCTCGGCCGCGCCGAGCGCGTCGTGCTCGCCGGCCACCTCGACACCGTGCCGATCGCCGACAACGTCCCGTCCCGCCTCGACGAGAACGACGTCCTGTGGGGCTGCGGCACCACCGACATGAAGTCCGGTGTCGCCGTACAGCTGCGCATCGCCGCGACCGTGCCCGAGCCGAACCGGGACCTCACCTTCGTCTTCTACGACCAGGAGGAGGTCGCCGCCGACCTCAACGGCCTGGGCAAGGTCGCCGAGGCCCACCCCCACTGGCTGACGGGCGACTTCGCGGTGCTGCTGGAACCCTCGAACGCCGAGGTCGAGGGCGGCTGTCAGGGCACCCTGCGCGTCCTGCTGCGCACCGTCGGCGAGCGCGCCCACTCCGCCCGCAGCTGGATGGGCTCCAACGCCATCCACTCGGCGGGCCCGATCCTGGCCCGGCTCGCGGCGTACGAACCGCGCAAGCCGGTCATCGACGGCCTGGAGTACCACGAGGGCCTCAACGCGGTGCGCATCGAGGGCGGCGTCGCCAACAACGTCATCCCCGACGCGTGCACGGTGACGGTCAACTTCCGCTACGCCCCCGACCGCACGGAGGCCGAGGCCCTGGCCCACGTACGGGAGGTGTTCGCGGACTGCGACATCGCCGAGTTCGTCGTCGACGACTCCTCCGGCGGCGCCCTCCCCGGGCTCTCGCACCCGGCGGCCGCGGCCTTCATGGAGGCGGTCGGCGGCCGTGCCATGCCGAAGTTCGGCTGGACGGACGTCTCCCGCTTCAGCGCGCTGGGCGTCCCGGCGGTCAACTACGGGCCGGGAGACGCCCTGCTGGCCCACAAGGTCGACGAGCGGGTCGAGACGAAGGCGATCCTGCACTGCGAGGAACGACTCCGCGCCTGGCTGACCGCCTGAATTCCGCTTCCCGTCACCTTTGTGCGCCTACCCTGATCCAACGATCAGCAGGAGGGAGCACATCATGGGCAACCCCGAAAGTTCCGCTCGTCGTCGGCCCGAGGAGCAGCAGCTCGGGCCGGTGCTGAGGAGGCGGAGCCAGGTGCAGGCGGGCAGTACGACGGACCAGCGGCTGCTGGACTCCGCCGGGCCCTCCGAGTGGGTGCACACCGATCCCTGGCGGGTCCTGCGCATCCAGTCGGAGTTCATCGAGGGCTTCGGCACGCTCGCCGAGCTGCCGCCCGCGATCAGCGTGTTCGGATCGGCCCGCACCGCGGCGGGCACGCCCGAGTACGAGGCCGGCGTACGGATCGGCGGCGCGCTGGTCGACGCCGGCTTCGCGGTGATCACCGGAGGCGGTCCGGGAGCGATGGAGGCGGCCAACAAGGGCGCCCGCGAGGCCAACGGCATCTCGGTCGGCCTCGGCATCGAGCTCCCGTTCGAGCAGGGGCTCAACCAGCACGTCGATCTCGGGCTGAACTTCCGGTACTTCTTCGTCCGCAAGACGATGTTCGTGAAGTACAGCCAGGGCTTCGTCGTCCTGCCGGGCGGCCTGGGCACGCTGGACGAGCTGTTCGAGGCGCTGACCCTGGTCCAGACCCAGAAGATCACCCGCTTCCCGATCGTGCTGTTCGGCACGGAGTACTGGAGCGGCCTCATCGACTGGCTGCGCAACACGGTGATCGCCCAGGGCAAGGCCTCGGAGAAGGACCTCTACCTGTTCCACGTCACGGACGACGTGGACGAGGCGATCGCGCTGGTGACGAAGGAAGTCGGCAAGTAGCGCGAATCGGCCTCGCCGGCGTTTGAGGCGCGGGGTCCGGGGCGGAGCCCCAGGGTCTTTTCAGCCCGTCCCCGTCCCCGCCCCGCGTGGTGGGGCCGCCGGGGCCGGGCGCGCGCCGGGGTGCCTCCTCGGGCACCGAACGTTTCCAGGGGCTGGAAAGTGCGGCGGGGTTGTGTTCGGCGCCCTGCGGGGGCACCCCGCCGCACACCCGACCCCGGCTGCGGGGCCGGCCCTCAGGCCAGGCCGCGGCGGGCGACTGCCGGGGGGCGGTGGCCTTGGATCGAGCGGACCATTTCCAGGACCTGGCGGGTCTCGGCGACCTCGTGGACGCGGTAGACCTGGGCGCCCAGCCAGGCCGAGACGGCCGTCGTGGCCAGGGTGCCCAGCAGGCGTTCCTTGACCGGCTTGTCGAGGGTCTCGCCGACGAAGTCCTTGTTGGACAGGGAGACGAGGACCGGCCAGCCCGTCGCCGTCATCTCGTCCAGCCTGCGCGTGGCCTCCAGCGAGTGGCGGGTGTTCTTCCCGAAGTCGTGGCCAGGATCGATCATGATCGCGTCCCGGCGGACGCCGAGCGCGGCGGCGCGTTCGGCGAGGCCGACCGTGACCCGCAGGATGTCCCCCATCACGTCCTCGTACGCGATCCGGTGCGGCCGGGTGCGCGGCTCGACCTCGCCCGCGTGGGTGCAGACGAGGCCGGCGTCGTAGCGCGCCGCGACCTCCGCCAGCTTGGGGTCCACCCCGCCCCACGCGTCGTTCAGCAGGTCCGCCCCGGCCTCGCACACGGCCTCGCCGACCTCGTGCCGCCAGGTGTCCACGCTGATCACCACGTCCGGGAAGCGGCGCCGGACCTCGGCCACGAAGCCGACGGTGCGCCGCGCCTCCTCGGCCGCGTCCACGTGCTCGCCCGGGCCCGCCTTGACCCCGCCGATGTCGATGATCGCGGCGCCCTCGGCGACCGCCTGCTCGACCCGGTCCAGCGCCGGCTCGTCGCGGAACGTCGCGCCCTGGTCGTAGAAGGAGTCCGGAGTCCGGTTCACGATGGCCATGATCACCGGCTCGTGGGTGTCGAACTCGCGCCTGCCCAGTCGCAGCATCCTGCTCTTTCCTCCTTCGGCGGCCCTCGCGCCTCGCCTGCGACCTTAACCTGGTGGCCGGAGTCTCTCAGGGGAGTTGATCGTGTTCTTCTTCTTGATGATCGCGCTGGTCGTGGTCGTGGCGGCGGTCACCCTGGCCGTGATCGGGGGCGGCTCGGAGGCCGTCCTGCCGGAAGCGGAGCCGGACCGGGTGGCGGACGGGCTGCCGGAGACCCGGCCCGTCGTACGGGCGGATATCGACGCACTGCGACTGCCCGTCGCGCCGCGCGGCTACCGGATGGCCGAGGTGGACGACGTACTGGAGCGGCTCGCGGCGGAACTGGCCGAGCGGGACGCGCGGATCGCGCAGCTGACCGCCGCGGCGGCCGGCCCCGCCGCCCCGGCGGACGTGACCGACCGGGTGGACCTCGGCAAGGGCGGTGAGCGGTGAGCGGTGTGCTGGCCGGAGCGGACGGGCTGCTGCGCTGCCCGTGGGCGCTGTCCACGCCGGACTACGTCGCCTACCACGACACCGAGTGGGGGCGTTCGGTCCACGGCGACGACGCCCTGTACGAACGGCTGTGCCTGGAGGCCTTCCAGTCGGGGCTGTCCTGGATCACGATCCTGCGGCGCCGCGAGGGCTTCCGTACGGCCTTCGCCGACTTCAAGATCGCGGCGGTCGCGGAGTTCGACGAGCGGGACGCGGAGCGGCTGCTGGCCGACGAGGGGATCATCCGCAACCGGGCCAAGATCGAGGCGACCCTGGCCAACGCGAAGGTCCTGGCCGGCTGGGAGCCGGGCGAGCTGGACGCGCTGATCTGGTCCCACGTTCCGGAGGAGCCCGGAGCCGCGCCGTCGATGGTCACCGAGGTGCCGGCCATCACCCCGGAGTCCATCGCCCTCTCCAAGGCCCTGAAGAAGGCCGGCATCCGCTTCGTCGGCCCCACCACGGCCTACGCGCTGATGCAGGCCTGCGGGCTCGTCAACGACCACCTGGCTGCCTGCGCCTCGCGCCTGGCGGCGAGCTGAGCGGGCCGGGCGGGGGCCGGGCGGCGCCGCTGCCGGGGCTCCGCCCCGGACCCCGCGCCTCAAACGCTGGCGGGGCTTGGGGTGGGGCCGGTTGTGCCGGGGTCGGGCGCGCGCCGGGGTGTCTCCTCGGGCGCCGAACGTGTCGGGGGGTCGGATTGATCGGCCTTGTTGTGTTCGGCGCCCTGCGGGGACACCCCGGCACACACCCGACCCCGGCCCAACCGGCCCGGCTGCTACCCCAGCCCGAATCCAGCCCCTCCGGCGTTTGAGGAGCGGGGTGCGGGGCGGAGCCCCGGTCTTTGAGCCGCACGGCCCAATCCCACCGGCACCATGCAGCCTGGCCGCACCACTCCAGCCTCGCCGGCGTTTGAGGCGCGGGGTGCGGGGCGGGGGCCCGGTTTTTGCGCCGCCGCATCATCCGGCCGCACGCGCGGGTTCGGGCGGAGCCCGGCGGGGTTCGGGGCGGAGGCCCGGCTGTGGCGGGAGCCTAGCGGCCCAGGTACTGCGGCGGCTGCTTCGCGAGGAAGGCCTGGACGGCGATGCCGTGGTCCTCGGAGGCCCCCGCACGGGTCTGGAGGACGTCCTCGTGGGCCAGGGCGTCCGCGAGGGAGTGGGAGGCCCCGTAGGCCAGGGACTGCTTCAGCGCGGCGTACGCGACCGTGGGGCCCGCGGCGAGGGTGCGGGCCACGGACTCGGCCTCGGCGCGCAGGGAGTCCGCGGGCACCAGACGGTTGGCGATGCCGAGCTCGTACGCCTCCTTGGCCTTGACCGACCGCGGGAAGAGCAGCAGGTCCGAGGCGCGGGAGCCGCCGATCAGGCGGGGGAGGGTCCACGAGACCCCGGAGTCGGCGGTCAGCGCCACGCCGGCGAACGAGGTGTTGAAAGAGGCGGTGTCGGCGACCACCCGGAAGTCCGCCGCCAGCGCGAAGCCGAAGCCCGCCCCGGCCGCGACGCCGTTCACCCCGGCCACGACAGGCTTCGGCATCTCGGTGAGCGCCCGGACGATCGGGTTGTAGTGCTCCTTGACCGTGGACATGGTCAGCGAGGTGCCGCTCTCGCGGTCCGAGGCGAGGTTCCCGATGTGTTCCTTGAGGTCCTGGCCCACGCAGAAGGCCCTGTCGCCGGCCGCGGTCAGCAGGACGGCCCGTACCGCCGTGTCCCCGGCCGCGGCCTCGACCGCGTCGCGCAGGGCGACCTTGGCCTCGGTGTTCATCGCGTTCATCGCGTCCGGACGGTTGATCGTGATGGTCGCGAGTCCGTCGGTCACTTCGTAGAGCACGCTGTCGGCCATGGCAGGGGGTCCCCCTTCGTCGCGGGCTTGGCTACCGGCCGGTATCGGCCGGTGCAAGGGCCAGCATGGCGGACCGGACGCGGCGCGCACATGTGATGTGCGTCAAAGAAAGCCGGAGCCGTTCCCGCGGTGCGGCGGCGAAGTATCGCAGGCGGGTCCCCGAAATGAGTGGTTTTGGTCGAGCGCGTTGCCCAAGCGTTCCCGGGCGATGTTGGTCATCGGGTCCTGACATGCGGGATAATGGCTGGGAAGCAATGTGTTCGATGCCGGGTATTAGGCGCCTGAACGGGGCCGTCGGCTGACGATGAGCTGGTTTCAGGAAGGGGAACGAGCATGGCGGCCATGAAGCCGCGGACGGGCGACGGCCCGCTCGAGGTCACCAAGGAGGGGCGGGGCATCGTCATGCGCGTACCGCTCGAGGGCGGCGGTCGGCTTGTCGTCGAGCTGACCCCTGATGAGGCGGACGCCCTGGGTGACGCCCTGAAGAAGGTCGTCGGCTGACGCTGACAGCACTTCCACCTTCTGCATTCTCTGCGCTGCCCCGACCGCGATCAGCGGCCGGGGCAGCGTTGTGTCGTGTTCGAGGACAGATCCTCTCCGGAGCCCCGCCGTGACCTTCTCCCCGCCCGCGCCGCCCGCCTTCGCCGACTGCGGCCCCCGTCAGAAGGCGGCTCGGGTCCTCTCCGACGTGCTGGCGCCGGCGAACCTCGTGGTGGCCCTGCTCCTGCTGGTCGGCTGGCACAGCACCACCTCGTGGACCGGGCTCGGCTGGGGCCTGCTCGGCGCCCTGTTCTGCGGCGTGGTCCCGATCGGCATCATCGTTCTGGGCGTCCGCCGGGGGGCGCTGACCGACCAGCACATCCGCGTGCGGCGGCAGCGGCTCGTCCCGATGGGCCTGAGCCTGCTCTCCGTCCTCGCCGGGATCACCCTGCTGCACGTCCTCGGCGCACCCCGGGAGGTCTTCGCGCTCGTCGTCGCGATGCTCGTGGGCCTGGTCTCGTCCCTGCTGGTCACGGTCGGCTGGCAGATATCCGTCCACATGTCGGTGGCCGGCGGCATGGTGATGATCCTGGCGCTCGTCTTCGGCCCGCCGGTGCTCCCCGCGGCCCTGATCGCCGCCGCCGTCGGCTGGTCCCGCCTGGTGCTGAAGGCGCACACCCCGGCTCAGCTGCTCGCCGGCACCGCCCTCGGCGGCACGGCCGCGCTCACCTTCGCGCTCCTGAGCTGACCGTACGGGGGCCGGGCGCCCGGCCGCTCAGCGACGGACGGCGCAGAGCAGCCCGTCGCCCACCGGCAGTAGCGCGGCCTCCAGGGCCGGGCTCTCCCGGACGCTGCGCAGCAGCTCGCGGACGCGGAGCACCTCCACCGGCTGGGCCGCGGAGTCGACCGTACGGCCGTCGGAGAAGACCCCCTCGAAGCACACCAGCCCGCCGGGGCGCAGCAGCCGCAACGATTCGGCGAGGTAGTCGAGGGACTCGGTGGGGTCCCCGTCGCAGAAGACGAGGTCGTACCCGCCGTCGGCGAGCCGGGGCAGGACGTCGAGGGCGCGGCCGGGGATGAAGCGGGCGCGGTTGCCCGCGAAGCCGGCGGCGCGGAAGGCCTGGCGGGCGAAGGCCTGCCGGTCCGGCTCGGGATCCACCGTGGTCAGCACCCCGTCGGGGCGCATGCCGTGCAGGAGGTGGATGCCGGAGACACCCGTTCCGGTGCCGATCTCGGCGACCGCCTTGGCGTCCGCGGTGGCGGCCAGCAGGCGCAGCGCGGCCCCGGTGCCGGGGGAGACGGAGCGCAGGCCCGCTTCCCTGGACCGGTCGCGGGCCCATCGCAGAGCGTCGTCCTCGGCGACAAACGCGTCGGCGAACGCCCAGCTCGTCTGCCGGTTGCCGGTAATGACCCTCTCCTGTCCCCATAGTTGGCGCAACGGTGACTGTATCCGCTGACGTCGGGAACCCGCAGATGGGACCGGGCGTTGTGCAGGGTGGATGCGGGATGAGAAGGGACGGTGCCGGGCAGATCGACGGCCGGGGCCGCTCCGGGACCTAAATCCCGCGTAAAGATACTGCAAAAACGCTTATCCGGAGCTGACAGAGGGGGTGGCTATGGTAGGGACTCCACTGGACACCACCAGAGCCGACAGGGGAGGTGCGGCTGCGCCTGTGGATCGTAGGGGCGCGCTGAGACGCCTCTTCTGGTCGGCGGGTGAGCCGAAATCCGTGACCTACATTGCTGACCGCTTCCACACCGCCGACGCCGCGACCACCGCGACCTTTGCCGCCGACGCGGGCTCCCAGGCGTGGACCCCTCCTTCGTGGGAGGAGATCGTCAGCACGCACAGCGCGCGGGTCTACCGCCTTGCCTACCGTCTGACGGGTAACCAGCACGATGCCGAGGACCTGACCCAAGAAGTCTTCGTCCGCGTCTTCCGCTCGCTCTCCACGTACACGCCCGGCACCTTCGAGGGCTGGCTCCACCGCATCACGACGAACCTGTTCCTGGACATGGTCCGCCGCAAGCAGCGGATCCGCTTCGACGCGCTCGCCGACGACGCCGCCGAGC
The DNA here is from genome assembly GCF_055563995.1 of Streptomyces sp. NPDC029164. Classification (NCBI taxonomy): domain Bacteria; kingdom Bacillati; phylum Actinomycetota; class Actinomycetes; order Kitasatosporales; family Streptomycetaceae; genus Streptomyces; species Streptomyces sp. NPDC029164. The sequence continues at coordinate 120,836 of NZ_JBVHWW010000011.1, read as the reverse complement.
GACTGCCGAGCCGTGAGCCGTCCCCGCAGCAGGTGCTGCACGACACCCACTTCGACGCGGACGTCCAGCAGGCGCTGGACACCCTCGCGCCCGAGTTCCGCGCCGCCGTGGTGCTGTGCGACATCGAAGGCCTGTCGTACGAGGAGATCGCCGCCACGCTCGGCGTGAAGCTCGGCACCGTGCGCAGCCGTATCCACCGGGGCCGTTCGCACCTGCGCAAGGCGCTCAAGCACCGGTCCCCCGAGGCACGCGCCGAGCAGCGCGCCCTGGCGGGCGTGGCGATGGGCGCCCCCGGTGCCGGGGGAGAGGGCGGAGCCGAGTGAGCGAAGTCAGTCCGTCTCCTGCCGAACAGCACCTGGGCGACCGGCTTGCCGCCCTGGTGGACGGGGAGCTGAAGCACGACGCACGGGAGCGGGTCCTGGCCCACCTGGCGACGTGCGCCAAGTGCAAGGCCGAGGCCGATGCCCAGCGCCGCCTGAAGACCATGTTCGTGGAGAGCGCGCCCCCGCCGCTGTCCGCGGGACTGCTGGCGCGGCTGCAGGGGCTTCCCGGCGGCCCTGACGGCCCCTCCGGGCCGGTCGGCGGTCCACCGGGCCCGACGGCGGCCGGCCCCTTCGACGCGTTCACGTACGGGCTGCCCCCGGCCGCCCGGCCGCAGCAGCAGGGCTTCCGCATACACGAGGTGGGCCGGCCGCGCCGCCGGTTCGCCTTCGTCGCCGCCGGAGCCGTGTCGCTGGCCGCGCTCGCCCTGGGCGGTGCGCTGCCGCAGGAGGGCCTGGACCCGAACGTCCGGGGGGATTCCCCCGCGCCCGCCTCCAGGACCGGCCCCGCCCTCCCCGTGGCCGACGCGTCCGTCCGTGAGCGCATGCCCACGCCCGCGGCCGTCCCGACCCTCCTGTCGACCGCCGCGACCCCCCTGCCGCCCGTACACCCCACCCCTGCGAGCCCCGCGCGTCCGGTCTCCCTGCTGCGCTGACACCGGAGCTGGTTGAATCGACTCCACATGCGCACAGGTACGCGGGGAGCGCCGATGGCCGACAGGCAGCAGACCGATCCGGCTCCACAGTGGTGGAGCCGGCCCGAGGACACGGCTGACGGCCGCCCCGGGGCAGTGCCCGCCCCGCGGCCCGGAGCCGAGGACGAGGCGGGCCAGGGGGCGTGGCGGGAGCCCGGCGCCGAGGACCGTGTCCCGGCCGCCCACGAGGCCGGCCAGGACGGCGGACCGCCGGCCCGCGAGGTGCGCTACGACCCCTGGGGCGAGCAGCCGCTCCAGGTCGTGGACCGCGGCCGGGACCGGCGCGGCTTCCGGCTGTGGCAGGTGGCGGCCCTCAGCGCCGGAACCGCCCTCCTCGCCGGCGGGATCGGCGGCTACGTCGGCGTCCTCGCCGAACGGCAGAGCAGCACCCGGCTGGAGCTCCCCCAGGCCGCCGTCGCCGACAAGGGCCGGGCACCCGAGAGCGTGGCCGGGATCGCGGCCACCGCGCTCCCCGGAGTGGTCACCCTGCACGTGCGGGGCGAGAAGGGCAGCGGCACGGGCACCGGCTTCGTCCTCGACGAGCAGGGCCACATCCTGACCAACAACCACGTGGTCGCCGACTCCAAGGAGATGGCGGTCACCTTCAGCACCGGCGAGAGCGTCACCGCCGAGCTGGTCGGCCGCGACTCCGGGTACGACCTGGCCGTGGTCAAGGTCAGCGGCGTACGGGGCCTGCGGCCGCTGAGCCTGGGGAACTCCGAGAACGTGAAGGTCGGCGACCCGGTGGTGGCCATCGGCGCGCCCTTCGACCTCTCCAACACCGTCACCGCCGGCATCATCAGCGCCACCGGCCGGCCCGTCACCGCGGGCGGCGACAAGGGCGACGGAAGCGACATCAGCTACGTCGACGCGCTGCAGACCGACGCCCCGATCAACCCCGGCAACTCCGGCGGCCCCCTCCTCGACGCCAGGGCCCGCGTGGTCGGCATCAACAGCGCGATCCGCGGCGCCGACAAGGACGACCCCAGCCGCCAGGGCGGCTCCATCGGGCTCGGCTTCGCCATCCCCATCAACCAGGGCAAGCGCGTCGCCGAGGAACTCATCCGCACCGGCCGCGCCACGCACCCCGTCATCGGGGTCACCCTCGACATGGACTACACGGGCGACGGAGCCCGGGTCGGGGACAAGGGCGAGGACGGCAAGCCGTCCGTGGTCGCCGAAGGACCGGGCGCACGCGCCGGGATCAAGGCCGGCGACGTGATCACCAAGGTGGACGGCCAGCGGGTCCGGGGCGGTGACGAGCTGATCGTCAAGATCAGGGCACACCGCCCGGGCGATCCACTGACCCTCACCGTGCTGCGCGAGGGCCGCGAACGCACGCTGCAGGTGGTCCTCGGATCGGCGAACGGATCATGAGCGGGGGGTGACGGCCGGGTGAAAGCGTCACGGAGGCCGCACACAGGTATGGGTGTGTGGACAACGCCGGGTACCGTGTGTTCGGGCCCGAAGTGATTGAGAGCCGAGGAGCGGCAAGGTGTTCAACGACATAGGCGCACTCGAACTTGTCACGATCGTGGTGCTCGGCATCCTCGTCTTCGGCCCGGAGAAGTTGCCCAAGGTCATTCAGGACGTGACGAGCTTCGTCCGGAAGGTCCGTGCGTTCTCGGACAGCGCGAAGCAGGACATCCGCTCCGAACTCGGCCCGGAATTCAAGGACTTCGAGTTCGAGGACCTGAATCCGAAGACGTTCATCCGCAAGCAGCTGACCGAGAACGAGGACCTCAGGGAACTCCGCACCAGCTTCGACCTCCGCAAGGAGCTGAACGAGGTCACCGACGCCGTGAACGGCGACGAGGCCACCCCCGCGGCCACCCCCGCGGCGGCCCCCTCGTCGACCGCCGCCACGCCCATCGGCACGGGCCCCGATCTGCTCAAGAAGCCCGCCTCCCCGGACCGGGAACAGCGCTCGCGCTTCGACGCCGACGCCACGTGACACGCGGCCTGCCCGGCGTTTCGCGGTCGGGTGGCTATCCTCCATCTGTTGTCCGGACCCAGGACGCCCGAGGGAGGGGGTCCCCCCAGCCCAGCGAGGGGGAGGGCCGTTCCGGACCCCACGGAACGAGAGGCCGCTCAGATGGAGACGACGAGCAGTAGCCGGGTCGGGGCGCAGACCGCCGAGGCACCCGCCACCGCCGCCGCACCCGCGCAGGAACCGCAGACCGACGCGCAGACCGACGCGCAGACCGACACACAGCCGCAGGAGGCCGCCGCACCGGTGCCGGCCGCCCGGCGGACGGCCGAGGGCTTCCTGGCCGCGGACTTCCCCTGGTACGGGCTGGACGGGGCCTTCACCGGCCCCCGCTGGCTGATGCAGGTGGGAACCGCCGCCGACGGGACCGTGGAGCACGGCTCCACCGGTCACGGCGACGAGCCCTCAGCCCGGGGCGAGATCGCCACCGGCGAGAAGGAACGCTTCGCGGTGGTCATCACCGTGGCGAGCAACCCGCTGCGCCGCAGCGGCGACGGCACCGGCGTCCTGGAGGCCACCTCGGTCTCCTCGGCGGCCTGGCTGGCCGGCTCCGGACTGCTGGCCTACAGCTGGCCCGGACAGATGGACCACTCCCTGCGCGACGACTGGCTCGACCAGCAGACCGAGGCCGCGTGGGAGCTCGCGGACGACCTCGCCGGCGAGGACTGGTCGACGCTGTCGCTGCCGGTGGACGGGGAGCCGACGCAGTTCCACTACCGCGAGTCCGAGTTCGGGTGGGTGCTGGCCGGGTCCACCGGGAGCGGGGTCCACCTGGGTGCCTACGGGCGCGGGATGAGCGCGTACGGGCTCGGCTTCTCGGCGATCGCGGACCTCGGGACGTACGAGTAACGGCGACGCGGAAGGGCACCGCCGATCGGCGGTGCCCTTCGCGCTGTGCGGCCCGGTGCGGGCCGTGCCCGCTAGAACTTGTTCCGCGGGGTGATGCCCAGGGACATGCCCGAGAGGCCGCGGGCGCGGCCGCCGAGCTTGCCGGCGATGGCGCGCAGGGCCGCACCGGCCGGGGAGTCCGGGTCGGACAGGACGACGGGCTTGCCGTCGTCGCCGCCCTCGCGCAGGCGCACGTCGATCGGGATCGACCCCAGCACCGGCACCGAGGCGCCGACCGTCTTGGTCAGCCCGTCGGCGACCTTCTGGCCACCGCCCGAGCCGAAGACGTCCACCATCTCGTCGCAGTGCGGGCACGGCAGGCCCGACATGTTCTCGACGACGCCGACGATCTTCTGGTGGGTCTGTACGGCGATCGAACCGGCCCGCTCCGCGACCTCGGCCGCGGCCTGCTGCGGGGTGGTGACGACGAGGATCTCGGCGTTCGGCACCAGCTGGGCCACCGAGATCGCGATGTCGCCGGTGCCCGGCGGCAGGTCCAGCAGCAGGACGTCCAGGTCACCCCAGAACACGTCCGCCAGGAACTGCTGCAGGGCGCGGTGCAGCATCGGGCCGCGCCACACCACCGGGGCGTTGCCCGGGGTGAACATGCCGATGGAGATGACCTTCACGCCGTGCGAAGACGGCGGCATGATCATGTTCTCGACCTGGGTCGGGCGGCCCTCGACACCCAGCATGCGCGGCACGCTGTGGCCGTAGATGTCCGCGTCGACCACGCCGACCTTCAGGCCGTCCGCCGCCATCGCCGCGGCCAGGTTGACCGTGACCGAGGACTTGCCGACGCCGCCCTTGCCGGACGCGACCGCGTACACACGGGTCAGCGAGCCCGGCTTGGCGAAGGGCACCTCGCGCTCGGCGGTGCCGCCGCGCAGGGTGGCGGCCAGGTCCTTGCGCTGCTCGTCGCTCATCACGTCGAGGGTGACGGCGACGGAGGTGACGCCCGCGACCTTCTCGACGGCCTCGGTGACGTTCTTCGTGATGGTCTCGCGCATGGGGCAGCCCGACACCGTGAGGTAGACCGTGACGGCGACCGCGCCACCGTCGCCGATCTCCACCGATTTGACCATGCCGAGCTCGGTGATCGGCCGGTGGATCTCGGGGTCGTTCACCGTCGCCAGAGCGTCCAGGATCGCGTCCTGCTCAGGCACGGCGGCGGAGCTTGTGTCGGTAGCCATGCCCCGATGGTACGGCTCGGTAGCAGGGCTCGGGAAAGCCCGTCAGCGGTCGCCTTCATCACGTTCCGCGGGGAATAGCCGCCGCTCGTCCATCTCCTTGATCAGGTCCTGGAACTCGGATCTGATCCAGTCGCGCGTGGCGACCTCGCCCAGGCCCATCCGCAGGGCCGCGATCTCGCGGGTCAGGTACTCCGTGTCGGCGATCGACCGCTCGTTCTGCTTGCGGTCCTGCTCCAGGTTGACCCGGTCGCGGTCGTCCTGCCGGTTCTGCGCGAGCAGGATCAGCGGAGCGGCGTAGGAGGCCTGGAGCGACAGCATCAGCGTCAGGAAGATGAACGGGTACTTGTCGAACCGCAGGTCGTCCGGCGCGAAGATGTTCCACAGTACCCACACCACGATGACCAGGGTCATCCAGACGATGAACCGGCCCGTGCCGAGGAACCGCGCCACCTTCTCCGACAGCCGCCCGAAGGCCTCCGGGTCGTACTCGGGCAGCAGCGAGCGCCGCGGCGCCCGCGGCAGGTCGAGACGGACCCGCGAGCGGGTCAGCGCGCTCGACCCGGTGCTCTGGGCCGACTTTCCCGCCCGTTCGACGGAACGTTCCGCCGCTTCCGCCGCCAGCCCGTGCTCACGCGCCTGCATCCGCGCCTGCTCGCGCCGCTCCCGGATCTGCTCGCGCCGCCGCTCACGCGCCTGCTCACCGCGCCCCCGGTCGAAGCGCCCTCGCTCACTGGCCACGCAGGGCCTCCTCGGAATGGAATTCCGTCTCCCGCCAGTCGTCCGGCAGCAGGTGGTCCAGTACGTCGTCCACGGTCACCGCGCCCAGCAGCGAGCCGCTCTCGTCGACCACCGGCACCGCCACCATGTTGTAGGCGGCCAGGTGCGTGGTCACCGCGGGCAGCGAGGCGTCCGGCCGCAGCGGCGGCAGGTCCGTGTCCACGATCGAGCTGACCAGCGTGAACGGCGGATCCCGCAGCAGCCGCTGGAAGTGCACCGTGCCCAGGTACTTGCCCGTGGGCGTCTCGTCCGGCGGCCGGCACACGTACACCTGTGCCGCCAGCGCCGGCGACAGGTCCGCCTGCCGTACGCGGGCCAGCGCGTCCGCGACCGTCGCGTCCGGCCGCAGCACGATCGGCTCCGTGGTCATCAGACCGCCCGCCGTGTTCTCCTCGTAGGACAGCAGGCGGCGCACGTCGGCCGCGTCGTCCGGCTGCATCAGCGTCAGCAGCCGCTCCTTGTCGTCCTCCGGCAGCTCGGAGAGCAGGTCGGCCGCGTCGTCCGGGTCCATCGCCTCCAGGACGTCGGCGGCGCGCTCCTCCTTCAGCTTGCCGAGGATCTCCACCTGCTCGTCCTCCGGCAGCTCCTCCAACACGTCCGCGAGCCGGTCGTCGTCGAGGGCGTTGGCCACCTCGGCGCGCCGCTTCGGCGTCAGGTGGTGCAGGACGTTCGCCACGTCCGCCGGGCGCATCTGCTCGAAGGTGGCGACCAGGTTCTCGGCGCCCTGCCCGTGCTCCTCCAGCGAGAAGCCCGTGACCGCCGACCACTCCACCGTCAGCGTCTCGCCGCGCCGGCGCAGCGCCCCCGACTTGCCCTTCCGTACGAAGATCCGGTCGATCTCCCAGTCCCGGCGGGCCGGCAACTGCTGGATGGCCACGTCCAGGACGGTGACCTCCTCGCCGCTGCCGACCAGCGTCACCCGGCGGTCCAGCAGTTCGCCCAGGACCAGCCGCTCGGTGGGGCGCTGCTCGAAGCGCCGCATGTTGACGACACCGGTGGTGATCACCTGCCCGGACTCCACGCCCGTGACGCGCGTCATCGGCAGGAAGATCCGGCGCCGGCTGACCACCTCGACGACCAGACCCAGCAGCCGGGGCGGACGGCCGCCGACGCGCAGCATCGCGACCAGATCGCGGACGCGCCCGACCTGGTCGCCGTTGGGGTCGAAGACGGGCACACCCGACAGATGCGAGACGAAGATCCGCGGGGCGCCTGCAACCATCCGAGCGCCTCCTAGAGCGTCCACCAACAGTCTTATGGGCCCTCAGGCTAGCCCGTGCCGCGGGCGAGCGTCCTGGTGGGCGGTCCGCCCGGGGCCCGGCGGGGGTCCGCCCCGTCACGTGGGGCGCGGTCGCGGGCGGCGGCGTACGGGCGGGTACGCTGCCTGCTGCTCGCAGACGAACGACGAGAGGCACCCGCACGTGACCGCCTACTTCCCTGCCGCGCGGCTGCGCCGGGCCGCCTTCATCGGTGTGCTGTGCGCGGGCCTCGCCGTCACCGGTACGGGCTGCGGGGAGGACCCCGACGAGGGCACGAACGGGGTCGGCAAGCTCTCCGCCGACAAGATCGAGGAGAAGGCGAAGGCGGCCGCCACGGGGGCCGAGTCGGTCCACCTGTCCGGCACGCTGGTGAGCGGCGGAAAGTCCTTCACCCTCGACATGCGGCTGAAGTCGGACGGCGGCTCCGGCGAGGTGAAGTCGAAGGACGACACCTTCCAGCTGCTGCGCGTGGGCGAGCAGCTGTACCTGAAGGCGAGCGCGGCGTTCTGGGGGCAGTCGGACTCGGCCGGCAAGCTCGGCGACAAGTACGTGAAGGTGCCCGAGGGCGACCCCTCGTACAAGCAGTTCCGCGGGTTCACCGACATGGACGTCCTGCTGGACGGGCTGCTCGGCCTGGAGGGCAAGCTCGCCAAGGGCTCGTACACGAAGGTCGGGCACACGCGCGCGGTCCAGGTCACCGCGGACGCGGGCAAGGGCGGCAAGCTCTCGGTGTCCCTGGAGGGCACCCCGTACCCGCTGCTCATGGAGCGCGCGGGCGGCGCCGGCCGGGTGGAACTCGCCGAGTGGGGCAAGACCTTCCCGCTGGAGGCGCCCGCGCAGGACCAGACGGTCGACTACGGCTCCCAGCTGCCCACGACCAAGGAGCAGGGCGGCGACTCCGCCCCGGCCCCCTCCAAGGGCTCCGGCCAGGGCGCCAACCCGACGAAGCCCTAGGCCCTGCCCAGGCGTACAGGACCTAGCCGCGGGCCGTCTTCTTGCGCTTCAGGAGGAGCTTGGGGAGGCCCGCCGGGATCGGCTTGCGCGTGATCGCGGGGGAGGCCAGGGGGGCCGCGGCCAGCGAACCGGCCGGCAGCTCCGCCCGGACCGACTCCGGCTCCAGCCGCAGCAGCCGGCACTCCCGCGCCCAGCGCTCCGTCATCTCCTCGGAGTCGGGTGCGTTCAGCCGCTTGCCCTTGAGCTCGGCCACCGCCGCCGCCCACTCCTCGCCGCGCGGCGGCAGCTCGCGCACGGTCGCCGTCCAGGCCACCAGCCGGCCGCCCTTGTCCTTGCTCCGCACGGTCACCTCGGCCGTCGCGCCGTCCGCCAGCCCCGGGAACGGCTGCTCACAGGGCCCGTCGCCCACGACGTGGGCCGCGCCGTCCACCCAGGCGTGCCACAGGGCCCGGTCCGCCCCGGCGCCGCGGACCCAGATCAGGCCGGACTTCTTGGTGGCCTCCTCGACGAGGGCCAGGTCGAGCGTGCTGAGAGTCATGCGGACAGGGTAGGGGGTGCCTCCGCCCGCCCTACAGCCAGCCGTGGCGGCGCAGCGCGCGGTGGATGGTGAAGCAGATCCCCACGATCGTGACCATCACCATCGGATAGCCGTACTTCCACTGAAGCTCGGGCATGTGCTCGAAGTTCATCCCGTACACCCCGCAGATCATCGTCGGCACGGCGATGATCGCCGCCCACGAGGTGATCTTGCGCATGTCCTCGTTCTGGGCGACCGTCGCCTGCGCGAGGTTGGCCTGCAGGATCGAGTTCAGCAGCTCGTCGAAGCCCACCACCTGCTCGTGCACCCGCGCCAGGTGGTCGGCCACGTCCCGGAAGTACTTCTGGATGTCCGGGTCCACCAGCCGCATCGGCCGCTCGCTCAGCAGCTCCATCGGGCGCAGCAGCGGCGAGACCGCCCGCTTGAACTCCAGCACCTCGCGCTTGAGCTGGTAGATGCGGCCCGCGTCGCCGCCGCGCGTACTGCCCTTGGCGGGGGCGGCGAAGACGTCGCTCTCCACCTCGTCGATGTCGTCCTGTACCGCCGCCGCGACCGCGATGTACCCGTCGACGACGTGGTCGGCGATGGAGTGCAGGACCGACGAGGGGCCCTTGGCGAGGAGGCCGGGGTCGTCCTGGAGCCGGTGCCGCAGCCCCTTGAGGGAACCCTGGCCGCCGTGCCGCACGGTGATGACGAAGTCGGGGCCGGTGAAGCACATCACCTCGCCGGTCTCCACCACCTCGCTGGTGGCGGTCAGTTCGGCGTGCTCGACGTAGTGGATCGTCTTGAAGACGGTGAAGAGCGTGTCGTCGTAGCGCTCCAGCTTCGGCCGCTGGTGGGCGTGGACCGCGTCCTCCACGGCCAGCGGGTGCAGTCCGAAGGTGGCGGCGATCCCCGCGAACTCGGCCTCGGTCGGCTCGTGCAGGCCGATCCAGGCGAAACCGCCGTCCTCGCGCACCCGGCGGATCGCCTCACGTGGCGTCAGACACACCGGCCCCAGGACCCGTCGGCCGTCGCGGTACACGGCGCAGTCGACCACCGCGCTGCTCGCCGACGGGTCACGCGTGGTGTCGTAGCCGGGCTGGGCGGGGGTGGACTTGCGCAGCGACGGGCGGACGGCCGCACGCAGGTAGGGCAGCATCGACATGGCAGGCTCCTTCGACGCACGGCCGCGGACCGTACGGGTGGGAGACCCTCCACGACCGCGGGCGGGCGGGCCCGGGGCTCGGGGGAGGGAACAGGACGGGAGGACAAAGTTCTGCCGTCGCTCTTCTACTGATCAGGAGATCAGACGGGGCGGGAAGCGTCCGTCACAGAAGCGGAAGAGCGATTGGTACTGCACGATCGACTTCGATCCATTGCAGCCCCACCTCCTCCGGCCGGTCCCCCGTGGGGGAGGTCCTGTCTCCGGGGTGCCAGGCACGCTTCGGCATGCGGCCCCGAACAGCTGTCAACACTATCAGCCGACGGATGGTCAAGGCCCGTCCTTTACCCGCCTGATACGAGTTCTATGCTCGCTCCATGGCAGAAATTCTGGCTCTCGTCGAGGCCCGGCTGCGCGGCGCGTTCGGTGAACCCGACGCCCGCGCCGCCGTCACCTTCCTGGGCACCGACCGCATCGAGGTACTCCGTTTCGCCGAGGGCGACCTCGTGCGGTACGCGACCCTCGGGATGTCCGCGCACCCGATGACCGATCCGACCGCCGTGGTCGCCGACCCCGTACGGGGCCCGCGCGCCGAGCTGGTGCTGACCGTACGGGGAGGGCTGGCGCCCACCGACAAACTGCTCAGGCCGCTCGCGGTGCTGGCCGCGTCCCCGCAGGTCGAGGGGCTCGTCGTGGCTCCCGGGGCCTCGCTGGACGTGGGTGATCCGCTCTGGGACGGGGCACCCTTCAGCTCCGTCCTCGTGGCGGAACCGGGCGGTCTGGTGGAGGACCTGGAGCTCGACGAGCCCATGGATCCCGTGCAGTTCCTGCCCCTGCTGCCCATGACGGCGAACGAGGCCGCGTGGAAACGGGTGCACGGGGCGGCCGCGCTCCAGGAACGCTGGCTCGCGCGCGGGACGGACCTGAGGGACCCTTTGCGTACCGCCGTCGCGCTGGACTGACGGCCCGGACGGGTGACCGCGCCTTGACTGGCGGCCGGGCGGGGAGGAGCGTGGCTTCCTATGAGGGGTGAACCAAGTTGCCCGAAGTGCGGTGGCCGGGTCAGGGCGCCCGGACTCTTCTCCGACTCCTGGCAGTGTGCGCTGCACGGCGCTGTCCACCCCCTCCAGCCCGTCATCCCGCCGAGTGTCGAAGGCCTGGGCGTGGTGGTGCACCGCTCCCGCGTGCCCGTCTGGATGCCGTGGCCGCTGCCGGTGGGGTGGCTGTTCACCGGGATCGCATCCGCCGGTGACGACCGCAGCGGCGGCCGGGCCACGGCCGTGGCCTGTTCGGGCCCCGGACCGCTGGGCGGCATCGGCGAGCTGGTGCTCGTCGCCGAGGAACTGGGCGTGGGGCTCGGTGCGCGGTACGCGGGCATCGACGGACCCGACCCCGGCCCCTACATCGACATCTCCTCACCGCCCCACACCAAGGTCGTCGCCGCGGGCCGTCCGACCCCGCTGTGGCACCTGAACGGAGCCCCCGACGACCGGGCCGTCTTCGCGGGGGAGGCGAGGGGCCTGTGGCTCTGGGCCATCGTCTGGCCGGAGCAGTCCGGCCTCCTCATGTACGACGAGCTCGTCCTCACCGACCTCCGCGACGCGGGAGCGGAGGTCGAGCTCCTTCCTTGCGGGGCCCTGAGCCCCCGCATGCTGGGCCCGGCGTAGATCCTTCCGGGGCGAATCGGGCCCTCCGGTCCGGTTATCCTGGAGTGCCCCCACCCGTACGACCCCTGGAGCTCGGCTGTGCGCATCGACCTGCACGCCCACTCCACGGCCTCCGACGGTACGGACACCCCCGCCGAGCTGGTGCGCAACGCCGCCGCCGCGGGACTGGACGTGGTCGCGCTGACCGACCACGACACCGTGGGCGGATACGGGGAGGCCCTCGCCGCCCTTCCCGCCGGACTGACCCTCGTGACCGGGGCCGAGCTGTCCTGCCGGCTCGACGGGATCGGCGTGCACATGCTCGCGTACCTCTTCGATCCCGAGGAGCCCGGGCTGGCCCGCGAGCGGGAGCTCGTCCGGGACGACCGCACCCCCCGGGCCCGGACCATGGTCGACAAGCTGCGGGCGCTCGGCGTCGACGTCACCTGGGAGCAGGTGGCGCGGATCGCCGGGGACGGCTCGGTCGGACGGCCGCACGTCGCGACCGCCCTGGTCGAGCTGGGCGTCGTACCCACCGTCTCGGACGCCTTCACGCCCGACTGGCTCGCCGACGGCGGCCGCGCGTACGCCGAGAAGCACGAACTCGACCCCTTCGACGCCATCCGCCTGGTCAAGGCGGCCGGCGGCGTCACCGTCTTCGCGCACCCCGCCGCCGTCAAGCGCGGCCGGTGCGTGCCCGAGTCCGCGATAGCCGAGCTGGCGGCCGCGGGCCTGGACGGCATCGAGGTGGACCACATGGACCACGACGCCGGCACCCGCGCGCGACTGCGCGGCCTGGCGGGCGACCTCGGACTGCTGACCACCGGGTCCAGCGACTACCACGGCAGCCGCAAGACCTGCCGCCTCGGGGAGTACACGACCGACCCCGAGATCTACGGCGAGATCACGCGCCGCGCGACCGGGGCCTTCCCGGTGCCCGGCGCCGGCGGACGCGAGCGCTGACCGGCCCTTACCGGCCCGCTCCGCCCGTCCCCGCCCCTTCTCGCGACACCCCTCTCTCCTGCAAGGCATCACTGTGTTTGATTTCGCCGTCTTCGGATCCCTTTTTCTCACGCTTTTTGTGATTATGGACCCTCCGGGGATCACGCCGATCTTCCTCGCCCTGACCTCCGGCCGCCCCGTCAAGGTGCAGCGCCGCATGGCCTGGCAGGCCGTGTGCGTGGCCTTCGGTGTCATCGCCGTCTTCGGCATCTGCGGTCAGCAGATCCTGGACTACCTGCACGTCTCCGTCCCGGCGCTGATGATCGCCGGAGGTCTGCTGCTCCTGCTCATCGCGCTGGACCTGCTGACCGGCAAGACCGACGAGCCGAAGCAGACCAAGGACGTGAACGTGGCCCTCGTGCCGCTGGGCATGCCGCTGCTCGCCGGACCCGGTGCGATCGTGTCCGTGATCCTGGCCGTGCAGAAGGCGGACGGGGCCGCCGGCCAGGTCTCCGTCTGGGCGGCGATCATCGCGATGCACGTCGTCCTGTGGATCACCATGCGCTACTCGCTGGTCATCATCCGGGTCATCAAGGACGGCGGCGTCGTCCTCGTGACGCGGCTCGCCGGCATGATGCTCTCGGCGATCGCCGTGCAGCAGATCATCAACGGCGTGCTCCAGGTCGTACAGGGCTCCTGACCCGAAGGCCCCCGCGCATGCGAACGCCCCCGCACCGGACCGGTGCGGGGGCGGATACGTTTTCGTGCGGGCGTCAGATGGACGCGCTCTCGGCCGGTCGGATCAGAATGCGCTGGCCTACGGCTGCGGCCTGCTGCACGATCCGGTTGACGGAGGCCGCGTCCACGACGGTGCTGTCCACGGCGGATCCGTCGACATCGTCCAGGCGCAGAATCTCGAAGCGCATGGGGCTTCTCCCTTCGTCAGTGTTCTCCTTGCAGAGGGTTCAACGAAGTGTAAGCCGCAATCATTCCCTACGCTAAGGAAATTTTTTCACTAGCTAAGTACTAGTCGGCGCAGGCGTCCCAGAAGGCGGCCAGCGCGGCGGCCGTGACGAGCGGATCCTCGGCGTTCGGGGAGTGCCCCGTCCCGGGGACGACCACCCGCTCGGCGCCCAGGTGCCGGGCCATCTCGTCCAGCAGCGGGACCGGCCACGCGTCGTCGACGGATCCCGACAGGACCAGCTTCGGCAGCCCGGTCCGGCCCAGCTCCGCCACCCGGTCGGGCTCGGAGATCAGCACCCGGCCCGTGACGATCAACTGCTCGGGAACGGTCGCCACCCAGCGTCCCCGCAGGAACTCCGCCAGCTCGGCGGAGTCCGCGGCCGCGTCCTGCGGGTCGTAGGCCCGCATCGCCGCCCAGATGGCGGGCATGTCCCCGCCCATCGCCTCCAGCGCCGCCACCAGCAGCTTCGTACGCGCCTGCTGCTCCTCGGTGATCGCGGCGGGCCCGCTGCTCAACAGGGTGAGCGAGGCGAAGGGCGAGGCATCGCGGAGCACCGCGGCGCGCGAGATCAGCCCGCCGAGGGAGTGTCCGACCAGGTGCACGCGGTCCGATCCCAGGGCGCGGACCTGCGCGAGCACGTCCAGCGCCAGCTCCTCCAGGGCGTACGGCGCCTCCTCGCGCGGGCCCGGGCTCTCGTACTGGCCGCGCCCGTCGACGGCGACCACCCGGTATCCGGCGGCGGCCAGCGGCTCAAGGAGGCCGATGAAGTCCTCCTTGCTGCCCGTGAAACCCGGGACCAGCAGGGCGGTGCCGCGGACGGGCTCACCGGCTTCGTGCACGGCGAAGGCGCCGCGCTCGGTGGTGAGGAGGTACGCGCGGGCGGCGGAGGGCAGGGTCAGGCGCGGCGGCTTGCTCATGGGCCCGAGGTTACCGGCCCGTAGATTCCGGCCGCAGCCTCCCCCGGACGAACCCGGGAGACACCCCGGGTACGCCGACGGCCCCGGGGGGGGGGTGGGGGGGGGGGGGGGGGGGGGGGGGGGGGGGGGGGGGTGGAGAGAGGAAGAGTGCACACCCCCTCCCAACCCACCTTCTCTTTGGGTTG